>JBKKAR010000035.1:0-2971 GCA_046714355.1 Gaiellaceae bacterium | reverse complement strand
CCGCTCGTTCTGGCCGCCGATCGTGAAGAATCGTTCGTCGCGAACGGGCTCGAATGGAGCGAGGAACTCGCGGTTCTCGACCAAGAGCGCCGATAGCTCGTCAGCGTCCTCCGACGTGAGAGGGCGGATCATCATCCCGTTGGCAGGTCTACCAGGATGCCCGTCACATAAGCGGCGGGAGAGCCCACGGGAAGTCGCGTCTCTTTTTGGAACGCGCCCCCTCAGGAACACGTTCGCGCGAGGCCGCCGATCGCCTCGCGCTCGAGCGCGGAAAGACCCTCGTGGCGGGCATAGACCGCGAGCACGACGCAGAGGAAGAGCGACAACGCTCGCGCGCGAACGAGCTGCTCCTCGCTGACTGACCCGTAGGCGTCGAGGAAGGCGGTCCGCCCTTCGGGCGGAAGCATGGCCCCAGAACAGGACGAGGTCGACGGCCGGGTCGTTTCGCGAGAGGTCGACCCAGTCGATCACGGCCGCCGGCCGACCCTGCTGGTCGATCAGGAGATGCCGCAGATGGAGATCCCCGTGGCAGATTGCCGTCGGCTGCGACGCAGGAAGGGTTTCTGCCAACGAGAGCACCTCCTCGACCGAGGACGGCGGGCGCCAGCGCCCGAGCTCTTCGACCTCGGCCAGGCGTTTTCGCGCCAACGGAACGCGGAAGGCCATATCTGTGCGGCGTACGGGATCCACGGGGAGGTCGGCGTCAAGCTCGAGGCCGTGAAGCGTGCGCAGGAATTCCGCGAGCGGGCGGGCGAGGCCGACCCTTTCCTCGTCGTCCAGCTCGGCCTCGGCCAACTCCCCACCCGGAAGGTAGGGGGCTCCGTAGAACGGCCAGTCGAAGCCCTCTGACGGCCGGCCGATGAACGTGGGGTTGGGGATCGGTAACGGCAGGAGTGGCACGAGCTGAGGCAGGTAGGCGATCTCGTTCTCGAGTCCCGGGACGGCGAACGCCTTTCGAGGGAAGCGGAACGTCCAGCGCTCGTCCACGAGCCACACCGTGTTGTCCCAGCCCTGGCCGAGAAGCCGCAGCGACTGCGCCTCGAGGTCGGGGAACTGCTCGCCGATCAGCCGGCGAGCGAGGGCCTCCTCGACGACGACCTCGGGGCTCCACTCGGGCACCCGGCGAGGCTAGTGGCTAGGGCCCGGTTTCGGCGCCTTCGACCGGCGGCCCCTCGATCTGCAGGACCTGTGAAAGCCAGTCGAGCTGGTCGCGCTGGGCTTTCGGGACGGCGAGATCGTGGCCGGCGTCGTACCAGCTCACCTTCTTCGGCTCGCTTCCGGCACCGATCAGCGTCTCGAGAGCGTTCCGCGGGACGAGCTTGTCGCGGCGCCCCGCCTGGAAGAAGAGCTTGGACGGACTCGCCTGGGCGATGTACTCGAGCCCATCGGTGTCCTCGAGGAGCGGCCGCACCTCGGCCTTCTCCTCCTCCGAGACGAGGTCCATGAACTCGCCGACCGAGTCTTCGCCGCCGGACATGAAGACCAACGCGCGGATCCGCGGCTCTACACCGGCGAGGATCGCGCCAGTCCGGGCGCCCGCGCTGTAGCCGACAAAGCCGATCCGTTCGTCGTTCACCTGCGGGAGGGACTGGAGTAGATCGACGGCGCGGCGGAGTAGCGACGACGCTCTGGATCGTCCGGTTGCGCTCATTCCGAAGGCCCTCGACCCCTGGGCCGAGCTCAATTTCGCGGTTTGGCGAGTACGGGGACTCGATCGTGAGCGCCACGGCACGCTCTATACGGCGAGCCAGCTCGCTGTATAGAGCATCTCGAGCCGGTCTCCACCTTGCCCATGGAGGTAGATCACCGCCGGGTACGGCCCCTTTCCGGGTGGTAGCAAGAGAAATGCAGGCACGCGTTCAGCGCCGCCGTCGAAGCTGATGTCGTGGATCTTGATCGGGTAGTCCGAGTTCGCGACGCCGGCGTCCTGCCTGGCCAGCGGCGCGGAAACGTCGTACGCGTAGATGTCTTCGGCTTCGGCCTTGCTTCCGCCGCCGCAGGCGGCAAGGATCAGAACAGCGAGGCAGACTATAGTGTGACGAATAGAAGGCTTTTAGCGGTGGACGCGGTGTGGGCGCTCTTGTTGGCGACCGCGGTCGTCATCGCGGTCACCTACTCGCGCGTCCCGCCGGAGGATTTGTACAACGTCAGTCGCGACGGACTCGCCGGCGGCCTGGGCCGGGCTCTCGTCTTCCTCAACTATCCGGTCTCGTTGGCGGCAATCTCGATCGCCTGCCTGGCGGCCGAGCGGATCGGGAGCCGAGCGGCGTGGTTCGCAGCGCTGTCGGCGAGCGGCCTCTGCGCCGTCACGGCCGTCCCCGGCGTCGTCGACCAGCACGACCTCGACGCCAAGCCCGTCAACTTCGTTCCCGCGCTAGGCGTGGCAATCGCGTTCGTGCTTACCCTCCTCGCGCCCTGGGAGCGGGTGGGCCGCCTCCCGCTCGATCCGTTGCGGGTCGCGATCGGCGTCGTCCTCTGGTTCGTCGCACTTGTCTGGGTCGCGGCGACGCTCGGGTTCTACTTCCCCGGGGATGTCCTCTTGGGCGAGGAGATCCGCCGCGGGGGAGACGGACGCTTGGCGCCCGCGGTCCACCTCGGCGAACACGAGGGCCTCGATGCTGCGCTTCTCAGCACTGCCGCGCTCTTGCTCACGCGCTATCGGCCGCGACTCGCGGTCATGTTCGTCCTCTCGCTGGGGCTGGTCTACGGCCTCGCCGTCGAGTGGCGCGACTTCTGGTTCGAGCAGGTGAACAAGCGCGACTGGACGACCTGGAAGCCGCCGAGCGTCCTGACGCCGCAGCTGAGCCTGGGGTGGGGGCTCATCGTCCTCTCGGCCGTGCTCGTCGCCCTCGCGTTAAGGCGGTTCGAAGGGCCTCGGTAGCATTGGACGTCGCTCTGGCGCGGTGGCCGAGTGGTTAGGCAGAGGCCTGCAAAGCCTCGCACACCGGTTCGACTCCGGTCCGCGCCTCTT
>JBKKAR010000034.1:0-13085 GCA_046714355.1 Gaiellaceae bacterium | reverse complement strand
ACGACGGCGGCTCGGCGCACGTGTTCGGGCACGACGTCTCCCAGGAGACGAGAGCGGTGCGGCGGCTGATCAACCGCGTGTCCGTCGAGGCCTCGTTCTTCAAGAAGATGTCCGCAGTCGAGAACTTGAGCTACGCGGCACGGTTCTACGGCATGCCGATCCGCGAGACCCGGGAACGGATCCCGGAGATCCTGGGCAAGGTCGGCTTTCCTCGGGAAAGAATGGGCGAGCCGCTCGAGGACATGTCCCGCGGCATGCAGCAGAAGGTTGCGCTCGCCAGGGCGCTGTTGACGGCTCCGATCCTCCTGCTCCTCGACGAGCCAACGACCGGCCTCGATCCACGCTCGAAGCTCGAGGTTCAGAAGTTCATCCGCGAGATTCGACAGGTCCACGACGCGACCGTCCTGCTCTGCACCCATGACCTCGTCGAGGCGGAGGAGCTCGCGGACCGCGTCGGAATCCTCGACCGCGGTCGCCTGATCGAGCTCGCTCCGGCAGCGGAGCTCAAGGCGAAGTACCAGGCGGCAACCCTCGAGGAAGCCTTCTTCGCCGCGACCGGCAAGGCATTCGAAGACGAACCAGCAGAGGAGGACGACTGATGCCCCAGGGAGCAGCCGCAGTCCTGCGCCACGAGCTGATCGGGCTCTCCGGCGTCTTCGAGCGGAACGTCTATCTCGTCCGCCGTTACATCTGGTGGGACCTCGCGTTCTTCGTCTGGACGATCGCGAACACGCTCACGATCGTCTTCATCGGCGAGGGCGTCGAGGCGGCGGGCGGCCGGATCGACGTTCAGCTGATCACGACGCAGCTGCTCGTCGGCGCCGTCGTGTGGGCGTACCTCGGCGTGATCTTCGAGATCCTCACGGAGACAGTTGCCTGGGAGCGCTGGGAGGGGACGATCGAGTACACGTTCATGGCGCCGCTCTCCCGCCCCGTGCACCTCTTCGGGATGGGCCTTTTCGCGATCGTCTACGGCATCATCCGCGCGGTACTGCTCTTCGGCGTGGTCGCGCTCTTCTTCGACCTCGACCTCGCGCAGGCCGACTACCTCGCGGCGATCGTGATCCTGCTCGTCGCCTCGATCTCGTTCATCGGGATCGGGATGATGACGGCCGTCCTCCCGCTGATCTCGCCCGAGAAGGGGACCCAGCTCGGGTTCATGGCGCAGGGGATCCTGCTCGTGATCTCCGGCGTCTACTACCCGGTCAGCGTCCTCCCGGAGTGGATGCAGGTGGCATCCATCTTTTCGCCGGCGACCTACGCGCTGGACGGCCTGCGCGACGCGATCCTGCGCGGCGACGGAGTGACGTCGATGGGCGACGAGCTCTGGCCGCTCGTCTTGATCGGCGCGGTCTCGATCCCGCTCGGTCTGCTGGTGTTCCGAATCGGCGAGCAGTACGCGAAGCGGCACGGGAAGCTGAAGCGGTCGGGTTAGTGCCGTGCGGCGTCCGCCCGCATCCTCTGTCTACTACGGGCTCGAGTTCCTGCTCTCGATGCCGACGTGGATCGTCGTCTCGATCTACCTCGTCCGCGAGCTCGAACTCTCCCCGCTGGAGCTGATTCTGATGGGTACGGCGATGGAGGCCGCGGTCTTCCTGTTCGAGGTGCCGACCGGCGTCGTCGCTGACACGTACGGACGCAAGCTCTCGCTCGTCATCGGGTTCCTTGGCATGGGAGCCGCGTGGCTGCTCGTAGGCGTCGTCTCGGCCCCCTGGGCGATCGTCGCGATCTGGGCGGCGTGGGGCCTTGCCTACACCTTCACGAGCGGCGCGTATCAGGCGTGGATCACCGACGAGGTCGGGATCGAGCGCGTCCCGCAGGTGTTCCTACGAGGCGCCCGTCTTGCGTACGCCGGTGCGCTCTTGGGCCTCGTCATCTCGGTCGTCGTCGGGACGCAGTCGCTTCGCGCCGCCGTGATCGCCGGCGGCGCGCTGCAGATCGCCTGCGCAGTCGCCTGCGTGTTCCTGATGCCGGAGACCGGATTCCGCCGCCGACCCGCCGAAGAGCGAGGGGGCGCTTTCACCGAGCTGCGGACGACCGCGCTCGCCGGCGGGCGCTTCGTGCGGAGTCGGCCACTACTCCTGCTCCTGCTCGGGATCGCGTTCTTCATCGGAACGGCGAGCGAGGCTTTCGATCGCCTGAAGGAGGCGCACTTTCTCCGGGAGATCGGACTGCCGGCCATCGGCCACCTGGACGCCATCGTGTGGTTTGGCGGCTTCGCGGCGGTCGCGATGCTCTTCGGCTACTTCGCCATCGGCGCCTTGCAGCGACGTTTCGAGCGCGTCGGAACAGGCGGCATCGCTCGACTCCTGTTCGCGTTCACGGCGACGATGGCGGTCGCGCAACTCGTCTTTGCGCTCACGGGCGCAGCCGTCGCCGCGGTCGTGGGGCTCCTGACGGCATTGCTTGCTCGCCAGGTGCTCTCGCCGCTCTGGGACATCTGGGTAAACCAGCAGATCACCGACTCGAGCGTCCGGGCCACGGTCAACTCGATCACCGGGCAGGCGGACGCCGTCGGCCAGGCCGCAGGGGGTCCAGTGCTCGGCGTCGTCGGGAACGCCTTCGGTACCGGTGCGGCACTCGCCGGCGGCGCGCTGCTTCTGACCCCCGCCCTCGCCCTCTATGGGCGCGCCATCCGTCACGGCGGCCGAGAGCCTGAGCTGGAGGACCTGCCGGCGGTGGCGTCGTGATCCGCGAGGCGACGACGAGAGCAGACCTTGCCGCCCTCTGTGAGATCTGGGCGTCCATCACCCCGCGCGAGCCGATGACGCCCGAGCAGCTGGAGCGCCGAAGAGAGCGCCAGCCGGAGCGGCTGTACCTCCTCGCGGAAGAGGAGGAGCGCGCGGTCGGACTCGGCATCGTTGCTCCGTCCGACTCGCCGGGGCGAATGTTCGTCGGCGTCCGCGTCCTGCCGGGGTGCCGCCGCCGGGGGATCGGGTCGGAGCTCTACGAGCGGGTCGCTGCGCACGCCCGAGGCCAGGAGCCGGAGTCGCTTTCGACGCTCGTGTCGGAGGCGGACACCGATTCCATCGCCTGGGCCGAACGCCGTGGGTTCGAGGAGTACCAGCGCCAGGTCGAGCTCATCCTCGAGCTGCGCGGCGACGAGCAGCCTCCGGCTCCACCCGACGGAATCGAGATCGTCGAGGTGACTCCCGACCTGCACGAAGCTGCCTACGCGCTGACACAGGAGGCCTGGGAGGACCTCCCACTCGCGGTTTCCGTCGAACCGCCGGCTTTTGACGTCTGGCTCGAAGAGGAGATGCCCGGGCCGATCTCCTTCGCCGCGATGGAGGACGGCGAGATGGTCGGGTTCGCCGGGCTCATCGGACGGGACGTGCCCGGCTTGCTCGAGCACGGTCTGACCGCCACGCGCCGAAGTCACCGCCGACGGGGCATCGCCATTGCGCTGAAGAAGACCGAGATGGCCTGGGCTGCGGCCAACGGCTACGGCGAGCTGATCACGTTTACGCAGGACCGGAACGAGGGCATGCAGGCGATCAACCTCGCCCTCGGCTTCGTCGCCCAGCCGGCGTGGATCTCGATGCGGAGACGTCTGTAATCCGCCGCCTCGACGCGCTGAAGGTCTTCTACGGGATCGAGTTCTTCGATTCGATCGGGCTCCACGCGTCTTTCACCGTCTGGGCCGTCTACCTCGTGCAGGACGTGGGCGTGAATCCGCTCCAGCTCGTTCTGCTCGGGACGGTCAGCGAGATCGCGATCTTCCTCTTCGAGGTGCCGACCGGCGTAGTGGCGGACACCTACAGCCGCCGCCTGTCGCTGATCATCGGCCTCCTCTTGGCGGGCGCCTCGATCATGGTCATCGGACTGGTTCCGGTCTACTCGGTCATCGTTGTCGCGGCGATCCTCCGGGGAATCGGCGGCACGTTCCTGAGCGGCGCCGAGGAAGCGTGGATCACGGACGAGCACGGCGTCGACGGGATCGGGCGGGTGTTCCTCCGTGGCACGCAGTGGTCGTACCTCGGCGCCATCCTCGGCGCCATCCTCGGTGTCGCCGTCGCGACGCAGCACCTCGGCGCCGCCCTCGTCTTCGGTGGCGCGATCTCTCTGGCGACCGGGATCGCGTGCATCTTCCTGATGCCCGAGCACGGCTTCGTCCGCCGGCCGGTGGAGGAGCGCGTTTCGCCACTGCGCGCGATGAAGACGACTGCCGTCACCGGCGGACGCCTCGTGCGCGGCCACAACGTGCTGCTGCTGATCGTCGGGATCACGTTCTTCGCCGGCGCCGCCTCGGAGGGCCTCGACCGCCTCTGGGAGGCGCACCTGCTCGTGGACGTCGGCCTCCCCGAGCTCTGGGGCCTCGACCCAGTTGTCTGGTTCGGCGTCTTCAACGTCGTCGGCCTCGTAGCCGGGATCGTCGTCACGTCGTTCCTCGTACCGCGCTTCGAGCACGCCGACAACGCGAAGCTCGCCGGCGCCCTGCTCTGGCTGACTGTGTTCCTGTCGATCGCCGTGGTGGCCTTCGGTCTCGCGACAAGCTTCGTGCTCGCGTCCGTCGCCTACCTTGTCGCGCGCCTCGTGCGCCGGCTCAAGGATCCGCTCTACCTGACCTGGCTCAACAAGAACGTCGAGGACTCGAGCGTTCGCGCCACGGTGAACTCGATCGCCAGCCAGTCGGATGCGATCGGCGAGGTCTCGGGCGGACCCGTGATCGGCGTCGTCGGAACCGTGGCCTCGCTGCGCGCCGCGCTCGTCGCGGCGGGGCTCCTGTTGACGCCCGCGATCGCGCTCTACGCACGCGCCCTTCGCGGCGGCGGCGGCCCGGCGCCGGTTCGACCTCGTCCCGGCTAGCTGTTACGCTCAGCGAGCACGGAGGCAACGAAGCCTCGGGCGCTGGCCCGGGGCTTTTCGCGTTTTTAAGGAGGCGTGATGGCGCAGGTCGAGAGCAAATTCAGGGCGACGTCGGACACCGAGGATCGCAAGAAGGTCCTCAAGCGCATCAAGGACGAGGGGGTCGAGTTTCTCCTCCTCTGGTTCACCGATCTCGAGGGGCATCTGAAGAGCTTCGCGGTCACTCCCTCCGAGATGGAGGCCGCGCTCGACGACGGCATGGGCTTCGACGGCTCGTCGATCACAGGCTTCAACGCGATCGAAGAGTCCGACATGGTCGCGATCCCCGATCCGCGGACCTTCCAGCTGATGCCGTGGCGCGAGGGCGAGACGAAGGTCGCTCGCATGATCTGCGACGTCGTCACCCCCGACGGCGAGCCCTACGACGGCGACCCGCGCTTCGTCCTCCGCCGTGCGCTCGACCGGATGAAGAGCATGGGCTTCGACACCTTCAACGTCGGGCCGGAGCTCGAGTACTTCCTCTTCAAGGACTCGAAGGGCACCGAGACCCTCGACGAGGGCGGCTACTTCGCGATGACGACGATGGACGCAGCGGGCGAGCTTCGGCAGGAGACCGTTCGCGCCCTCGAGGGGATGGGGATCCCGATCGAGTACGTCCACCACGAGGTCGGTCCGTCGCAGCACGAGATCGACATGCGCTTCGCGCCGGCGTTGGAGATGGCCGACCACACGATCACGTACCGCCTGATCGTCAAGGAGATCGCAAAGAAGGCCGGCTTCCACGCCACCTTCATGCCGAAGCCGATCTTCGGCGAGAACGGCTCGGGGATGCACACGCACATGTCCCTGTTCACAAACGACCGGAACACGTTCTTCGACGCCGAGGACAAGTGGCACCTCTCCGACGTCGGCAAGGCCTTCATCGCGGGCCAGCTCCGTCATGCGCGCGAGATCTCCGCCGTCTTCGCGCAGTGGGTCAACTCCTATAAGCGGCTGGTCCCGGGCTACGAGGCGCCGGTCTACGTCGCCTGGTCGCAGCGAAACCGCTCGGCGCTGATCCGGATCCCGCTGTACAAGCCGGGCTCCGAGCAGGCAACGCGCGCGGAGATCCGCTGCCCTGATCCGGCCTGCAACCCCTACCTGACCTTCGCGGCCCTGCTCCATGCCGGCCTCGAGGGGATCGAGCAGGGCTACGAGCTGCCCGAGCCGATGGAGACGAACCTCTACCACCTCACGCCGGAGCAGCGCCGCGAGCGGGGAATCGTCTCGCTCCCGGAGACGCTCGGGGAGGCGATCGACGAGCTGTCCCAGTCCGAGCTGGCGAAGAAGGCGCTCGGCCGGCACATCTTCGACCGCTACGTCGAGCTCAAGCGCAAGGAGTGGGACGAGTACCGCGTGCAGCTGACGACGTGGGAGCTGGAGCGCTACCTGCCCGTCCTCTGAGCGCTGGCCCTCAACGACCACGAGCTGCAAACGCAGCTCGCAGTCGGCCGTCAGTTCGTCCCGCCCGCCGCAGGCGGGGGCAGGACTTGCTGCCATTGTCCCTGCTCGGAGGCGGTTTGCCTAGAGTAAGGCGCTAATCTATTCGCGCTCGACGTTCAGTCCGATGACTCCGCTCGAGCCGTCGATCTCCCGAATCGTCTCTGCGGGAACGAGGCGCCGGCGCCGCGAAAGGAATCCCGAGCGGACAGAGAGGGCGTCGGGAATGTCGCGCGTCGCCCCGTACATCGCGCACTCGACGCGCCCAACGATCTTCCCCTTCGCGTCAGCGACCAGGTATCCGATCGTCTTGCTGAGGTCGAGATCGGGGAGGACGGCCTCGCTCACAACCGGAAAGGTACTCGCCGCGTGTCAGCGTTTTCGGTTGTCGCCCGTAAGGAGTTTGTAAGCGACCGGGCGTGTAGGTTCGCGTGAGGATGGATGCGCCCGGACGGCACGTTCGGCTGCTCACCGAGACGATCGCGGCTGTCAACTCCACGCTCGATCTCGAGGAGGTGCTCGCGCTCGTCGCCCGCAAGGTCGCCGAGGCGCTAGACACCGAGGCCTGCTTCGTCTACCTCTACGACGAGACCGCCGACGAGCTCGTGCTTCGCGCCACCCACGGGACTGCCGTCGAGGCTATGACCCGGCGACCGCGCATGCGGCCGGGCGAGGGCATCACGGGGACAGCAGCAGCGTCGCGGGAGCCGATCGCCATCCCCGCCGAGGCCCACCTCGACCCGCGCTTCAAGGGCTTCGCCAACCTCGTTGAGGACCAGTACGAGTCGATCCTCGCCGTCCCGATCCTGGCCCGGGAGAAACTCGCCGGCGCCCTCAACGTTCGTACGATCGAGCCGCGCGAGTTCACCGGTGACGAGATCGAGCTGCTCCTCGCCATCGCCGCTCAGGTCGCACAGACGATCGAGCACGCCAAGCTCTACAGCGAGGCCCAGCGGCGGGTCGGCGAGCTCGAGGCGCTCGCGAAGATCTCCGAAGCCGTCTCGGAGTCGCTCTACCTGGAGGAGTCCCTCGAGGCGATCGTCAGGACCACCGTGGATGCCGTCGGCGCGGCGGGAGCCGCTCTCGTCCTGGAGGACGGCGGCATCGCGTGGCCGGAGGGGCGCGCCGGTGCGCACGCGGTCCGCATCCCGCTCCGCTGGAAGGGCCGGCAGATCGGCGAGCTCGTCTGCGACCGTGACACGGCGTTCACCGAGCAGGAGCGCGCGCTCCTTTCGTCGATCGCGAATCACGCAGCCGTGGCCCTCGAACACGGGCGAGCCGTGATGCGCGGGGTCCTGGCGCAAGAGATCCACCACCGCGTCAAGAACAACCTGCAGACGGTCGCCTCGCTGCTCCGGCTCCAGGCCCGGTCGGGCGACCAGGTCGATCCGCGGAAGGCTCTCGACGACTCGGCGAACCGGATCCTCGCCATCGCCGCGGTTCACGAAGTGCTCACAGAGAGCCGTCACGACGACGTCGAGCTCGACGAGCTGATCGACCGCCTGCGCGCGATGCTCGTCCAGGGGCTCGGTTCGGGAAAGCGCGTCGAGATTGCGCTGGAGCCCGTCTCGCTTGCCGGCCACCAGGCGACGGCGCTTGCGCTCGTCTTCAGCGAGCTGCTCCAGAACGCCCTCGAGCATGGCGGAGACACGGTCCGCGTCGAGTTGGGGCGCCGGAACGGCAGCGTCGTCCTCGCGATCGCCGACGACGGCGCGGGGATCGAGGACGAGCCGTCGGGAACCGGCCTCTCGATCGTGCAGGCGCTCGTTCGAGATGAGCTGCGAGGAACACTCGCCTTCAGCTCGGACGGAGGCCTGCGCGCCGAGGTCGTGTTCCCCGCGTGATCGACCTGGCCGTCCACGACTACGGCGGCGGCGGGCCGGACCTGCTTCTGCTCCACGGCGGCGCCGACAATCTCGCCACCTGGCGCGACTTCGCACCGCTGCTTCAACCGAGCTTCCGCGTCGTCGCGTACGACGCTCGTGGGCATGGACAGTCGCCTACGCCGGACGATGCGTCGGTCACCGCCATGGTCGAGGAGGTCATGACGGTCGCCGGCGACCTAGAGCGACCGTTGCTCGTCGGCCACTCGATGGGCGGCGTCAACGCCCTGTTGGCGGCCGGGCAGACCGACCGCCTCGCCGGCGTGGTCGCACTCGACGCGGTGCCCCGGTGGTGGAGTCGTCCGGATCTGACGACGGCAGACCTGGTGGAGATAGGCCGGAGCCGCGGCCTCGGATGGTCAGGGACGGTTGAGGCGCTTGAGTTGGAGGCGGCACGCCTCGCCGAGGGCGATCGGCACGCCGAGCTGATCCGTGCGGTCTTCCGGCGCAACCACGAGGAGAACGGCCAGGGCCGACTCCGGCGAAAACCGAACCCGGAGTTTGCGCTCAGGCTCGCCGAGATCTACCAGGGGCCCGAGTCGGGGCTGACCCGCGAGCGGATCGAAGCCGCCCGCTGCCCGATCCTGATGCTCTGCTCCGAGAGCTGGGTCAGCGGCGATGAGGCGCGAACCACGCTGGCGAGCCTCTCAAACGCCGAAGTCGTCTGGCTCGACACCGGCCACTACCTCCACTGGGACGCGCCCCACGAGGTCGCCCGCCGGATCGGGGAGCTCGCGTGAGGATCTTGATCGCCGAGGACGAGACGATCATCCATCTCGACCTTCGCCGCCTGCTCGAGGACGCGGGTCACGAGGTGTGCGCCGAGGCCCGCGACGGGGTGGAGGCCGTCGAGCTCGCGCGGGAGCACCGGCCCGACCTCGCGATCCTCGACGTCAAGATGCCGCGGCTCGACGGGATCGAGGCGGCGCGGCGCATCCTCGACGAGCATCCGATCCCGATCGTGATGCTCACCGCGTACGGGCAGGACGAGCTCGTCTCGCGCGCGGTCGAGGCCGGGGTCTTCGGCTACCTCGTCAAGCCCTTCCGCGAGGCCGACCTGCTCCCGGCGATCGCAACGGCCCGCGCGCGGCACGAGGAGCTCGCGACGATCCGGGAAGAAGCGGACTCCCTCGCCGAGGCGCTCGCCGCGCGCAAGGCGATCGAGCGCGCCAAAGGACTCCTGATGGAGCGGGACGGGCTCTCGGAGGAGGAGGCGTTCAAACGCCTCCGGAAGGCGAGTCAGCTGTCAGGGAAGCCCCTGAAGGTCGTGGCCGAGGCGCTGATCGCGACCTACGACCAGTGACCCACCAGCTCCGGGTCTATCGCGTGAAGCCGGGCGCAATGGACGCGTGGGTCCGCGAGTGGACCGAGATGATTCGCCCGCTGCGGGAGCAGGCCGGCTTCACGGTGCTCGGCCCTTGGGTGATTGCGGACGAGGACACGTTCGTCTGGATCCTCGGACACGAGGAGTTCGAGGCGGCGGACGACGCCTACTACGCGTCGGCCGAGCGCGCAGCGGTCGAGCCGGATCCAACCAGGCACCTGCTCGAGACCGAGCAGCAGCTGATGCACCCGGCTTAGGCCTGGGAAGTCTCGAAGAGCTGCTCCCAGCGGACGAGCAGCGCCTGGAGCTCGTCGCGGGCAGCCCGATGCGCTCGAAGCAGCTCGGCGTTTCCCCAATCCTCCGAGAGCTTCCGTTCGAGCTCGGCCACCGCCTCTTCCTGACGCTGGATGTCCCGTTCGAGCAGCTCGAGCGCGGTCGGCCCCTTCGGCTTGGTCGGCGCAGGCTTGGCTTTCGCCTTCGAGACCTTCGGAACGGGTGGCTCGGCTGCCTGAGCCACCTCCTCCCTGCGCCGGATCAGCTCGGCCCAGCCACCCTCGTACGAGCGGAGCCCGTGGTCCTCGATCGCAAGCGTGCGATGCGCCACCGCGTCGAGCAAGGCGCGATCGTGCGAGACGAGCAAGACGGTGCCCGGAAAAGCCTCGAGCGCGGCTTCGAGCGCCTCCCGGCTCTCGAGATCGAGGTGGTTCGTCGGCTCGTCGAGCACGAGGAAGTTCGCGCCCGAGGCGACGACGAGCGCCAGGCCGAGCCGGCGGCGCTCGCCTCCGGACAGGACCGCGACCTGCTTCTGGTGCTCCTCCCAGCCGGAGAAGAGGAACCGGCCGAGCAGGTTCTGCGCCGCGGGCCGCGGAAGTCCCGTCGCCCCCTGAACGCAGTCGAGCACCGTCCCGCGCTCGTCGAGCTCCTGCTCGTGCTGGGAGAAGTAGGCGGCCTCGACCCCGTGCCCCAGGCGTACCGAGCCCGCGGCGGCCTCCCGCCCACCGAGCATCGTCTCGAGCAGCGTCGTCTTCCCCGAGCCGTTGGGACCGACGAGCGCGACATGCTCGCCCCGCTCGAGAGCGAAATCGATCCTGTGCAGAAGCTCCTTGGATCCCGCTTTGACGTCGAGGCCTGACGCCTCGACCACCGTCCGGCCGCTCCGCGGGGGCTTGAGGAAGTCGAAGCCCATCGAGCGCTTCCGGAGGGAGAGGCGATCGAGCGTGTCGGCCTCCTCGCCCCGCTCCTGCTCCAGCCGGCCGATGTGGGTGATCTTCGCCTGGGCCTGCTTGGCCTTGTTCTTCTTGGCGCGGAACCGCTCTACGAAGCGTTCGAGGCGGGCGATGTCGCCCTCCAGCCGGTCGAGCGCCTTCTGTGCGTGGAGCGCCCTCGCGACCTTCTCGCGGCGCCAGGCGTGCCACGGACCCTTGAAGTAGAGCGAGCGGCCACCGGCCAGCTCGAGGACGCCGTTCGTCACCGCCTCCAGGAACCAGCGGTCGTGCGCGACGAGGATGACGGCGGCGTCGAGGGACTGGAGCTCGCGCTCGAGCCACTCGATGCTCTCGACGTCGAGATGGTTCGTCGGCTCGTCGAGGAGGAGCAGATCCGGGTCGCCGGCGAGGGCACGCGCCAGCGAAGCGCGCGTGAGCTCTCCTCCGGAGAAGGTCTCGAGCGGGCGATCCAGCTCCGCCTCGGCGAAACCGAGCCCGCGGACGACGGACGCCGTGCGATCGCGCCAGGCGTAGCCGCCGGCGTGCTCGAGCCGGGCCTGGACGTCCGCGTAGCGTGAAAGCGTCGCGGGATCGTGCGTGCCTCCGGCCATCGCCTGCTCGAGCGAGCGCAGCTCCTCCTCGAGCGCGATCAGGTCGGCGGCGCCGGAGAGGACGTACTCGCGCAGCGTCAGTCCGCGCTCGAGCGGCGGGCGCTGATCGTGAAGCGCCACACGCGTTCCCTTCGAGAAAGCGAGCTCGCCGCCGTCGACCGGGAGCTCGCGCGAGAGCATCCGGAGCAGGGTCGTCTTCCCGGCGCCGTTCGGCCCGGCGAGCGAGAGCCGGTCGCGACGCTCGACCTTGAACGAGACGCCGTCGAACAGCGGACTCCCCGCGATCTCCTTCCGGAGCTGGGTGGCGATGACGACTGCCATGACGAGGAAGAGCGTACGAGCAAAGAAAAAGGGGCCGCACGAGGGCGGCCCCTTTTTCCGGTTACCAGCGTGATGTAGTAGGAGCGCTTCCTGCCGGCTAGGCCGGCGGCGCGTAGCGCGAGTCCCCTACGCTGGCTAGGCGGTTCCCTTCCGGTACCGGGGACACGCCCCTACCCGCTGGTACCTCCACTGCCCGTACTTGATGAAATCACTCTCGGACCACCTCCTTTCCGCGGTTAATCAGAAATGTAGCGGCTAGCGCAGGACGGAGGAAAGCTCTAACCCTCGATCGAGGGGGACAGTCACCGACTCGAGGGTGGGATCGGCCTGCCTCGCCCGTGAGTAGCCGCCGAGCGTCTCCTCGTGGGAGAGGACGTTGTCGGCGACGAAGAGCGCACCTGCCTCCACCTTCGAACGTGCGAGCTCGAAGAGCTGCTCGTAGTGCTCTTTCTCGGCGTCGATGAAGACGATGTCGAACACGTCGTCGATCGCAGGCAACGTTTCGAAGGCGTCGCCTTCGACCAGCTCCGCGGTGTCCTCGAGCCCGGCTTGCGCGACGTTCAGGCGCCAGGCCTGGCACTTGGCGGGATCCGCTTCGAGCGAGAGCACCCGGCCGCCGAGCTGACGCACGGCGGCGGCGAACCAGATCGTGGAGTAGCCGCGCGACCCGCCGATCTCCAGCACCTCGCAATCCGTCTGCGGCGCCGCGAGCGCAAAGAGGAACTGACCCGTCGTGTGTGCGACCTGGCGGGAACGAAGCTCACGCGAGACACCGCGCTCCCGCTCGTCGGCGTCCTCGGCCTCGAGCCGGTCCAGCACGGCGCGGACGCGGTCGTCCAGCACCTACGTCACATCAACCTTGACGACGCCGTCCTCGACGACGACCGGGAAGGTGTCGACGGGTTGGTAGGCCGGCAGGGTGAGCGCGCGGCCGGTTCGGATGTCGAAGTTCGCCCCGTGACGCGGGCAGATGGCGACTCCTGTGTCCGGATCGAAGTCGCCCTCGGCGAGCGGCCCGTCGTCATGCGAGCAGCGGTCCTCGAGCGCGTAGAACTCGCCGCCGAGGTTGTAGACGCCCACGGCGACCTGGCCGACATGGACGATCTTGACGCTCCCGAGAGGCAGCTCGTCCACCCTCCCGACTGTGATCAGCGCCAATTGCTGGTCAGCTGACCTTGAACTGGTCGTCGAGGCCCGCCCACTCTTGCGGAAGCGGCGTGCCCTTCGACCGGTGGAGCGCGACCTTGAGGACGCCCAGCCCGAGCAGGGCGCACTTGAGCCGGATCGGCGTCAGCGGGATCCCGATCTCCTCGAGCAGCTCGTCCCTCGAGAGCTCTCCGACCTCCGTCGCCGTGCGTCCCTGAACCATCTCCATGAGCATCGACGTCGCCGCCTGGCTGATCGCGCACCCGCGGCCGGAGAATTTGACCTCGTCGATCGTCTCGCCGTCCTC
>JBKKAR010000033.1:0-5365 GCA_046714355.1 Gaiellaceae bacterium | reverse complement strand
CCCGGCGGGTTCACGGTGTCGACGCGGATCAGCTCCTGGAGGAGCTCTGTTGCCTCCTGCCGCAAGGAGACGGTGGCCACTACGACCGAATGCCGAGCGTGAGCAGGTAGGTCCGGGAGAACTCGATGCCGCCATTGGCCCGCGACCCCTCGTGCAGATCGACGAATGCCCGGTGCAGCTCTTCCCGGCGCTCGTCATCAAGCGAGTCGGCGAGCGTTTTCGTCGGCCCGTACTCCGTCGAGAACAGCTCCCACACCATCTCACCCGAATCCGCCTGGAGGACCGAATCACCGGACACGAACTCCAGCTCGAAATCTTGGCCGAGCAGGTCGCGGACGTAGTCCTCCCGACCCCAATCGAACTGGTTTCCCACGCCGGCCGGCGGTGTCGGCTGGAAGGGACGCATGACGCCGAACAACTTGGCCAGCCCCGAGTCGGGGGTCCAGCACGCAAGACCGATCCGGCCGCCAGGCTTCGTCACCCGGGCAAGCTCGCGGGCAACGGCCTGGTGATCCGGGGCGAACATCACACCGCAGGTCGACGTCACGAGATCGAAGCTCCCATCCTCGAAATCCAGCGCCTCGGCGTCGCCGACCCGGTAGTCGATGTCGAGCCCGCGTTCGGCAGCCCGCTCTTTCGCCTGCTCGATCAGCGCCGGAGCAATATCCGCGCCGACGACCTCTGCCCCGGTCGTGGCGGCGAGCTCAGCCACTGCCCCGGTCCCACAAGCGAGATCGAGCAGCCGCTGTCCCGACTGCGGGTCGAGCCGCTCGATCACGGCTTGGTGAATGTCCGTGATCGTCTCGGTGATGCCCTGGTAGGGGCCGGAACCCCAAACAACCGCATGACGCTGCTTCAGTTCTTCGAACGGCACGGCTTATTCCTCCTGTTTCGCAGTTTCCGTCAACTCGTTCCGGGCCTGCCACAGCTCCGGGTACATCCGGTTCTTGATCAGTCCTCCGAGCAGCTCCACAGGTGTCCCCTGCGTCCCGACGACGCCGTCACCGATCACACGCGCGACGACGAGGTAGTGCCGCATGCGCCAGAAGGACACGCGCTCGTCCCATTCGATCAGCGCCTCGGCGAGCTGGTAGAGCTCCTCGTGCTCCCGACCGCGCTGGTACAGCTCGACGACGCTGAGCTCGCGCTCGTTGCGAAGGTCGTGAAAGGCCTGTCCGAGCTTCGGCGAGAGGTCGCGAATCCGCCGGAAACCCGGCGAGTCGAAACCGCTGCCGTGGCCGAGGACGGGCCGAATCCAGCGGGTGTACTCCCACGGGGACATCTGCTCGAGCATGTCGAGCAGCGAGACGACCGTCCTCATGCAGTCGTTCGCCCTGCGGAGCAGCCTGAGCGCGGCGGCGAGGTCCCGCTTCTCGACGAGCCGCGTGGCCTCCTCGACCTCGGACCACGCGAGCTTCAGCCACAGCTCGGACGACTGGTGCACCGTCTGGAACAGCAGCTCGTCGCGGTGCGCGGACTCCTCGGGCGTCTTCTGGAGCTCAAGCAGCTCCTCGGTTCGGAGGTAACGCTCGTAGTCGCTTCCGCCGCGGCCCGGGAGAATTGGCGCAAATTCGTCGTCCGGCTCGCCGCTCCCGTGCCCCGGCGCCCCCTCCGTCACGTCGGTGCTCCCCACGGCGCCAGCATACTTTCCGGCCAATGAGCGACCTGTTCTCAGACGCCGCCCGTGAGCGCCTTCCACAGTTCGCTCCACTCGCCCTCAGGCTCCGCCCACAGCGACTCGACGACTTCGTCGGGCAGGCGCAGATCCTCGGCGAGCGGTCGGCACTGCGACACGCGATCGAGCAGGACCGGGTCGGCTCGATGATCCTCTACGGCCCACCGGGGACCGGGAAGACGACCCTCGCCCGGATCGTCGCCCACCAGACCGGCGCCGTCTTCGAGGAGTTGTCGGCCGTGTCCGCGACGGTGGCGCAGGTACGCGGAGTGATCGCCGGCGCGCGCGAGGAGCTCGGCGCCCAGGGCCGGCGGACGATCCTCTTCCTCGACGAGATCCACCGCTTCAACAAGGCGCAGCAGGACGCGCTGCTGCCGGCGGTCGAGGAGGGCGTCCTGACCCTGATCGGCGCGACGACGGAGAACCCGTACTTCGAGGTGAACTCGGCCCTCCTCTCGCGGTCGCAGATCTACGAGCTCGAGCCGCTGTCGGAAGAGGAGCTGGCGGTCGTCGTCCGGCGTGGTGCGGCCGAGGTCAAGACCGAGATCTCGCCGGAGCTCGTCGAGCTCGTCGCGAGACGGGCCGGCGGGGACGCACGGAACGCGCTGAACATCCTGGAGCTGGCCGCGCAGACGGCGAAGGCCGAGGTCGCACAGATTTCCGAAGAGCACGTCGAGGACGCTGCCCGCAAGCGTCCGCTCGTCTACGACAAGGGTGGCGACGCCCACTACGACTTCGTCTCCGCGTTCATCAAGTCGATGCGCGCGTCGGATCCCGACGCTGCCGTGTACTACCTCGCGGCGATGCTCGCGGGCGGCGAGGATCCGCGCTTCGTCGCCCGCCGCATGGTCATCCTCGCCTCGGAGGACGTCGGGATCGCCGACCCTCAGGCGCTGGTCGTTGCCGTCGCGGCCGCGCATGCCGTCGAACACGTGGGGCTCCCCGAAGTGCAGCTGAACCTCGCGCAGGCGGCGATCTATCTCGCGCTGGCGCCGAAGTCGAATGCCGTCGTCACGGCGCTCAGCGCGGCGCAGAATGATGTCCGGGAGCACGGACACCTCCGCCCTCCCGACGCGCTCCGTGATGCTCACTACCAGGGCGCGAAGAAGCTCGGCCGGGGCCAGGGCTACATCTATCCCCACTCCGATCCGCGCGGGTTCGAGGTGGACAACCTGCCCGACGAGCTGAAGGGCCGTCGGTACTATCGCCCGTCCGGTTCAGGCGAGGAGAAGGAGGACGGCGATGGCGGTTGAGCGCACCGCGAACGTGCAGTGGCAGGGCGATCTGATGAGCGGCTCCGGCAAGGTCTCGACTCAGAGCGACGCCATTCGCGACGCGACTGTCAAGTGGAGCTCCCGCGCGGAGATAGCCGACCAGAACACGAGCCCGGAGGAGCTGATCGCCGCCGCGCACGCGACCTGCATCTCGATGGCGCTCGCCGGCGGCCTCGCCAAGGCCGGTAACCCTCCGCAGCAGCTCGACACCGAGGCGACGGCAACCTTCGACAAGGTCGGCGACGGCTTCCGGATGACGACGATGCGGATCACGATCCGCGGCCAGGTCGAAGGGCTCGACGCGGACGGGTTCCGAGAGGCAGCCGAAGCCGCCAAAGAGAACTGCCCGGTTTCCCAAGCGCTCAAGGGCAACGTCGACGTGACCCTCGACGCAGCCCTCGCCTAGTCCGAGCCTTCGAGGATCCGGTTGGCGGCGAACTCACCGAACTCGCCGCCGAGCGAGCGGTAGCCGGCGACCGATCGCTCGTTGTCGTACTCGCTGCGGCGAAGCTCGAAGTCGCCGTCCCACGTCGCCCATGCCGCCCGGACGTCGCCGTCGAGCGGCATCCCCACGCTCCCCGGGTTGACGAGGTCGGTCTCGTCCGGGCCCGGTCGCCGGAACTGCTGGTGGCTGTGACCGAAGACGACGGTGCGGCCACGGACGTCCGTGAGCATCCGCGCCTCGCCGTCCTCCGGCTCAGCCGCGAAGCTCTCCACATCGGAGAGCGGCGACCCGTGCACGTAGAGGATTCCGTCGAGCTCCGCCTGCGGCGGCAGGTTGTAGAGCGTCTCGACGTCGTCGTCCGGCAGCACCCCGAGGAAGAGATCCCGCGCCGCCATCACCTCGGGTCGATCGGTCGGCGGCTCACGAAGCCAGCGCTCGCCGTTGCCTCGGATCCACGTCGCGTTCGGCAGCTCGCGGAGCCGCGCCAGCGTCTCTTGCGGCCAGGGACTGGGAGTGCAGTAGTCGCCGCCGAGCAGGTACCGATCGGCGCCCGCAGCGTCCGCTTCCGCTAGGACTGCCTCGAGCGCCGGCAGGTTCCCGTGGATGTCGTAAAGAACGGCTAACACTCGCCCGGTCCTCCTCGTCGATCCGATAGCGTCCTCCGGCGGTGGATACAGGTACGAACGGGACGATCTCGGTGGTGCTGGCGGACGACGACCTGGCGTACCTGGAGTCGCTTCGCGTCCTCGTCGAACAGCAGCCGGGGTTGTCTGTCATCGGCGTGGCGAACGACGGCATTCAGGCGATCGAGTGCGTCGATGAGCTCAGCCCCGACGCCGTCGTCATCGATCTGCACATGCCCCGGCTGGACGGCGTCAGCGCCGTCGCTCGCCTGCGTCGGGATCACGCGAGCCTCTGTCTGATTGCGCTCACGGGCGACGCGGAGCCGACGCTCCATCAGGCCGTCGTGGAGGCCGGCGCCGACGCCGTCTTGTTGAAAGGCCAGCTCCTCGACGGCCTCGCCGATCGAATCTCCGCCGTCCGCCGCGAACGAGGGGCCACTGCCGGCGCGACGTAGGAGGAAGGTGGCGAGGGCCGGAATCGAACCGGCGACACCACGGTTTTCAGCCGTGTGCTCTACCAACTGAGCTACCTCGCCAAAGAGAATTTGGCCGCGTACCGGAGACAGGGTAACCACCCAGAGTCGATGACGCCGCCGCCCAGCGGCGTCTTCACGCACAAAAAGAGACGTCCGGGCCGGTGCTACCGCGCCGCGAACGTCTCAGTGGCTGGAACGTTAGTGCCGATTGCCGCGACGAGCAAGCACCGCTGTCCCGCGACCGGCCGCAATTTCCGCAAAATCTGTGAAGCCGCGGCGCTCGAGCTCGTGCCGGAGCCGTTCCGGCGGCACGTAGATCGGCGTGCCCGCGCCGCCCGAGAACGCGAAGAACGTCCAACCACCGGGCCGCAGCACCCTTGCGACCTCGTCGATGAACGGGATCATGTTCGAGTGGGCGACAAGATCGAACTCGCCGTCTCCGAACGGGAGCTTGGCCGCGTCCCCTTCCCGGAACGACACCCCGTCGACGTTCCGCCGTGCTTCCTCGATCATCCCCGGGGAGACGTCCACGCCGACAACCTCCGCGCTGGGATAGCGCTCGGCGATCGTACGAGCCCCGGCCCCGGTACCCGTCCCGAGGTCGAGAGCCCGCTTAACCGGCTCGTCGATCCGCTCCAACGCCGCGGCGTAAGGAGCGAGGATGTCGGGCAGTCGCATCGCGTCCCACACCGGGGCAAGGCGCTCGAACTGCAGACGGATGAGCGGGCGGAAGAGCGGCCAGAGAGCCGGCCAACGGACGACGGCGTTCGTCGCGAGCCGCGCGAACCGGCGGCCGAGCCCTACTCCGAGTCGGCCCGTAGCCGCACCTCCGTCCCGGCTCTCACGCCGAAGGTTTGCGCAGCGTTTCCGCG
>JBKKAR010000032.1:0-15723 GCA_046714355.1 Gaiellaceae bacterium | reverse complement strand
GGCTTACGTGCTGGCCGGCCCGGAGGCTCCCCACACCGAAGACGACCTCGTAGCCCGGTGTGACCGTGGCGACGACGTCCGCGGCGAGCGCAGCCTCGCGACTTTCGGCGACCCGGGCGCCGACCGCTGCCGCCGTCGCCTCTCCCCTTCCTGGATCGATGTCCCAGACCATCACGTCCCGCCCGCGCGCGATGAACGTCCTCGCGGTCGCGCGGCCGTTGACGCCCGCGCCGATCACAGCGGCCGCGCCTGAGTCTTCCCGCCCGAGCGTCTCCGCGGCGAGCACCGCCGCTGCCCCGGTCCGCAGCGCCGTCACCGCGCCCGCGTCGAGCACGGCCTCCGGCATCCCGTTCGAGGCGTCGGAAAGGAGGACGAGCCCGGTCACCGTCGGGAGCCCGACGGCGGGATTCCCCGGAAACGACGTCACCCACTTCAGCAGCGCATGGCCGCCGCCCAGCGCGGGCATGGCCCGAAAGTCCCCTGCGGGATACGCAGGCACGTAGACCTTCGGCGGCATCGACCACTCGCCGTGCGCGTAGGCGAGAAACGCCTCCCTCACGACCTCCACGGCCCGCTCGGGCGGGACGGCGGCCTCGACGGCCGCGGCCCCGAAGACCGGGATCGGGGTCAAACGGCCTTCAACGAGGTGATGAGCTTCTCCAATGCGGCTTTCGCGTCGTCGAAGAGCATCACGGTCTTCGGGTCGTAGAAGAGCGGGTTGTCCACGCCTGCGAACCCGGGGGAGAGGCTGCGCTTGATCACGACGACGTTCTGCGCGCGGTCGACGTCGAGGATCGGCATGCCGTAGATCGGGTTTCCGGGCTCGCTCCTTGCGGCCGGGTTTACAACGTCGTTCGCCCCGACCACGACGACGCCGTCGGTCTGAGGGAACTCCGGATTGATCTCGTCCATCTCGAACAGCTCGTCGTACGGGACGTTCGCCTCGGCGAGCAGCACGTTCATGTGCCCCGGCATCCGTCCGGCGACCGGATGGATCGCGTAGCGGACATCGACGCCTTTCGCCTCCAAGAGTCCGCCGAGGTTGCGGACGTCGTGCTGGGCCTGTGCGACGGCGAGCCCGTACCCGGGGACGAAGACGACGCGTCGGGCGTACGCGAGCATGTAGGCGATGTCGTCGGGGGTCGCCGTCCGAACATCGCCTCCGACCGCAGCGGCCGCAGGCCCGGCGCCTTCGGGCGCGGCTCCGAATGCCCCGAAGAGCGTCTGGCGCAAGGGACGGCCCATCGCGCGCCCCATGAGCAGGGTCAGGAGCGTTCCGGAGGCGCCGACGAGCGTGCCGCCGATGATGAGCGCCGTGTTGTCGAGCACGAACCCGGTCGACGCGGCCGCGAGGCCGGTGAAGGCGTTCAGGAGCGAGATCACGACCGGCATGTCGGCGCCGCCGATCGGGAGCACGAAGAAGAGCCCGAGCACGAGCGCCGTGACCAACAGCACTGCGAGCCACATACCGTCCTCGGTCACCGCCGTCAGCGCGATGGCGCCGACCACGGTCACGCCGAGCAGCGCGTTGGTCGCGTTGTGCGCCGGAAAGAGAATCGGCCGGCCGGGCAAGAGCTCCTGAAGCTTTCCGAAGGCTACGAGGCTCCCCCAGAAGCTCACCGAGCCGACGACGGCCGAGAAGAGGATGCCAACGAGCTCTTCGCCCGGCAGGCTGCCGGCGTCCGGCGCCAGCCGGTGGAACTCGGCCGCCGCGATCAGGGCCGCCGCACCGCCGCCGACGCCGTTGAAGAGGGCGACCATCTGCGGGATCGCCGTCATCCGCACCATCCGTGCGGTGACGACGCCGATCACCGTGCCGACGGCGATGCCGGCGACGATCAGCCAGTACTGGTCGAGCTCCTCGATCGCGAAGGTGAAGCCGACCGCGATCGCCATTCCCGCAGCCGCGATGAGGTTCCCCGAGCGCGCAGTGCGCGGATGGGAGAGGCGCTTGATCCCGATGATCAGGCAGATCGCCGCGACGAGGTACGCGACCTCGATCCAGGTGCGGCTCATTCCGGCGGCTTCTCCTCGTCCGGCCGGCGCTTGAACATCTCGAGCATCCGGTCGGTGACCAGGAAGCCGCCGACGATGTTGATCGTCCCGAACACGACGGCGACGAACGCCAGGGCCTTCTCGAGCGTCGAGTCGGCGGTTCCCGCGATCACCATCGCTCCGATCAGGACGATGCCGTGGATCGCGTTCGTCCCCGACATCAGCGGGGTGTGCAGCATCGTGGGCACCTTCGAGATCAGCTCGATGCCGAGGAACACGGCCAGCGCGAAGATCGTCAATTCGATGACGAGCTGGGCGTTCACGCGGGGACTTCCTTCCGCCGGGTCACGCAGGCGCCGGCCGTGATCTCGTCCTCCCAGTCGAGCTCGAGCTCGCCCTCCGGCGCCAGGTGCGTCAGCAGCGCGGAGACGTTTCGCGAGAGCAGCTGGCTGGCGTGCACCGGGACCGTGCTGGGAAGATTCGTGTACCCGAGGAGGGTCACTCCTTCGCGAACGACCTCCGCGCCGGGCTCCGTGAGCTCGCAGTTGCCGCCGGCCTCCGCAGCGAGATCGACGATGACCGAGCCTGCGCGCATCGCCTTCACCGCCGACGCCGGGATCAGCTTTGGCGCGGGCCGGCCGGGGATGAGCGCCGTCGTGACGACGACGTCGAACTCCGCGAGCCGCCGTTCGAGCTCCTCCTGCTGACGCCGCTGCTCGTCGTCGCTCAGCTCTCCGGCATAGCCGCCCGAGGTCTCCTCGCCGATGACGCCGAGATCGAGGAACGCCGCGCCGAGGCTCTCGACCTGCTCCCGGACGACGGGACGCACGTCGAAGCCCGAGACCACTGCTCCGAGCCGCCGCGCCGTTGCGATCGCCTGCAGGCCCGCCACTCCCGCGCCGAGCACGAGAACCTTCGCCGGCGCCACTGTCCCCGCCGCCGTCATCAGCATCGGGAAGAACCTCGGCAGCCGGTCGGCGGCTAGCAAGACGGCCTTGTAGCCCGCGACGGTCGCCTGGGACGACAGCGCGTCCATCGGCTGGGCACGGGTGATCCGCGGGATGGACTCGAGCGCAAAGCCGGTCACGCCGCGCTGCGTGAGCCGTTCGATTCCCTGTGGATCACTCAGGGGCTGAAGGAATCCGATCAGCACGGATCCCTGGGGCAGGCGGTCGATCTCTTCCGGCGACGGCTTTAGCACCTTCACGACGGCCCCGGCGCCACTCAGGATCTCTTCCCGCTCGGCAACTCGTGCGCCGGCCTCCTCGTATTCGGCATCGGAGGAGCTCGCTCCCTCGCCGGCGCCGCGCTCGACTGCGACGTCGAATCCGCCGGCCGCCAGCTTCCGCACGATCTCGGGCACGAGCGCCACGCGGCGCTCGCCCTCGGCAGTCTCTCTCGGGACGGCGACCCTCACGGCGAAGGAATCCTAAGGGCGCTCCGGAATCAACCACGCGTGGTGCTGACTGCGCTGTCCCATGCAATCGAGGCGAGAGACCCGTACACGCGCGGCCATTCGGCCCGTGTGAGCGACGTCGCGGAGGTGATCGCCCAGCGGCTCGGCTGGCGCACTTCGCGACTCGCTGCGCTTCGGCTCGGGGGCCAGTTGCACGATGTGGGCAAGCTGAATCTCGACGCCACCGTCCTGCACAAGGCCGGTCCGCTCGACGAGCGCGAGCGGCTCGAGGTCCGCCGTCACCCGCTCGCCGGTGCCCGTTTGATCAGGCCCTTCGCCTCGCTCCGCCCAGCCCTGCCGTACGTCCTCTTCCACCACGAGCACTGGGACGGGAACGGCTATCCCAGCGGCCGGTCGCGCGAGCAGATTCCTCCCGGCGCTCGGATCCTCGCGCTCGCCGACGCCTTCGACGCGATGACCTCTAACCGGCCGTACCGGCAGGCGCTGCCGCTCACGAGTGCTCTCGCCGAGGTGCGCGACTGCGCCGGTTCCCAGTTCGATCCCGCCGTCGTCCGCGCGTTCCTCGCCGCCTGGGCCGAAGGTGACTTCCGCGAGATCCGCGCCGCGTAGCCGCACGGGAGGCTCGCCGCAGTCAGATGTTCAGACCGATACGCCGAGCGGCCAAGACCCACACCGCGTAGCTCGCCCCGGTCGCCGCACAAGCGAGCAGCATCGACGCCCAGAACGAAATGCCGCTCCGCAAGGCCAGCGGCAGCACCACGAAGAAGGCGAGCGAGGGCACGATCGCCCAGAGGATCGCCCAGGAGAGATCCGCCACCTCCGCTGTGTCCCGCGTGTCCCGGTACAGCCAGATTGCGGCCAAGAGAGAGCTCAGCGGGAGCGAGATCAATATTGCTCCGAGCAGGGAGGAGCGGCGCGCCAGCTCGCTGGCAAGCGCGATCACTGCCCCGGAGAGCAAGGCCTTCAGCAGCAGATACATAACCGGCGACCTCGTACTAGAGAGAGGACCAGACGTCGAGCTTCTGCTTCGCCCGCCGGATGACCTCGTCCGTGAACTCGCTCGACCCTGTGTGGCCGCCGAGATCCGCGGTCCGCGTTCCGTCGGCGACGGCCTCGAGGCACGACTCCCGGATCGCCCGCCCCGCCAGCTGCGCCGTCTCCCCGCCGTAGCCGAGCAGCGCCGCCGCGGCGAGGATCATCGCCATCGGGTTTGCCACGTTCTTGCCCTGGAGCGATGGGGCCGTTCCATGGGCCGCCTCGGCCATGACCGCATCGGGCACGTAGTCGTCGTCGAATGCGACGAGCAGCGACTCGGCTCCGGCGATCGACCCGAAGAGCGGTAGCACCAGGTCGGAGAGAACGTCGCCGTCCCGGTTCAGCGTCGGAATCACCAATGGCGCGCCGCTCGAGGTGATCAGGTAGGCGAAGGTCGCGTCGATCAGCTGGGGGTCGTACGCGATCTCCGGGTGGCGCTCGGCGGCCGCGTCCATCTCTTCCTTGAGCATGCCCTCGTAGACGGGGCTGACGGTGTACTTGGGCCCGCCGAAGACCTTTGCGCCCATCTTCTCTGCGAGGCGGAACGCGAACTCCGCGACCGACTTGCAGATCCGGCGCTCGATCCGTTCCGTTCTGAACGCGACCTCGTCTTCGCCCTCGCCCTCGCGCCATTCCTTCGCGCCATAGGCATCGCCGACCGCCATTCGAACGACCGAAATCGGCGCATGGACGCCGCCCAGCGGGACGACGCCGGGAATTCGGCGCCCGGTGCGGACGATGACGCGGCCGCCGATCTCCTCGCGCAGGATTCGGTTCGGGGAGCCGACGTCGTCCTTCCCCTCCGGCGTGATCGTGGCAGCCTTCAATCCGAGGCCATGCTTCTTCATCGCCGTGGCCGCCTCGTGGACGATGCCGTTCTGGGTCTCGCGTCGCTTCTCCAGCGAAAGATCGAAGCGGGGCAGCTCGAGCTCGAAGCCGATGACATCCGGCGCCAGCACCCGAAGCGATTCCTCGAGCAGCTCCTGGCCGGTCTGGTCTCCCTCCAGCACCACGATCGTGTCGACGTCCATCGCGGCCGGATCGTATTCGGGATTCGGAAACGCGCGCGCCGGACAGACATATTGGACGATGCCGAGGCGCGGAGGATGGACGAGAGCCGGCGGGCGGAAGCGCTTCCGCTACGAGGACTCGCGCGGGAAGCGAATCGTCGACCCGGACAAGATCGAGCGCATCGAAGGGCTCAGCATTCCGCCGGCCTGGCGCGACGTCTGGATCTCGCCTCGCATGAACGCAAAGCTCCAGGCGACCGGCGTCGACGCCGCCGGACGGCGCCAGTACCTCTACCACCCCGAGTTTCGCGCGCAACAGGAGCAGGCGAAGTACGACAAGCTCGTGCGTTTCGCCGACCACCTTCCGGAGCTCAGACAGGCGCTGGCCGAGGATCTCGACGGCGAAGAATTCACACGTGAGTGGACCTGCGCCCTGGCCGTGAGGCTGATCAACCTCGGCTGGTTCCGCGTGGGCTCCGAGCGCTATGCGAAGCAGTACCGGACGTTCGGGATTACCACGCTGACGAAACGCCATGTCGCGGTGCGGGGGAGCCGGGTGACATTCCGCTATCGCGGAAAGCACAAGATCTTGGTGCACACGGCGCTTGTCGACACCGAGCTCGCGACTGCGATGAAGTCGCTACTTGCCCTGCCCGGCGGCCGAAGGCTCTTCCGCTACAGCCTGGAGGACGGCGGCTATTTCAACCTGAACGACCGAAAGCTCAACGAGTACATCCAGGAGCGCATGGGGGACGAGTTCACAGCGAAGGACTTCCGCACCTGGGGCGGGACGCTGGTCGCGTCGATTGCGCTCGCCGAACTTGGGATTCCCGAGACCGAGACGGAGGCGAAACGCGTCGTCGCCGCCGTGATGCGCACGGTTGGTGAGCGCCTCGGCAACACACCAGCAGTGGCCCGGTCCTCGTACGTCAGTCCCGCCGTCGTCGAGCAGTACCTCGACGGACGAACGATCGACGACTTTCGTCCCCGGCATTTGCGCGTGGTCGGCGCAAAGGAAATCGGGCTCGACGTGGAAGAGCGCGCGCTCCTCTCGCTCTTGCGTTCCTGGCGCATTCGCCAGTCGCGCGCAGCAGCCTAGATTTCACGACCCGACTTTCAGTAGGCTGCGCGAATCCTGAAGGAAAAGGAGGCCACTCAATGGCTCGAAAAACAGTGCTCGTTTGTGACAACTGTGGTAAGGAAGTCGAAGAAGGCAAGGGTGCAACGTTGCGCCTGAGCTATAGCGATGCGCGCAAGGGTGCAAAGCAGGCCGATCTCTGCGACGACTGCTCGGGCAAGATGCCGGGCCGTGCGACCGCTCGTAGAGGCCGCCGGCCGAAGTCGGCAGCCGCCTAGCGATTGGAGGGCGGGGAGACCCGCCCTCCAACGTTTCTCCCGCACTTTCCGTCCGGCCCTCGAAAACGGGCCCTGAGCCGTCAGAAGCCAGGTCTACGATAGGTCGATGGGGTTAACGCTGCTCGCCGGGCCGGCGAACGCGGGCAAGGTGGAACTGCTGCTCGATCGTTACCTGGCCGAACTCGACCAGGATCCGGTTCTCATCGTGCCGAACCGCCCGGACGTCGACTGGGCGGAGCGCGAGCTGCTTGGACGCTCACCCGCTCTGCTCGGCGGATCGATCACGACGTTTGACGGCCTCTTCGATCGCATCGCAGCGGGCGACCCCGCCACCCGGCCGGTCGCGGCCGACGTCCAGCAGACCCTTGCGCTTCGGGCGGCCGTCGCGAAGACGTCCCTCAACGGCCTGGGGGAGTCCGCGCGTTCTGCCGGCTTCGCGGACTCGCTGCGTGAGGCGATCGCCGAGGTGGAGGCCGGTCTCGTCGCACCGGAGGAGCTCGAAGGCCCGCTCTCGCGGTTGTACGCCTCGTACCGCGAGGAGCTCGACCGGCTCGGGCTCTGGGATCGGCACCAGCTGCGAGCGGCGGCGGCCGAGCGACTCGTCTCGGCTCTCGAGTCCTGGGCTGGCCAGCCTGTGTTCGCCTACGGATTCGAGGATCTGACCGAGACCGAATGGTCGCTGATCCGGGCGCTGGCCGGCCGTGCCGAAGTCACGGTCTCACTGCCCTACGAGCCCGGCCGGCCCGCCTTCGAATGGCTCGGACAGACCTCGGAGGAGCTCGCCCGCCTGGCGGACGGTCAGCTCACCGAGCTCGGCCCGCGCTACGCCGAGGTGGCTCACCCGGCGCTTGCGCATCTCGAGCGCGGCCTCTTCGGCGACACGGCCGGCGAGCCACCCGCGCTCGACGGGGCGATCCGGTTCTTCGAGGGAGCCGGCACGCGTGGCGCGCTCGAGTTGGTCGGCGAGGAGATCCTGCGGCTGCTCCGCGACGGGACGACAGCCGACCAGGTCGGTGTCGTCGTGCCCTCGTACGACCGGTGGAGGGCACCTCTCGAAACGGCGTTCTCGACGCTCGGCATTCCCTATGCGATCGATGCGCCGACGCGGCTCCCGCAGACTCCTTTCGGCCAGGCCCTCCTCGCCCTGCTCCGGTTTGCCTGGTCGGGCGCCGACCGTCCGGAGCTCTTCCGCCACCTACGTTCGCCCTACTCGGGACTCCGGCGTGGAAGCGTCGACTTCGTGGAGGGGAGATTGCGCGGCCGCGCAATCTCGGGCCCCGAGCGAGTCGAGGAGGAGCTCGAGGCGCTCCGCGAAGCCCGTTTGCCGATGCTCGACTCGCTGCGGGCGGCCGACTCGCCGGTCGAGGCGGTGCGGGAGCTCGCGGCATCGATGATCCGCGCCGCATACGACCTCGAGAACCCACCGGTCGGCGCGTCTTCCCGGGACGACCTGCGCGCCTACGAAGGCTGTCGCCGGGTGCTGCACGACCTCGAAGGCTGGGAGCGGATCGCAGCGCCCGTCTCGCGCGAGGACGTCCTCTCCGCGCTCGAACGAGCGCCCGTGCGGGAGCCGGGCGCGAACGAGGCCGGCCGGGTGCCGGTGCTCGACCTCTCGCGCGCTCGAACGAGTCGCTTCGAGCACGTGTTCGTGCTCGGCCTCGAGGAGGGAACCTTGCCGCGGCGGAGCCACGCAACGCCGTTCCTCGACGATGTGGAGCGGCGGCGAGTCGGTGACCGGCTCCGGCGCGGCGACGCAGTCGCGCGCGACCGATACCTCTTCTACACGGCCTGCACGCGCCCGACGGAGCGGCTCTACCTGGTTCGCGAGGCCGCGTCTGACGAGGGAAGCCCGAAGGAGGCGAGCCCGTTCTGGGAAGAGGTCGTCGCGCTCTTCCCGCCGGACGAGGTTGCGCGATCCACATACCGCCGCCCGCTCTCCGCGCTCACCTGGGGGCTGGAGGCTGCGCCAACCGAGCGGGAGCGCCTCCGGGCCGTCGCGGGTCTCTGGGCCGACGAATCCCGTCGGGACGACGCCGACGGTCTCGCGCGGGCGAACGGATGGGGCCGGAAGCTCGACCGGGCGCGCCGCGCCTTCACCAGAGAGACCCGGCTCACCCATCCGCTCGTCCTGAGCGAGCTCGGCGGCCGCGCTGTTTTCAACGTCACGGAGCTCGAGCGCTTCGCCGACTGCTCCTCGGCCTGGTTCTTCGACCGCGTGATCGACCCGAAGACGATCGACCAGGAGGTCGACGCGAAGCTGCGCGGATCGGTCGCGCACTCGGCGCTCTTCCGGTTCTTCCGAGGGCTGCCCAAGGAGCTCGGAGTCGACCAAGTGGTGCCCGAGAAGGTCGAGGACGCCGTCCGCTTCATGCGCGAGTGCCTGGAGCAGGCGCTCGCCGGCGTGCGGCTCGAGATGACCGAGTTGCAGCGCCGCGAGCTTCAACAGACGCTTGCGCGTGACCTCGAGCGCCTGGTTCGCGCGGAGGCGCAGACCGAGCTGCCCTTGCAGCCGCGGCAGTTCGAGGTCTCGTTCGGGTCGGAGCGTTCCGTCCCGGAGCTCCAGCGGGGCCTGGAGCTCGGCGACGGGGCCATTCTCTCGGGGAAGATCGACCGGATCGACGTCGACCCGTTCAGCGCCCGCGGAATCGTCCAGGACTACAAGTCCGGGAAGAGCGCGCCGTCCGCGCGAGACATCGACAAGGAGCTCCGGCTCCAGATCCCGCTCTACATGCTCGTGCTGCGCGACCTGGTCGGGATCGAGCCGATCGGCGGCGTCTACCGGCCGCTCGCGGGCGACCGCGGCCCGCGCGGCATCCTGCGGGCCGAGGCCAAAGACGATGCGCTGCCGGGCTTCGCGAAGGCCGATTACCTCGATGAGGAGGCATTCTGGGCGCAGGTCGAGGGTGCACGGGAGACGGCGAGGGGCTTTGCAGGTCGGATCCGCGGAGGCGACGTCCATCACGACCCCAAAGGCGGGGAGTGTCCGGCCTGGTGCACCCTCTGGACGATGTGCCGGGTGAGGCGCGCGTGACCTGGACGCCGAACACCGAGCAGCAGGCAGCTATCGACGCCAGGGGCCGCGTCTTCGTCTCTGCCGGCGCCGGCACCGGGAAGACCGCGGTGCTCGTCGAGCGCTTCGTCGAGGCGGTGTGCGACCGCGGGCTCGATGTCGAGTCGATCCTCGTCATCACCTACACGAAGCGTGCGGCGGGCGAGCTGCGGGCCAGGATCCGCGCAGAGCTGCGGCGGCGTGGCCGCGCCGATCTCGCGCGCAGCCTCGACGGCGCGTGGATCTCGACGATTCACGGCTTCTGCAACAGGCTGCTCAAGACGTATCCGTTCGAGGCCGGCCTCGACCCGCGCTTTCGCGAGCTGGACGGCGCGCAGGCGTCTGTCCTCTCGAGCGAGGCGTTCGACGAGACGCTCGACGCCTTCTGTGCACCAGGCGAGAATGCAACCGGGCGCGCCGGCAAAGCCGGCACGCACTCAGTCGGCGCCGCCGAGTCGGCGCCTAGCGAGCGGGCGCGGCTGCTCACGACCTACGGGGCGCGCGGCCTCCGGCGGATGATCACCGGGATCTACGAGACGCTCCGCTCGGCCGGCCGGGACCTCGTCCTCGAGCTCGGCGAACGGCCTCCCATGGCGGAGGGGCTCGAGGCGTTGCGCGAGTCTGGTCGCTGCCTCGCGGACGACGCGTCCGCGACCGATCTGCAGCGCGCGAGCGCCGCGGCGTTGCTCGACGCCCTCGCCGGAGAGCCGCGTGCCGACGACCTCCTCGACCTGGGCGCCCATCGGGCCCGCGGCGAGCGAGCCGCGTCCTACGAGGAGGCTCGGGTCGCCGTCGAGCAGGCGGCGCTCGACGAGCTCGCGAAGCGCGATCGTGACCTCCTCCAACAGCTCCTGGACGGCTTCGCCGGCGCGTATGCCGCCGCCAAGCGCCGTGAGTCCGCTCTCGACTTCGAGGATCTCCAGCTAGTCGCCCGCGACCTCCTCCGGGATCACCAGGAGCTGCGCGACCGCGAGGCCCTTCGGTTCAAGGCGATCATGGTCGACGAGTTCCAGGACACGAACCGCCTCCAGTGCGAACTGGTCGATCTCCTGTCGGACGGCCCGGGCGAGCGGGACGTCTTTTTCGTCGGCGACGAGTTCCAGTCGATCTACGGCTTCCGCCATGCCGACGTCGCCGTCTTCCGTGACCGCCGCGACCAGCACGGAGGCGGTTTGCCGCTCGTGCAGAACTACCGCTCCCGGCCCGAGGTCCTCGAGGCCGTCAACTTTCTCTTCCGCGGAGACTTCGGCGACGGGTTCCAGCCGCTGACCGCGTCCGGCGAGTTCCCGGATCCAGTGTTTGGCCACCCCGTCGAGCTCCTCGTCACCGACAAGTCGACGTACGCCGACACCGGTGTCCACTGGCGCCGGGCGGAGGCGCGCCACGTCGCCGGCCGGCTGCGCGAGCTGATCGAGACGGGCGCGGCGACCGCGGGCGAGATCGTCCTGCTGTTCGCTGCCGGCACGGACGCCGAGTGGTACGAGCAGGAGCTGCGCGAGCTCGGGATTCCGACCTACCGCGCGACGGGCCGTGGCTACTTCGGCCAACAGCAGGTCGTCGACCTCCTCTCGTATCTGCGGCTGCTCCAGAACCGCTACGACGACCAGGCGCTCGTCTCGGTGCTCGCCTCGCCGTTTGTCGGCGTCTCGAACGACACGCTTTTCCTGCTCCGGCGGGCCGCCGGGCGGCGGCCGATCTTCACCGGGCTCGAGCGCTCGATTCCGGATCAGGTGAGCGCGGACGACCAGCGGCTGCTCCGTGCGTTCAAGCAGCGGTACGATCGCCTCGCCGCCGGCTCGACTCGCCTGCCGCTCGAGCGGCTCTGCGAGCAGATCCTCGTCGACCACGACTACGACCTCGCGGTGCTCGCGCACTGGGACGGTCGGCGCCGATACGCGAACCTCCGCAAGCTGGCGCGTTTGGCCCGCGCGTACGAGGAGCTCCGTGGCCGCGACATCGAGGGCTTCCTCCGCTTCATGCGCGACCAGGAGGCGGTGGGCGCCAAGGAGCTCGAGGCGGTGGCCGAGGAGGAGGGCGCCGATGCCGTCCGCCTGCTGACGATCCACTCCGCCAAGGGGCTCGAGTTCAAGGTCGTGATCGTGGCCGACGCCGGGCGCGACCGGCCGCCGCCGGGGCCGGACGAGCTGCTCGCCCTGTCGGACGGCCGCTTCGGCTTTCGCGTCGTCGACCCGATCACGAGCAAGCGGCGCGGCGCCTTCGACTACGAGGAGGTGCGCCGCGCGCGGGAGGAGGAGGACCGGGCCGAGCGGCTCCGCCTCTACTACGTCGCCATGACGCGGGCGATCGACCGCCTGATCGTCTCCGGCGCCGTCGATCCCTCGAGCACATCGGACGCCTCGACGCCGCTCGGCTGGGTGCTCGGGCGGCTCGACGCCGGGGGTGAACTGGAAGCGGCGGCGGATGGACCGGTCGAGCTCCAGCGCGAGAACGCCCGCCTGCTGCTCCGGCTCGACCGCTTCAAGGCGGAGGCGCCGGAGACCGTGGAAGAGCCGGCTCTTCCGGGCGCCGACGGCCAGCTCGAGCTCTTCGCGGCGAACGGAGCGGGAGCACTACCGCCGCCGGCACCGCAGCTGCCGCCGCTCGCCGAGATCCCGGCTCCGCCGCTGCACGCGGTGCGGACGCTCTCGTACACCTCGTTGTCCCTCTTCGAGCGCTGCTCGTACCGCTACTACGCGGAGCGGGTCGTCGGTCTGCGCTCGGTTGACGAGAGCGGACGGGTTCCGGGCCAGACCGGGCTGGCGGCGACCGAGATCGGCGACGCCGCCCACCGGCTCCTCGAGCTCGTCGACCTCTCTGCGCCGGCGCCGCCGGACGTCGAGCTGGCGCGCTCGTGGTACCCGGGCGTGACCGACGAGGAGCTGGAGCGGATCGGCGGCTTCGTCTCCGCGTACTGCGACTCCGAGCTCGCCCAGCGAATCGCTGCTTTGCCGGGAGCGCAGGTCGAGCGGCCGTTTGCCTTCGAGCACGACGGCGTCCTGCTCCACGGGCGGCTCGACGTGCTCCACCGGGATGGCGATCGCGCGCTCGTGCTCGACTACAAGACGAACATGCTGGACGAGCTCGGTCCCGAGGAGGTCATCGAGGAGAGCTACGGGCTCCAGCGGCTCGTCTACGCGCTGGCCTGCTTCCGGGCGGGAGCCGAGGAGGTCGAGGTCGTCTACCAGTTCCTCGAGCGGCCCGACGCTGTCGTCTCCACGACGTTCGACCGGTCCAGGCTCCCCGAGCTCGAGGCCGAGCTCTCCGAGGCGATCGGCCGGATCGGAGCGGGCGACTTCCGTCCGAATCCCGGTGAGGTGTGCCACGGCTGCCCCGCGCTGGATCTCGTGTGCGCCGGCCCGCTGCTTCCGGGAGCGAGGCCGCAGGCTCCGGCGGCAGCGCTGAGTGGCGCGTAGCTACGTCCACGAGGCGCGCAGGCGCGTTGGCCGGAGACGCGAACGCATCCGGCCGATCATCGAACTCCTGCTGGAGGAGCACGCCGACGCGTCGATCGCGCTCCGGTTCCGCAGCGACCTGGAGCTCCTCGTCTCCGTCATGCTGTCGGCGCAGACGACGGACGTGAACGTGAACCGCGTCACGGAGCGGCTGTTCGTGAAGTACAAGCGGCCGGAGGACTACCTCGCAGTCCCTCCCGAGGAGCTTGAGCGGGACATCTTCGCGACCGGTTTCTTCCGCCAGAAGACGAAGTCGCTCCGTGGCACGATGCGGATGTTGATCGAGGAGTTCGACGGCCGGGTTCCCCGGCGGATGGAGGAGCTGCTGCGGCTTCCCGGCGTCGCGCGGAAGACGGCCAACGTCGTCGCCGCCGAGCTCGGCGAGCCGCAGGGCGTCGTGGTCGACACGCACGTCCGCAGGTTGTCGCAGCGCCTGGGTCTCACGAAGCAGGAGGACCCGGTGAGAATCGAGCGGGAACTCCAGAAGCTCGTCCCGCGCGAGCACTGGGGCGTTTTCCCGCACCTACTGATCTGGCACGGCCGCCGGGTCTGTATCGCGCGAACGCCGCAGTGCCACGCCTGCGTCGTGAACGACCTTTGTCCGAGCAGCCGGGTCTAGCGCTATTCCCTGGGGGCGGCCAGGGCCGTCGCCAGGTGGCCCTCGCGGGCGGCGAGCCAGCGCTCGGCGTCGAGCGCGGCCATGCAGCCCATCCCGGCGGCCGTGACCGCCTGGCGGTACGTGTGGTCGACGACGTCGCCGGCGGCGAAGACGCCCTCGATGCCCGTCTCGGTCGAGCCCGGCTTCGTGACGATGTAGCCGGCCTCGTCCAGCTCGAGCCAATCGACGAAGAGCTTCGTACTCGGGTCGTGGCCGATCGCGACGAAGAGGCCGTCCGCGGGAAGCTCGGTGATCTCGTCGGTGTTGAGGTCGCGGAGCTTTACCGCGGTGACCGCGGCGTCGCCGATCACTTCCTCCACGGTGGCGTTCGTGACGAAGTTGATCTTGTCGTTCGCCCGCGCGCGGGCCAGCATGATCTGCGACGCGCGGAACTCGTCGCGGCGGTGGACGATCGTCACCTTGGAGGCGAACTTCGTCAGGAACGTCGCCTCTTCCATGGCGGAGTCGCCGCCGCCGACGACGACGATCTCCTTCTCCCGGAAGAACGCCGCGTCGCAGACCGCGCAGTACGAGACGCCCCGGCCCTGGAGCGTCCGCTCCGACTCCAGCCCGAGCTGGCGGGCATTCGCGCCGGTGGCGACGATCACGGCTTCGGCGCGGTACTCGTCGTCCCCGACGTAGATGCGGAAGGGCCGCTCGGAGAAATCGACCCGTGTGACGTCGTCGCTGATGAATTCGCCGCCGAATCGCGCCGCCTGCCGGCGGAAGTCCTTCATCATCTCCGGCCCGAGCACGCCCTCGGCGTACCCCGGGTAGTTCTCGACGTCGCTCGTGATCATCAGCTGCCCGCCCCACTGGAACCCCTCGATCACGAGCGGCTCGAGGTTTGCGCGGGCAGCGTAGAGCGCGGCCGTGTATCCGGCCGGGCCTCCTCCGATGATGATCAGCTCGCGGACCCCGTTGTTAGTCATTCAATCCCTCCAAAACGACGCCGAGCCCACTCTTGGGCCCAGCAACAGTATTGAACGAAACGGACGGCCCGAAACTTCCACTCGTCCGTCTAATCTGCTTGAGTACCGCCAGTAGTGCTGCGGCGGTTCGGGGTCTTGTCGGTGTTGTCGGTGCTCCTCCTTGCCTGGGGCGCGGCGGGCGCAGCGACGCCTCAGCGCGCCGCTTTTCGCGTGACGCTGACCGGGACGCTGACCAAGGATTGGACGGTCACGAGAACCGTCGCCGCCGAGTGCGACGAGGTGACCACGAACGAGGGCCACTGGAAGCTCACGCTCGCGAGCCGGCGGCCCACGAGGATCGTGACCATCGGCCCGTCCGCGCCTGGGCACCCGCTGCGCATCTCGCCTGACGTCGTCCGTTCGATCGACGGCCGCGCGAGTCAGACTGGGTCGATCCGTGTGGATACCCGCGGGCCGCGCTGCGTCCGCTCGGTTCGGCGCTCGAACTGTGCCGGGCAGGCGCGGTCCTTCCGCGGAGCGACGGTTCGGCTCACCACCCCCGCGAGAGGTACGGCCCGTTTCGCCCGGCTCCAAGGCGCCTCGGCTGCGCGGTCGTTCCGTGGCACCTGTCCGGAGGAACCGGCCGACATCCGCTCGATCCGCACCGACCTCAGCCTCGCCGACGCGCCGCTCGCAGCGGCGGACACGTTCGATCGAAACGTGCCCCGCTTCTTCATCAGCGGCAACACCACGCAGGAGACGACGATCGAGGGCGAGTACGACGGGAAGGTGATCGAGCGCGTGCGCTGGACGCTCACCTTCACGCGCCTCAAGCGCTAG
>JBKKAR010000031.1:0-3203 GCA_046714355.1 Gaiellaceae bacterium | reverse complement strand
TCATCGAGCTCTTGGACGTCGGGCCGCTTCCGCCGTCTGCGCATCAGCGCCTCGTTGACGGCGATCCGGTACAGCCAGGTGAACAGCTGCGCGTCGCCCCGGAACCGATCCAGGTTCCGCCAGGCTTCCGATCGATCGCCTCTTCTCAGCCGCTCGCGCCTGGATCAGGCGGGGAGAGTGAATGCCCTGCTTGGCCGCGTTCAGGTTGCCCGGGTGGGAGACGACAAGGCTTTTCGGGTTTCCGTGCTTGTTCATCCGTCAACCTGTATCGGTTTACTGGAAGACACGGGGACGATCGCCAGACGCAGCCGCGAGGTCTCCGTCGCACTTCCAACAGAGCGCGACGTCCGAGAGCGGTAGGGATGCCCGCTATGCGGGCGCGTGGCAGACGGCCTCGACATTGTGGCCGTCGATGTCGATCACGTACCCGCCGTAGTCGTTCGGGTGGTAGCGTGGCCTCGGCCCTGGCGCGCCGTTGTCGACCCCGCCCGCGGCGAGCGCCGCCGCGTGGAAGGCGTCCACCGTCGCCCGGTCCGCTGCTGCAAAGGCGAGGTGGAGTGGTGCACTCGGACCGCCAGGCCTGATGAAGAAATCGACGCGCCCGGGCGGTCCCCAACCGATTGCGCCCTCAACCTCGATTTCCTCGATCCCAAAGGGCCGCGAGCGCTTGCCGGTAGAAACTCTTGCTCGCCTCGAGGTCGCGGACCGGCAGCGTGAGGTAGTCGATGAAGACTTGAGCCGCCATGATTCGGGCACCCTACTTTGACCGCACCGCCCTACGAGGCTCTTGTATTACTAAGGTGCTTCAGCTATCGAGATCCCTGACGAAGGCGCCGTAATAGGTCGGGTGATAGTGCTCGCGGAGGCCCGGCCCGCCGTTGTCGGTCGCGCCGGCCGCCATGGCCGCTTCATGGACGGGTCGACGGTCGCACGGTCAGGCGCCGAGAACGCGATATGGCCCCCGCCTGCGGGGTCCCGGCGCACAACGCCGAAGCTCGGCATCTGCGAGTCGCCGATCCGAGGAACTCTCCCTGCTCGAACATCAGCGAGTAGCCGATCGGCTTCAGCGCCTCTTCGTAGAACGCCTTGCTGCGCTCGAGATCGGTGACGTAGGCGGCTGCGTGATCGATGGGCATGGCGGCTCCTTACTGTTCGCACGTCGAAGAAAACTAGATTGTCCCGCAATGATCCTCGAGCGAGGTGTCGTGCGAACGCTCGACCCGGCGTTGCCGACCGCCTCCGCGCTCGCAATCGCAGGTGAGCGCATCGCCGGCGGTGTCGGGACGCACGAGAACGCGCTCCCTAGCCCCGATCGCGTCAACCTTGGCGGCCGATGCGTGCTACCGGGGCTCAGCGATGCCCACGTGCACTTCCCGACCTGGGCGCTGGCGCGGAGAGAGGTACGGCTCGAGGGGAGCACGACGGTCGAAGAGGCGGTCTCGCGAGTACGAGACGGCCTCGAGCTGCGCCGGGGGGAATGGCTGCGAGGCCGGGGCTGGCGGGACGCCGGCTGGCCGGCCCCGCCCACGAAGGAGGCGCTCGACGAGGTCGTTTCGAACACCCCGGTTGCTCTGCTCGCACAGGACTCCCATTCGCTCTGGCTCAACTCGGCCGCTCTCGCGCGGGCGAACGGCGACCTGGAGGTCGAGGGTGGAGTCGTCGAGCGGGACGAACAGGGCGAGCCCACGGGCGTGCTCCGAGAGGAGGCGTGCTGGCAGTTCCGCGACAGGTACCTCGCGGTCGGCGACGAGGAGCACGTCGGGGCGATGCGCGAGGGGCTTCGCGTGGTGGCGGCGCGCGGCGTCACCGCCGTCCACGACAAGGACGGCTGGATCGGAGCGCTCAGGTTCTGGCAGGAACTGGAGTCAGAAGGCCGCCTGAGCCTGCGCGTCTGGCAGTCGCTGCCGCACGGTGAGCTCGACCGGCTCGCCGCGCTGGGTCTCCGGAGCGGCTTCGGCAGCGAGCGGCTACGGGCCGGTTACCTCAAGGTCTTCATGGACGGAACGCTCGGGTCGAAGACCGCGCGAATGATGGACGGCTCCGGCGTGCAGATCACGAGCCGCGAGGACCTCGCCGAGATCTTGCGTCGCGCGGCGCCGGCGGGCTGGCCCGTCGCGGTGCACGCGATCGGGGATCTCGCCAATCGAGAGGCACTCGACGCCTTCGAGGAGACGCGCGCGGACTGGGCGCCGCTCGGCCTCCGCCATCGGATCGAGCACGCGCAGGTCCTGGCGACCGAGGACGTCGGCCGCTTCGCCGCGATCGGCGTCGCTGCTTCCGTCCAGTTCAGCCATGCCCCCTCCGACCGCGACTTGGCCGACCAGCTCTGGGCCGGGAAGACGGACGGCGCCTACGCCTACCGGTCGCTCTGGGACTCGGGAGCCGTCGTCGTGAACGGCTCAGATGCGCCGATCGAGGAACTCGACCCGCTCGCCGGGATCCGCGCAGGCGTCCTCCGAACGCTCGACGACCGCCCGGCCTGGCATCCCGAGCAGGCGCTCACCGTGGAGCAGGCGCTGCAAGCCACGTGTGTGACGCCGGCCTGGCTGGCCTACGACGAGCACCGGCGCGGCAAGCTCATCCCCGGCTACCTTGCCGACCTCGTCGTCCTCGACCGCGATCCCCTCACGATCGAGCCGGAGGAACTGGCGGATGTCCAGGTCGTCGCCACCATGCTCGGCGGCCGCTGGATCCACAACCCTCCGCCGTGGGACTGACCCCTAGGGCGCTCCAAAGAGTCCAGGCACGGACGCTGGCGTCGCCTTCGGCAACTGCAGGTTGATCGGGGCGGGAGGCATGGCCCCCGAGAGGTCGTGGAGCTCGTTGCTGGCCCAGCACCTCCCGCCTGCATAGTCGAGCATCGCGGGCCGAAGCCCCGGCCGTTCGCGTGCCAGGTTGGTCGCCATCGTCTCACCAGCCTCCGCATCGAGCCGCGCGTGGAAGGCACCGGTCAGTACGAGCAGCGGAAGGCGGTCGTCCCACTGCGCCAGCAGCCGCCGAGCCAGGTCCCGCTCTCGAACGAATCCCTCCACCGGCGGCTCGGGATCGAGTCTGTCGAAGGCGATGACCTGGTCGAGCCGGTCCTCGTCTCTGAGTCGCTGCAGCAGGGCGAAATGCCCGGGCGTGATCCGTCCGTCCCCGCAGAAGACCTCGGCTGACGAAGGCAGCGACCACAGACGCTCGAAGTCGAACGACCCGCGACC
>JBKKAR010000030.1:0-2994 GCA_046714355.1 Gaiellaceae bacterium | reverse complement strand
ATCCGCTTCGCCAGCTCGATCTCCTGGGCGGCGGTCAGCAGGTCGACCTTGCCGATGTCCTTGAGGAAGAGCTGGAGCGCCTCCGTGGAGACCTCCCGCTCGTCTACCTCGGCCTCGACCTCTACCTGGGCCCGATCGACGACCTCGATCTGCAGTTCGTCGAGCTTGCCGTACAGCTCTTCTACCTGGACGGGCTCGAGCTCGAGCTCGTCGACCGCAACGGCCAACTCCTCGTACCCCAGCTGTCCCGACTCCTGAGCGCTCGCGATCAGCGTCTCGAAAATCCCGTCAGCGGCCGGTACCTGCACCGCGGTCCCCACTTGCTCCACCGGTTCCCCTCTCTCTCTCCGAGTGGTGCTACTCCCCAAAACCTGCTTGGACATTCCGCATCCTTCCAAAGGACTCTCCTCACCGCCATAGGCCGAACGGCCCATCTTGCGGTTAACAGGTCCTAGTGTTGATCAGCGTTGCTGTACGACTTCCAGACGGTCGAGCAGCCGCTTTGCTTCCCTCGAGAGCGGCGGGCCGAGCCGCGTGGCCCGCGTGAGCTGACGCTTCGCCTCGTCGACGTCGCCCAGCCAGAGGAGCAAGAGACCGAGGTGGAACCGCACAGTAGCCGCGTTCGGGAATTTCCGCGCGAGCGGCCCGAGCCGGGAGAACGCGCGTTCCGGGTGCTCCTTGTCGAAGCGCCCCACGGCGTCGGCGACCTGAGCGTCGGCGCTCCGCGGCGCCAGTCTTGCGGCGGCGGCGAACTCGCGCTGCGCGGAGACGGGCCGGTCGACGCGCTGGAGCGCGAGGCCGTAGAGCAGCTTCGCGCGCGGGTCCGGCCGGCGGGCCATGCGTTCGAGTGCCGACAGCTGTTCCGGCGCGTCGAGCGCACGGACGCTCGAGGGGCCTTGGAAGCTCGGGACGAAAGTAGGAAGCCCTGGCGGGAAACGCCGGAAGAGAAGGTCGGCGGCGCGCACGGCGAACGCGGTGTCCGGATCGCCGGCCCGGGTGGCCTGCCAGGCCTCGACCGCACCGTTCGTGTCGCCGCTCCAGAAGCGCGCCAGTCCGAGATGGAAACCAACCGCCCCGCTCCGCGGATGTTCCGACCTGAGCTCCTCGAGCCGCTCGAGCGAGCTGTCGGGCCAGCCGGCGATCGCTTCGGCCGCCTGCGCCTGGAGCGAGTCGCTGCGCGCGAACATCGTCCCGGCGCGAGCCCGCTGTCCGTCCGCGTGGAGCCGGGCGGCGCGGCGCAAGAGCTGCGCCTCGGGATCCGTGCGCACCCCGAGGTCGACGAGCACCGGTGGCGCGCCTTTCGGACGTGCAGCCTGCGGCTCGTCGTCGCCGCCGAGAAACGCGGCGCCGCCCACCACCCCGGCCGCGGCAGCGAGAGCGATTGTGAGGACGAGGATCGCTCGGGTGCGCCGGGTCATCGGCATCCACGGTAGCCCGACGGCCCGTGGCTATCCTCAGTTCGTGGAAGGCAAGACCCGAATTCGCGAGATCGACGCGCGCGAGACCCCGGAGACGCTGGCGGCGAACGACGCGCTGCTCGTGGACGTCCGAAGCGACGAGGAGTGGCGGATCGCTCACATCCCCGGTGCCCTGCACGTGCCGATGTCGCAGCTCGAGGCGCGCCTGCCCGAGGTGGCTCCCGATCGCAAGCGGCCGATCGTCACGTACTGCGCGACCGGCCGGCGATCGCTTCATGTCCTCCCCACGCTCGCGACGCTCGGCTACGAGGACGCCGTCTCAATGGCCGGCGGCATCGTCGCCTGGCAGGAGCTCGGTTTCCCGGTCGAGTCGTCGAGCTCGCTCGACGAGGCGCAACGGAATCGCTACAGCCGGCATCTGCTGATCCCGGAGGTCGGCGAAGAGGGCCAGCGCCGCCTGCTCGAGAGCAACATCCTGCTGATCGGCGCCGGCGGGCTCGGGTCCCCGGCCGCGCTCTACCTGGCGGCGGCAGGCGTCGGGCGAATCGGGATCGTGGACGACGACGTCGTCGAAGCGTCCAATCTCCAGCGCCAGGTCCTGCACTCGACCGCCGGGCTCGGGGAGCGCAAGGCCAGCTCGGCGAGAAAGGCCCTCCAGGAGCTGAACCCCGACGTCCAGGTGGTCACGTACGAGGAGCGGCTGACGTCCGAGAACGTCGACCGGATCCTCGGTGACGACTGGGACCTCGTCGTCGACGGCGCCGACAACTTCCCGACCCGCTACCTCCTGAACGACGCGTCCGTCTGGCACGGCGTGCCGGTCGTGCACGGCTCGATCTTCCGGTTCGAGGGTCAGGTGACGGTCTTCAAGCCGCACGAGGGCCCGTGCTACCGCTGTCTCTTCCCGCAGCCGCCGCCGCCGGAGCTCGCACCGAGCTGCGCAGAAGGCGGCGTGCTCGGCGTCCTCCCCGGCGTGATCGGGTCGCTCCAGGCGAACGAGGCGCTCAAGCTCGCGCTCGGGATCGGCGAGCCCGCGATCGGGCGGCTGCTCCTCTTCGACGCGCTGACGGCAAGGCTGGACGAAGTCAAGGTCCGGCGTGACCCCGACTGCCCGGTCTGCGGCGAACATCCGACGATCACGGAGTACATCGACTATGTGGAATTTTGCGCCGCTCGATGACGACTGTGCGCATTCCTCCGACGCTGCGAGCCGAGACCGGCGGCGAGTCCTCGGTGCCCGCGCACGGGTCGACGGTTCGTGAGCTGCTCGACGACCTGACGGGGCGTTTTCCCGCGCTGCGCGACCGCATCTATCCCGACGGCGAACTCGCGCTGTTCGTGAACGTGTACGTCGAGGGCGAGGACGTCCGAACCCGGGAAGGGCTCGAGACCTCGGTCTCCGATGGGGCGACCGTGATCCTTCTACCGGCCATGGCCGGTGGTTGCTAGCTCGGTCCTCGAGCTCGTCGGGAACACGCCGCTCGTCGAGCTCCAACGACTCTCGCCGCCGGGCGTCCGGCTTCTCGCGAAGCTCGAAGGCCAGAACCCGACCGGGTCGATCAAGGACCGGATCGCG
>JBKKAR010000029.1:0-6005 GCA_046714355.1 Gaiellaceae bacterium | reverse complement strand
TTCCGGCAGAACCTGCTCGGGAAGCGCGTGGACTACTCGGGCCGCTCGGTCATCGTCGCCGGGCCGTACCTGAAGCTCCACCAGTGCGGCCTGCCGAAGATCATGGCTCTCGAGCTCTTCAAGCCGTTCATTATGAGCCGGCTCGTCGAGCGGAAGGCAGTCCAGAACATCAAGGCGGCGAAGAAGTACGTCGACTCGATGACGCCCGAGGTCTGGGACGTCCTCGAGGAGGTCATCGCCGAGCATCCCGTGCTGCTGAATCGCGCGCCGACGCTCCACCGTCTGGGCATCCAGGCCTTCGAGCCGGTGCTCGTCGAGGGCAAGGCGATCCAGGTACACCCGCTCGTCTGTCACGCGTTCAACGCGGACTTCGACGGCGACCAGATGGCCGTCCACCTCCCGCTGTCGGCGGAGGCTCAGGCCGAGGCCCGCATCTTGATGCTCTCGGCGAACAACGTCCTCTCACCCGCAAGCGGCCGGCCGCTGGCCACGCCGACGCAGGACATGGTCCTGGGCGGCTACTTCATGACCTTCTCGGAGCACGATCTCGAAGAGACGACGTCCGAAGCCCTGGCGAAGACGCTCGGCGTGAAGGGCATCAAGCGCTTCCAGTCGGAAGAAGAGGTCGAGTTCGCCCTCGACGCGGACCAGATCGTGCTGCAGAGCCCGATCGAGTACCGGCCCACGGGCTCGGAGGAGGTCATCCTCACCACGGCGGGCCGACTGATCTTCAGCCTGGAAGTCCGCCGTGCTCTCGAAGAGGCGGTCGAGGACAGTGAGCAGCTGGCGAAGTTCCCCTTCGTCAACAAGGCGCTCTCGAAGAAGGAGATGGACGACTACATCTCCGAGCTCGCAGCGCGCTTCGGGCCGCACCTGATCGCGGGCGTCCTCGACACGATCAAGTCGCTCGGCTTCAAGCATGCGACGCTGGCCGGGATCACGGTCTCGAAGAACGACATCGTCATCCCGCCCGAAAAGGCGAAGATCCTTGCGCACTACGAAGAGCGCGTCGGGCTCGTCGAGCAACAGTACGAGCGCGGCCTCATCACCGAGGAGGAGCGCAAGGAGTCGATCATCGACATCTGGACGGAGGCGACGGACAAAGTCGCGGACGCCATGGAGGCGAACCTCCACCGGCTGAATCCGATCTTCATGATGGCCAACTCCGGCGCCCGCGGATCGTTCAAGCAGATCCGCCAGCTCGCCGGCATGCGTGGCCTGATGACAAACCCGAAGGGCGAGATCATCGAGCGCCCGATCCAGGCCAACTTCATGGAGGGCCTGTCGGTGCTCGAGTACTTCATCTCGACCCACGGCGCCCGGAAGGGGCTTGCAGACACGGCGCTCCGCACGGCCGACTCGGGCTACCTGACGCGACGTCTCGTCGACGTCTCGCAGGACGTGATCATTCGCGAGCAGGACTGCAAGAGCAAGGAGGGCGTCAACTTGCCGCTCTTCAGCGAGGGCCAGCTCAACAAGGGCCTCCTCGGGCGGATGATCACCGAGGACTTCCACAAGCCGCTCGCGAGCGGCAAGCCCGGCAAGACCGTGGTCGCCGAGAAGAACGCGCTCGTCACGCTGCCGCTCCTGCAGGAGATCGCCGAGGCGCTGGCCGAGACTGCTGACGAGACCCTGGTCCCGGTCCGCTCGGTGCTGAAGTGCCGGAGCGAGTTCGGCGTGTGCCGCCAGTGCTACGGGATCTCCCTGGCGACGGGCGGCATGGCGGAGATCGGCGACGCGGTCGGAATCATCGCCGCCCAGTCGATCGGCGAGCCCGGGACGCAGCTGACGATGCGGACGTTCCACACCGGCGGTGTCGCCGGCGCCGACATCACGCACGGCCTCCCGCGCGTCGTGGAGATCTTCGAGGCGCGAAGCCCGAAGGGCGCCGCGAAGCTCGCCGAGGTCGGCGGCCGGGTCGAGATCGAGCAGGGCGAGCGGGGCAACAAGGTGCTCGTCCACACGCCCGACGGCGAAGAGCCGACGAGCTACCAGCTCCCACGTCGAACGCGGATGCTCGTCGTGGAGGGCCAGGAGATCGAGCCGGGCGACGCCCTCCACGAGGGCTCGCGGACGCCGGCCGACCTGCTGCGGCTCAAGGGGTCGACGGCGACCGAGCTGTATCTCGTCAACGAGGTCCAGCGGGTCTACAAGTCGCAGGGTGTCGAGATCCACGACAAGCACATCGAGCTGATCGTCCGGCAGATGCTCAAGAAAGTCCGCGTCGACACAGCGGGCGACACGGAGCTCCTGCCCGGCCAACTCGTCGACAAGGTCGTCCTCGAGAAGGAGAACGCCCGGGTCAAGAAGGCGAGGAGCGAGCAGGCGACGTGGGAGCCGCTGATCCTCGGGATCACGAAGGCCTCGCTGGCCACGGAGTCGTTCCTGTCGGCCGCATCGTTCCAGGAGACCACCAAGGTGCTCACGGACGCGGCGATCGAGGGGAAGGTCGACCATCTGCTCGGCTTGAAGGAGAACGTGATCATCGGGAAACTGATCCCCGCGGCGACGGGCCTCAAGCACTACCGGAACGTCGACATCAAGCCATCGGAGAAGGTGCCGCTGTCGGCCTATCGCAGGCCGGAGACGGAGGAGCAGCTGCTCGCAGCGCTCCAGGAGATCGGCGCGGACGGCGGCGACGGTGCGAGCCTCGCCGACCTCGGGCTCGACTTCGGCGGCGGGATCGAAACCGATGGAGACCCGGGCCGCGAGTCGGGCGAGGCGACCGAGACTCCCGAAGTCAAGTCTCCGCTCGACGAAGACGCGTCCAGCTAGCTCGACCTCCGATCCAAACTAAGACAACGGGTGCCTAAAAGGCGCCCGTTGTCCTTTCTAGAGGCGTGTTGCGGTTATTCGAAGGGGCCGATCGCCCGGCCGCCCGTTCCGTCCCCCGCATTTGCGCCGTTCGGGTCGGGAGTGGAGGAGGCCGCCACCACTTCGGCCTTGCCGTTTTCTTTGGCCTGGTACAGCGCGTCGTCGGCGCGCTTGAAGAACGTCGCGCCGTCGTCCTCGGCCCGCAGGTCAGCGGCGCCGGCCGACAAGCTGAGCCTGCCGATGTCCCCGATCGGGCGGGACGAAACTGCCTGCTGCATCCGCCGCGAGAGCTGCGCGGCGTCGGTGAGCGTGGACTCCGGGAGGATGATCCCGAACTCGTCGCCGCCCACGCGACAGGCGATGTCCGCGGAGCGGACGACCGAGCGGACCCGCTCTGCGACCTCGGCGAGCACGGAATCGCCGGCCAGGTGACCGATGCGGTCGTTGATCGCCTTGAAGTCGTCGAGGTCGAAGACCACGAGCGCGAGCCGCCGACCGTAACGGTGGGCGCGAGAGACCTCGCGGCCGAGCGTATCGTGGAAATAACGGCGGTTGTGGAGGCCGGTCAGGGCGTCGAGGTCGGCCATCTGCCGCGCCTCGCGGAAGCGCCGCGCGTTGTCGATCGCGGGCCCGGCCCGTTCAGCGAGGTCCTCGAGCGTCTGGCGGTCTCCATTCTCGAACGAGTGGGCTGCCGAGCGGCTGAAGACCGACATGAAGCCGATCGGGCCGGCCTCTCCCGGGATCGGAACCGCCAGCCCATGTCTGATCAACTCCCCGTCGTCGATCTCGGCGCCGGTCGGGTACTCGTAGGACATCTGCATCGACCGCGCTTCGCGGCCGTCCGGTGGCCCGGCGACCGCCTGGCGCTCGGCCTCCTCGGCGGAGAGCCCCATCGTGGCGACGATCGGCTTCTCACCAGTCGGGCCCGGCAGCACGACGAGGGCCGCATCGACGCCCGGGATGGAGCCGGCGGCCTCGAGTGCCCGAGTCATCACCTCGTCGAGGTCGATCGACCCGCCCAGCTCGCCGAGGATCCGGCCGCGGCGCTCGTCCTCCGTTGTCCGGTCGAAGGCCGTGTGGAGCTCTCTCATCATCCCGTCCATGCGGTTCGTCAGCTCCTGCATGACGTCCGCAAAACGCCGGTCGGCAGCGCGCCGCTCGCGCAGGAGCAGCACGAGGAAGACGAGCGCGAGCACGACGAGGACGCCTCCGAAGATGACCCAGCCGGCGGCGTCGCTCATCTGAGGACGCCCTGATCAGTCCGTTTTTCTGTTCCCATCCCTCTCTCAGGCCGCCGCAGTTGCCTGATCCCGGCCCAGGCTCACCTTAATTGCCTTTCCACGATCCCGCTATGGGCTGAAACGTCGAAACCATCCCTATGGATAGGAGGTTTTCGTCCATTTCAAGCGTTTGACGGCCTATCCCGCCTCCGCTACCATGCTCCGGCTTGGTTGGCAGGGGCACGTGCCCGGCCAACCTTTGTCCTGTCAGGAAGGCCTCGAAGGGAATCATGCCCACCGTCAATCAGCTTGTGCGCAAGGGCCGGGTCAAGCCCAAGTCGAAGACGAAGACCCCTGCCCTCCGCGGCGCGCCGCAGAAGCGTGGCGTGTGCACGCGTGTGTACACGACCACACCGAAGAAGCCGAACTCGGCTCTGCGCAAGGTCGCCCGCGTACGGTTGACGAACGGGATGGAGGTCACGACCTACATCCCCGGTGAGGGTCACAACCTGCAGGAGCACTCAGTCGTGCTGATCCGCGGCGGCCGTGTCAAGGACCTGCCGGGCATCCGGTACAAGGTCATCCGCGCGGCGCTCGACACAGCCGGAGTCTCGGACCGCAAGCAGGGGCGCTCGAAGTACGGCGCCAAGAAGGGCTCGTAGTGCCTCGCCGTGCCGAAGTGCCGGTCCGCGAGCCGTCGGCGGACCCCGTCTACAGCTCGCCACTCGTCTCACAGGTGATCAACAAGGTCATGAACGACGGGAAGAAGAGCATCGCCGAGAAGATCGTCTACGACGCGCTCGCAATTGCGGCCGAGCGGTCCGGGAAGCCGCCCGTCGAGGTGCTCGAACAGGCCGTCAAGACGGTGACCCCGGTCCTCGAAACGCGCTCTCGGCGCGTCGGCGGCGCCAACTACCAGGTGCCGATCGAGGTTCCGGCGCGCCGCGCCCGCACGCTTGCGATCCGCTGGATCGTGACGTTCGCGCGCGCCCGGCGCGAGAAGGGCATGGCTGCCAAGCTCGCCGGCGAGCTTCTCGACGCGCTCGAGCAGCAGGGCGGCGCCTTCAAGCGCAAGGACGACCTCTACCGGATGGCGCAGGCCAACAAGGCCTTCGCGCACTACAGGTGGTAACCGTGGCCGCGCCCGCCACCAAGGCTCCCTCGACAACGCTCGAGAAGGTCCGGAACATCGGGATCATGGCCCACATCGACGCGGGCAAGACGACCACGACCGAGCGGATCCTCTACTTCACCGGGCGCACCCACAAGATGGGCGAGGTCCACGACGGCGCCGCGACGATGGACTGGATGGCCCAGGAGCAAGAGCGCGGCATCACGATCACGTCGGCTGCCACGACGGCGTTTTGGCGCGATTTCCGCATCAACATCATCGATACGCCCGGGCACGTGGACTTCACGGTCGAGGTGGAGCGGAGCCTGCGCGTTCTCGACGGCGCAATCGCAGTCTTCGACGGTGTCGCCGGCGTCGAGCCGCAGTCGGAGACCGTCTGGCGGCAGGCCGATCGCTACCACGTCCCGCGCATCGCCTTCATCAACAAGATGGATCGCACCGGCGCCGATTTCTTCGCCTCCGTGCAGTCGATGGTCGACCGCCTCGGCACGCGTGCGGTGCCTGTGCACCTGCCGATCGGTGGCGAGGAGCACTTCCGCGGGGTCGTCGACCTCGTCGAGATGCGCTCGCTGACCTGGCAGGACGAGCTCGGCGAGAAGGTCGACATCGGCGAGATTCCGGCCGAGCTGACCGAGCAGGCGCAGGAGTACCACCACCAGCTGATCGACGCGGTTGCTGACCACGACGACGAGCTGATGGAGGCCTATCTCGAGGACGAGGGCACCGTGACGCCCGAGATGCTTCGCCGCGCCCTGCGGGCCGCCACGCTCGACATCACGGTCACGCCGATCCTTCTCGGCTCCGCTTTCAAGAACAAGGGCGTTCAGCCCCTGCTCGAC
>JBKKAR010000028.1:0-6810 GCA_046714355.1 Gaiellaceae bacterium | reverse complement strand
ATGTACACCAACCGGTGGGGCCGCAGTGCCGCTCGTCCGGATGGTCAAGCCCGTCGACGCGAGCCTGCGCGGCTGACTCAGAGCGCTCATTTGAACGAGCTCCAAGTCGACGAGCGTTCGCGTGCGTCGAATGACTGCGGTCAGCTCAGAGCGCGTCGCCCCAGATCGGAACCGCCTCTGAGGAAAGCGCTTCCTACGCATCGCGGAGCAGTCCCGGCTTTCGGGACGCCAGGATCTCCTCCAGCGGCCGGGTGTTGACGACGTCGGCGGCGGTCGCCCAGCCGCGGCGGGCCGTCCCGAGCGCGAGGACGATGTTGCCGAGCCCTCGGGTCGAGTGGGCGTCGGTCGAGACGACGATCGGGATCCCGGCCTCGACCGCCTGACGCACGTGCTCGTCCTTCAGGTCGAGGCGGTCGGGGAGGCCGTTCGTCTCGAGGGCCGTTCCCGTCTCGAGCGCGACCTGGAACGCCCGGTCGAGGTCGAGCGCGTTGGGCGGGCGGCGGTCGATCAACCGGCCGGTCGGGTGGCTGATGGCCGAAACGGACGGGTGGTACATGGCCTCGATCGTGCGCTTCGTCAGCTCGGCGCGGCTCCCGCGCTGGCCGGCATGGACGCTCGCCATCACCCAGTCGAGCTCGGTGAGCACGTCGTCCGGCAGGTCGAGCGTGCCGTCGGCGTGGATGTCGCACTCGATTCCGCGCAGCACGCGGAACGGGGCGAGCACCTCATTCGCAGTGGCAATCTCCTCGCCCTGACGGCGGAGCTCCTCGGCGTCCAGGCCCGGGACGACGGTCACCGCCTTCGTGTGGTCGCAGATCGCAAGGTAGTCGTAGCCGAGCTCGATCGCCGCCCGGCCCATCGCCTCGACCGTCGCCCGGCCGTCCGACCACGTCGTGTGGCAGTGGAGGTCGCCGCGGATGTCGGCGAGTTCGACGAGCGGCGGCGGCTCGCCGCGGAAAGGCTCCTCGCGCAGCTCGGGCGGGCACCACGGGATGCCGAGCCGGGCGTAGACGTCGCCCTCGTGGGCCCCGTCGGGAAGCGGCTCCAGCGCCGTGACGTACGGTTCGGCGCCCGTCGCACGGATCAGCTCGGTCCCGGCCTGCTCGGGCCGCGGCACCCGCAGCTCCACCGCGACGCCCTCGACGGTGACGCCGACGGTCCGCCGGTCCTCCCACTCGACGAGCGCCACGATCTGCGGCAGCTGCTCGAATTGGCGGATCGTCTCGGCGGGATCGTCCGAGGCCGCGACGACGGCGAGGCGCTCGCAGCGGTCCCGAAACCGGCGCGGGTCGCCGGCGGGCTCGGCGCCCAGTCTTTCCGCGATCTCGCCGACGAGCGCCCGTGCGCGGTTGAGGAGCAGCGCGCGCTGCGGCGGCCGGCTCGGCTCCTGGGCGAGGGCAATGCGGAGCTTCGTCTCCGTCTTCGGGCCGATGCCGGGCACCTCGAGCAGCCGTCCCTCGGCCGCCGCCTCGCGCAGCTCGTCGAGCGTCCGGACGCCGAGCGCCTCGCCGATCTGCATCGAGCGCTTGGCGCTGAGGCCGAGCATCCGCCCGACGCCGACGAGGTCGGGCGAGATCCGCTCCTCGAGCTCCTGCAGCTCGTGGAGCTCTCCGGTCTCGACGAGCTCCCGGAGCCGGGACTCGATCGCCGGGCCGATCCCGCGGAGGTTGCGGATCCGTCCCGAGTGGACGAGCTCCGCAACCGGTACGGCCGAGTCGCGGAGGACGTCCGCAGCCCGCCGGTAGGCGCGCACGCTGTACGAGTTCGCGTCTGCGAGCTCGAGCAGGGTGGCGAAGGCGTCCAGCTTCCCGGCGATCTCGGCGTTCTGCGGGTCGCGAGGCGTGTCCACGGGGGTAGTCTCCCCGGCGATGGCGAGCGTCGTCGTGCCGTTTCGCGCCGCCTCGGCAAAGCGGCGCCTGGAGCTCCCCGAGGAGGCTCGGGCCGAGCTGGCCCACTCGATGCTCGCCGAGGTTCTCGCCGCCGCGGTCGCCGTCGGCCCGACGATCCTCGTGACCGAGGTGGACGCCGAACGGGCCCGTGCGCTGGCCGCTGAGCACGCTGTCGAGGTCGTCGACGATCCGGGTCGCGGCCAGGGAGAGGCCGTCGCCGCCGCGCTCGCAGTCGTCCCGGAGTGGCCGGCCCTCGTCGTGAACGCGGACCTGCCGACGGCGCAGCCGCGCGACCTGCTCGCACTGCTCGGCGCCATGCCCTCCGACGGGATCGCGATCGCCGAGGCCGAGGACGGGACGACGAACGCGCTCGCCCTGGCCCGCCCGGGTCTCTTCGCGCCGCTCTACGGTCCCGGGAGCGCCCAGAGGTTTCGCGAGCACGCGGAGACCCTCGGCGCCGAGGTCGTTTCGCTCGACGTCCCCGCCTTGGCCGACGACGTCGACACCGTCGAGGCCTTCGAGCAGCTCGTGTCGTGAAGGTCGTGGTTCTGAGCGGTGGCGTCGGCGGCGCTCGCTTCGTGCGCGGCCTCGTGGACGCCATCGACCCGTCCGGCGTGACGGTGATCGGAAATGTCGGCGACGACCTCGAGGTGCTCGGGCTCCACGTCTCGCCCGATCTGGACTCGATCCTCTACGCGTTGGCGGACTTGAACGACGAGGAGCGCGGGTGGGGGAGGGCCGGCGAGACGTGGAACGCGCTCGAGGCGGCCGCGGAGCTGGGTGGCGATGCCTGGTTCAAGCTCGGCGACCGGGATCTCGGGCTGCATCTGGTCCGGACGGAGTCGTTGCGACGTGGGGAGCCTCTTTCCACAGTCACGGCTGGACTGGCCCAGGCGCTCGGCATCGAGGCCCGGATCCTTCCGGCCACCGACGACCGGCTCCGGACGTGGATCCAGACGGACGCCGGCGAGCTCTCCTTCCAGGACTGGTTCGTCCGTCGCGGGCACCGGGACGAGGTGCTCAGCGTCCGCTACGAGGGCTCGGAGACAGCTGGACCCGCGCCCGGCGTTCTGGACGCCCTCGCCGAGGCCGACCTGATCGTGATTGCGCCGAGTAATCCCTTCGTCAGCATCGGACCGGTCCTGGCGGTGCAGGAGATTCGGGCCGCCATCACCAACCGCCGTGTCCCTTCCGTCGCCGTCAGTCCGCTGATCGGCGGCAGGGCGGTCAAGGGGCCGGCCGACCGGATGCTGAAGCGACTCGCGGGCGGCACAGGTCCGGCGCAAGTAACACAGTGTTACAAGGGCCTGATCGACGCCCTGGTCTACGACGAGAGCGACGGCGAGGTCGAGCTCGACGTCCGCTCGATTGTCACGAAGACGCTGATGGTGGACGCTGATGCCCGCCGCCGGCTCGCCGAGACCGCCCTCTCCCTGGCAGCCGTGTCTCAGTGACAGTCACTCGGACATGGCCATGAGGATCGCGATCGTTGGAGGCACTGGCGATTTCGGCCGGGCTCTCGCGGAGCGCATCCACACGCTCGGCGAGCCGGTCGTGATCGGCTCCCGCGACGCCTCGCGCGCCGAGGAGATCGCGACGGTGCTCGGCGTCGAGGGAGCGTCGAATGAGGAGGCGGTCGGGAACGCCGATCTCGTGATCCTCGCGGTCCGCTCGAACGCCGCTCTCGAGACAGCGCGCGAGCTCGCTCCTGCGATCGGCGCGACGCCGCTTCTCTCGGTCGCGAGCAGCCTCGAGTTCACCGAGGCCGGTGTCGTCCCCGGCCAGCACGGCTACTCGCTTGCCGAGCACATCGCGGAGATCGTCGACGCTCCTGTCGCAGCCGGCCTGCAGACACTGGCCGCCGTGCACCTGACCGGATCGGAGCCGCCCGATGAGGACGTGCTCGTCTGCGGCGAGGCCTCGCCCGCCAAAGACATGTCCCTTGACCTCGCCGGCCGCCTCGTCAAGGGCCGCGCGATCGACGCCGGGCCGCTCGCGAACGCCCGGGCGCTCGAGGGAATGACGGCGGTGATCCTGAACGTGAACCGCCGCTACAAGGTGCACGCCGGCATCCGGCTGACCGGCCTGGAGTGACAACCGGGCTCCAGGTCCTACCGCTCGAGGGGATCCCCGAGCTCGAGGAAGGCGACGATCTCGCCGCGCGGCTCCACGAGGCGGCGGGCTGGGCCGGCGGTCTCCGGCCGAACGACGTCCTCGTCGTTGCCCAGAAGGCCGTGTCCAAGGTGGAGGGCCGTGTCGTTCGTCTCGAGGACGTCGAGCCTTCGGACGCCGCGCGGGAGCACGCCGGTGACACCGACCCGCGCCACGTCGAAGTAATCCTCAGGGAAGCCGAGCGCGTCGTCCGGAGCCGGCCGCCGCTCTTCATCGCCGAGACGAGGCACGGCTTCGTCTGCGCCTCGGCCGGCGTGGACGCCTCGAACACGCCCGGCTCCGACACGGTCGTCCTCCTTCCGCTCGACCCGGACGCGTCCGCGCGAGCCCTCCGCGACCGCCTCCGCGAGCTGGCCGGTGCCGAGATCGGCGTGATCGTCAGCGACTCCTTCGGGCGCCCCTTCAGACAGGGGACGACGGACGTCGCGATCGGCGTTGCCGGTCTTGCACCGATGCTCGACTACCGCGGCAGGCGCGACAGAGTCGGGTACGAGCTCCGCTCGACCCAGATTGCGGTCGTCGACGAGATCGCCGGCGCCGCCGAGCTCGTGATGGGGAAGACCGACGGGATTCCGGCGGCGATCGTCCGAGGCCTCGAGCTCGCCGGCGAGGGGAACGCCCGCGACCTCGTGATGCCGGCCGATCGCGACCTCTTCCGATGACTCTCCGACGCCGGCTCGCCTTCTTCGCCGCCTCGATCCCGGAGCGGGTCGTTCGCGCCGGCGCGGCCGTCCTCGGCGGGACCGTCCACGAAACGGCGGAGCTCCTGCTCCCGCGGATCGCGCGCCGCTCGCGCCTCTACGAGGCGAGCGCGAAGAACCTCTTGCGGATCATGATCGAGGGCGTCGGCCGCGTGGAAAGAAAGCGCCCGGCGGGGGAGATCGACACCGGCCTGGCCCCGAAGGAGCTCGCGATTCGCAAGGGCGCGGGCAACGTCGTCGAGCTCGGCTCCATCGCCGCGTTCGGCTTCTCGCCCCTCTGGCTGCTCGCCGCCGTCGCGGACATCACGCGCGGCTCGCGGGTTTACCTCCAGGCGCTGACCGGCGAGCTGAAGGCGGCCGGCGTGATCCAGGACGACGTGGACGTGTCCTCGGTGGACGAGCTCCTCGGCGTCCTCGAGGGAACCTCGGGCCGGACGGCGCGTTTGATCGACATCCCGCCGCTCGAGCTCGCCGAGCTCCGCACGTCGATCGGGGAGCTCCGCGACGAGGCGACCGACCTCCCGTCGCAGGATCAGCTCGCCCGCCTCTACGACGGGCTGCGCCGCACGGCGGCCGCCGAGGACCGCTCGCTGCTCGAGGTCTCGCAGGGGATCGGCATGGCGTTCGTCACCTCAGCGCGGAAGGTCTCGAGCAAGCACGTCGCGTCGCCGTACCGGGAGGACTGGCAACCGGTCCGCGACGAGGGTTTCGCGGCCTATGCCCAGCGGGTATCGCGCCCCTACGGCGAGGCAGCCGCCTCCCACTTCCACCCGGAGCGACAAACCTTCACCGAACGCGCCCTCAGCCGGATCCCGAGCGAGATCTCCGAGTCTGATTCGTTCGCGTTCTGCGACGAGCTCGAGGCCGGCTTCGGCTGGATCGCCAGGGAGAAGATGCGCCGCACCTCGCACGCCCTGAAGACTCGCGGGGAGGTCTGGGTCTTCGACCCAGTGATGTGGGAGCCGGCGCTCGAGCGGATCAGGGAGCTCGGGCAGCCGGCCGGGGTCGTCCAGCTGCTCGGCCGGCACGAGCGAGACTCGGCGGAGGTCGCCTTGGCCCTCGGCGTCCCCCACTACGCCGTCCCGCTCCAGGGGATCGCCGCATCGCCGCTCGAGATCCTCCCGCTCGTCGGCTCGCGCTTCTGGAAGGAGGTTGCGGTCTGGATGCCGGAACTGCGCGCGCTCGTCGTCGCCGACGCACTCGGGACGGTCGGCTTCTTCTGCGCGCGGGGCGAGCCGATCGGCGTCCACCCGCTCCTGCGCCTGAAGCCGCCGAAGACCCTCTCCCGCTACGAGCCCCGGCACATCCTTTGCGGACACGGCAAGGGCGTCCACGGCGAGGATGCTCCGAAGGCGCTCCACGAAGCCCTCCGCACCGCCCGTCGCCGACTGCCGAAGGCCTTGGTGGGAGTCTTCAGATCCGGGTGACCTCGGCGAGGGCGTCGAGGAACCCGACGTTGTGGATGCGGGTCTGGACGTCGTCGATCCGACAGTTCAGGCACTCTTTAGTCAATGGGTGCGAAAAAGCGGCAGACGATGGGCAAGATCATGCGAGAGCGAGAGCGCGCCGAAAAGCGCGCTCTGAAACAGGAGCGGAAAGACGAGAAGAAGATGGCCGCGGCGGCCGAGCGCGAAGCCGAGGCTCTGGGCTATCCGGTCACAGCGCCGGAAGACGGCGACGAGAACGGCTCGGGTGTTCCCGGCCTGAAGGACGAAGTCCCGGCTGCTCTGCGCGTCGAGAGCGCGGACGACCGCGCCGCCGGCTAGCTCGTCCCCCCGTTAGCTCACGAGCATGAAGGAGGGACGGCGGGCGCTTTGCCCACCGCCCCTCGCTCGATCAGTCGGTCAGCTGTTCTCGTTGACGTACTTGATGCACTCGCCCTGGTTCTTGAACGAGGGGTCGTTGAACGTCATCCAGCCGCCGTTCTTGCAGTCGTCCTTTGAACTGGGCCTGCGGCCGAGCTCGAAGTCGTAGATCGTCTCGTTGAACTGCACCCCGTCGGTCGCGACCGTGTAGCCGGGGTTGTTCGTGCCGATGTTGACGCCGAT
>JBKKAR010000027.1:0-35416 GCA_046714355.1 Gaiellaceae bacterium | reverse complement strand
TCCTCCGTCCAGACGCCCATTCGGACTTCCTCCGCATACGACGTGATACCGATCAGCGGCCTCACCCGCGCTCGAACATGCGCTCGCGCTCGTAGCAGGTGACGACCTCGTCGAAGAGCCGCTGCTCCGTGCGCGCGTAGTTGAGGTAGTGGTCGACGACCTCGTCTCCGAGCGCCTGCCGCGCGATCGTGCCTTCCTCGAGCGCGGCGATGGCCTCCCGCATGGAGTGCGGGAAGCGCTCGGCGTCCGATTCGTAGGCGTTGCCCTCGAGCGGCGGCGGCAGCTCCAGCTCGTTCTCGATTCCGTGGAGTCCGGCCGCGAGCAGCGCGGCGAACGCGAGGTACGGGTTGACGTCGCCGCCGGGGATCCGCGTCTCCGTCCGGAGGGCGGGGCCGTGCCCGACGATCCTGAAGCCGCAGGTGCGGTTGTCGCGGCCCCAGGCAAGGGTCGTCGGGGCCCAGCTGCCCGCGGCAAAACGCTTGTACGAGTTAATCGTCGGCGCGAGGAAGACAGCCAGCTCCTTCAGCGCGGCGATCTGGCCGGCGAGATACTGCTTGAAGACGTCCGACTCACCGGCAAAGGCGGCTTCCCCGTCCCGCCAGAGGCTCGAGTGGATATGACAGGAGCTCCCGAGCCACGTGTGGTCGGGCTTGGCCATGAAGGTGACCGAGCAGCCGTTGAGGTGCGCGATCTCCTTCGCGCCGTTCTTGTAGATCACGTGGTTGTCAGCCATCGCGACGGCGTCGGCGTACCGGAAGTTGATCTCGTGCTGGCCAGGGAAGGCCTCGCCCTTCGAGGTCTCGACACGGATCCCGGCGCCGTGCATGCCGTTCCGGACCTGTCGGATGAACGGCTCGTCGTAGGTCGCCGCCAGGATGTGGTAGTCGAGGACGTACGGCACGGACGGCGTCAGGTCCCGATAGTGCTTGGCGTGCGCCTCCTCGTAGGTTTCCCGCAGGAGATAGAACTCGAGCTCGGAGCCGAACATCGGCGCGTACCCGAGCGCCTCGGCGCGTGCGACCTGCGCCTTCAGTACCTGCCGCGGCGACGGCTTCACATCGGCGCCGTCGTGCGAGAGGACGTCGGCCAGGACGAGCGCGGTCGACTCCAGCCAGGGGATCCGCCGGAGGGTCGCCAGGTCGGGCTCGAGCCGGAAGTCGCCGTAGCCCTGGTCCCAGCTCGCGAGCGCATAGCCCGTCACCGGATCCATCTCCATCTCGAGCGCGAGTAAGTAGTTGCAGCCCTCGACGCCGTGCTCGACCGCCTCGTCGAGGAAGAACTCGGCGTGCAGGCGCTTGCCCATCAGGCGGCCCTGCATGTCCGTGAAGGCGACGATTACCGTGTCGACCTCGCCCCGCTTGACGAGGCCCACGAGCTCCTCGAAGCTCAGCACCTGAGCGATCCTAGTGCTTGCGGACGCCGCGATGCAGGGGCCCGGCGTCCGCACCGAGGTTGACTTCCGTTCCGGCGTCGAAGTAGATTCGCCCGTCGGCCACGGGGTCAGGAGGAGGATCGGCATGACGGAAGGTCCGAAGATCCAGAACCGCGACGAGCAAAGGCTCGCCGAGCTTGGCTACAAGCAGGAGCTCTCACGAGTCTGGAGCGGATTCTCCAACTTCGCGATCTCGTTCACGATCATCTCGATCCTCGCCGGGTGCTTCACGACCTACGGCCAGGCCTGGAACTACGGAGGCCCGGTCAACATCTCGTGGGGATGGCCGATCATCGTCGGCCTCATTCTCTTCGTCGCCCTCAGCATGAGCGAGCTCGCCTCCGCCTTTCCCACGGCCGGCGGACCGTACTGGTGGGCTCACAGGCTCGGCGGCGCCGGCTGGTCCTGGTTCACCGGCTGGTTCAATGTCATCGGGCTGATCGCCGTCGTCGCCTCCGTGGACTACGCCGCCGCGCTGTTCGGCTCGACCCTCTTCAACCTCTGGAGTCTCGATCTCGGGATCGTCAACTTCGCGGACGGGGCCAACGTCCGGGACATCTTCGCCGTCTTCCTCGTGCTGATTGTCGTGCACGCCCTCCTCAACATCTACTCGTCGCGGCTCGTCGCGCTCTTCAACAACATCTCGGTTTTCTGGCACCTGTTCGGCTTCGCCGCGATCGTGCTGATCCTCATCTTCGTGCCCGACCGGCATCAGAGTGCCGATTTCGTGTTCACGCAGACGATCAACAACTCGGGCTTCGACGGGGGTGCGACGTCAGGCCTGGCCTTCCTGTTACTCGTCGTCCCGGTCGGATGGCTGTTGACGATGTACACGATCACGGGGTACGACGCGTCCGCCCACGTCGCTGAGGAGACACGCGACGCCGAGATGGCGGCGGCCAGGGGGATCTGGCGCTCCGTCCTCTATTCGGGCGTCCTCGGCTACGTCGTGCTGCTCGCGATCACGTTCGCGGCCGTCGACGTCGACGCCGTGAACGAAGGGCTCGGCTACGCACCGGCCATCTTCACGAGCGCGATGAGCGAGGGATGGGCCGAGACGGTCATCCTGCTCGCGCTGGTCGGGCAGATCTTCTGCGGGATGGCGTGCCTGACGAGCTGCTCGCGCACGTTCTATGCCTTCTCCCGTGACCGCGCCGTTCCGGGCTGGCAGCTCTGGAGCCGGGTCGACAAGCGTCACGTTCCCGTCTATGCCGTGCTCGCCAGCGCCGTTGCCGCTGTGATCATCACCCTGCCTGCGCTGAGGGTGAACGGCGACGGCTACCAGTACGCCTTCTTCGCGGTGACCACCATGGCCACGATGGGCCTCTACGCCGCCTACGTCATTCCGGTCTACCTGCGCTGGCGCGCGGGCGACAGTTTCCAGGCGGGGGCATGGAATCTCGGCTCGAAGTACAAGTGGATGAATCCGATCGCGGTCGTCTGGGTCCTGATCTGCCTCGTCGCCTTCAGCCTGCCGTTCAGCTCCACCGGCGTGCCCTGGGAGGACGACTTCAACGGGACGTACCTGAACTACGGACCAATCCTCCTCTTCGGCGTCATCATCCTGGTCGGGATCTGGTGGGTGCTCGGCGCTAACAAGCGGTACACCGGGCCGGTGCGCACGATCGAGTTCGACTCGGCGATGCGGGTCACCGACAGGGAGGAGCCCACCGGAGCGCCACCCACCTAACCGCCAAGGGCGTAGAGGCTTACCCGAGCGCGCGGCGCACCGCTTCGAGGTTCAGCGCCGGAGCGATCTCATCCGCGAGGGCGAGCCGCTCCGGCGCCAGCGTGCCGAGCACCGCGACGCAGCGCATCCCAGCGGCCTTGGCGGCGGCCACGCCAGCCTCGGTGTCCTCGAAGGCGGTGACGTCCTCGGCCCGAATCCCACCGTCGAGCAGCGCGAGGGCTGCCAGATAGCCTTCGGGATCGGGCTTTCCCTGCCGGACGTCCTCCGCCGTCACGACGGCCGTGACCGCCTCCCTCAGCCCGGCGGCCGCGAGGACCGGCTCGACCTCGGCGCGGAGCGCACCGGAGACGACCGCAACGGGAACGCGCTCTGCCGCGTACCACACGGCCTCGCGCACCTCGCGACCGACCGTCAAGCCGTCCGCGGCAGTCGCCCTGTAGCGGGAAACGCGCTCGGCGAGCACCGTCGCGAGCTCGGGATGATCCTCTCCCAGCCAGACGCGCACGATCTCGGGGTCGGACAACCCGGCGAGGCGCTCGAAATACTCCTCTCTGGCCAGCGGGCGGCCGAGCTCGGCAAAGAGCTCGCTGAAGATCGCGTAGAGCAGAGGCTCGTCATCGGAAAGCGTGCCGTTGAAGTCGAAGGCGAGCGCGCGAGCAGCCATTCGGGCCAGTCTAGGATCGCCGGATGCAGCCAGAAGCGATTGCGGCGCGTGTCTGGCCGGGACGGGCAGTCGAGCTAGAGCCGCTCGGCGGCGGCATCACGAACCACAACTTCAAGGTCCTCGTCGAAGGAGATGCGTATGTGCTCCGGATCGGCGGCAAGGACACCGAGCTCCTCGGGATCGACCGCTCCGTGGAGCACGGTGCTTCCGTCGTTGCCGCGGCGGTGGGGGTGGGTCCGGACGTGGTCTGCTTCGTCGAGCCCGAGGGCTACCTCGTGACGCGCTTCATCGAGGGGCGGCCCATCCCGGTGGAGGAGCTGCGGCGACCAGAGGCGGTGCGTCGTGTCGCCGCCACGATCCGCCTCTTCCACGATGGCCCACCGATCCCCGGCCGATTTGACTCTTTCCGCGTTGTGGAGGCCTACGCCGTGACAGCCGGCGCGAGCGGCGTGCCGATTCCGGACGACTACGCGTGGGCGACTGAGATCGCCGACCAGATCGAGAGGACGCGGCGAGGGGAGCAGCCCGTCGCCTGCCACAACGACCTCCTGAACGCGAACTTCATCGACGACGGCGCGCGGATTCGAATCGTCGACTGGGAGTACGCGGGAATGGGCGACCGCTTCTTCGATCTCGCCAACTTCTCCATCAACCACGAGTTCGACGAGGAGGCGAACCGTGCACTGCTCGAGGCGTACTTCGAAGCACCTCGGGACAAGGACGCTCGCGCGCTCCGCCTCATGCGCTTCATGTCCGACTTCCGCGAGGCCATGTGGGGCGTCGTCCAGCAGGGAATCTCGGAGCTCGACTTCGATTTCGTCGACTACGCGACGGAACACTTCGAGCGGCTGCGCGCGACGGCGGGTGATCAGGCGTTTCGCGATGCGCTCAGCGCTTCATGAGTCGAGCGACAGCCACCCGCAACCTCGACCAGTCACGCCTGCGATTTCCGTAGCCCGCAAGCGATCCGACCGTCTGCCGCTCGAGCCCGTCCAGGTGCGTAGCCAGGGCCAGGAAGACCTGGGCCGTCGTCAGCGCATCGCCGTCGGCGTGGTGTGGCCGGTGCACCGGCAGGCCGAGGGCCTGAGCCAGCGGCGTTAGTCCGATCGAGTCGGGGAGCTGCTGACCGCGACGCCGGAAGAGCTCCGACGCGAGCGCAGCCGTGTCGACGATTGGGTTCACGAGCCGGAGTCCATAGGGGTGCAGCGCGGCGCCGAGAAACCCTCGCTCAACCGCGGCAACGTGGGCCACGAGCGCCCTTCCCGTCAAGGCCTCGAGCAATCCGTCGAGGACCTCGGACAGCGCGGGCGCAGCGGCTAGATCGCTGCGCCGCAGGCCGTGGATGCGGATCGCCTGCGCGTCGGGCATGCGCTGGGGCCGGATGTGCTCGTAGCGAGCGTCGTTCAGGCGCAAGCGTCCGTCGGTGATCTGCAGTGCCGCAAACGAGACCATCTCGTCCACGGCCGGATCGAGCCCGGTCGTTTCGAGGTCGATCACGCAGAACTCGGCCGCGCGCCAAGGAACCTTCGGCCCCGGGGGCGGGGTGCGCGTGTATGCGGTGACGGCGGCCGAGGTAACCGCCGGTTGCGCCATCTACGTGCTCCAGACGAGCTCTGAGGTCAGCGCCTTCTGCACCGAGGCGACCGCGCGGAAGGCGTCGCGCAGATAGCGGCGCGTCAGGGGATTCAACAGCTTCGGATCAAGGTGGTCGTCGGGCGGCACGCCCGCCTCGAGCTGACGCACCTGGTGCTCCAGCCGCAGGGCCGCGAACAGGTCGTAGGCCTCCATGAGCGTCCTGGCCTCTGTATCCGGCAACGTCCCGCCCTCGCCCGCGGCCCGCAAGCGCTCTACTGTTGATGTGACCGTTGCTCCTGCCGAAAGCGCGGCGTAACGCGCGATGTCGACGATCGGCACAAGCCCGCCACGCTTGATGTCGAAGCTTCCGCGATGCTCGCCGGAATGCTCGACGACGATGTCCCGTAGGAAGCCGGTCGGAGGCTTGCTCGCGAGCGCGAGCCGCTTCAGCAGACGCACGACGAGAGGGCGGTCTCGAGCGCCCTCCAGGGCGGCGAGCGCATCGAATGCGTCGTCCGGGCCGTAGAGCGTGCGGCTGTCGAGCAGGATCGAGATCGCCATTAGCACCTTGTCCTCGAGGGGATGGTCTAGCCAATGTCTGATCGTCCGCTGCCAGTCGCCCGCCGAGCGCACGGAGAAGGAGCCGCTTGCCGTCACGCCGTGGGCATCCGGCCGCCAGCCCGTAGCCGCCAAGGTTTCCATCACCTGCTCTCCGACGGCGTGCATGTACGGAGCCGGGTCGGGACCCTCGCCCTCGGCCCACACCATGCCGGAGTCGACGTCGGAGGAGGGAACAGCCTCTCGCCGCCCATGGCTTCCAAGCGAGAGCCAGGCGAACTCCTGAGGAGGAGGGCCGTGGGAGGCGACGGCCAGCTCGATCGCGCGACGAATGAGCGCATCCGCGACCACGGAGATGACCGCGCTGATCTGCGCGGGAGGCAGCTCGACCTGGTGCAGGCCGATCAGCGTCGGGTTCAGCCGGCGGGCGGCTCGGCGCAGCTCGTCCAGGTCTCGCGCATCGGCGATCGCCCGCCGCAGCACGAATGGCGTCCGGGTCTGGGCCGCCAAGAGATCGATGTCGCTGACCACGCCGAGCACCTCCGCTCGTGCCGAGAGAACCGGCACATGGCGAATGCCGCGGTCGAGCATGACCAGCAGCACATCGGCGCCGTTCAGGTCAGGTCTAATCGTGAAGGCCGGCGCTGTCATCACGTGCCTAACGGGGGCATCGACTGACAGTCCCTCGGCGACGACCCGGGTTCGGAGGTCCTGATCGGTGACGATTCCGTAGTCGTCACCGTCAAGCCGCACCAGCACCGAGCTGGCGCCCGCGTCGGACATGCGACGGGCTGCGTCACGCAGTGAGACGTCCGGCTCGCAGATGACTGGCTGCTCGCGGATCAGAGCCCGGATCGGCTGCTGGGCCAGGTCGAACCCGCTCACGTCCGCGGCGGCCACCGGACCGGGCTTCGGACGTGCAAGGAGCGAGCGGGCGAGATAGCGCAGCCCTGCGGGCCGGGCCAGCAGGGGAAGCACGTCCTTCGCCGCGAGCGAGTAGCAAAGCGAATCCTCGTGCGCGCGTGCCTCGAACCCCGTCGGCGTACCCGACACCATCGACGGATGTCCGAGCAGTTCGCCCTCACCGAGGAGATCGAGCACGCGCCCGTGGTCGACGAGCTCGATCGCTCCTCGGCGGATGACTCGCACCTCGTCCGGGGGCTCATCCCCCTGCCTGAAGATCGTCGTCCCGACGGCGAAGAACTCGACCTCGACCCGCTCCGCCAGCCGCTCGAGGGTGTCTGCATCCAGTCCGCTAAACGGATCGTGATCCTTCAGGAACTCCGCGATGTCGTGCACGCGCCTTCGATTATCGGTCTAGTGCGAGCTCCTAGACGATCCAGACGCAACCGTCCCAGTACGCCTCGATGCGGCGGCGTGGGAAGCGGCGCATGTCGACGTGAAGCTCGCTGGGAAGCCGCGCGATCTTCGCCGGAGCCCAGATTTCGAAGTCGTGGTCGGCCACGCGGAGGAAGTCCCGGCCGGCCTTCGCGTCGGTCGCGCACTCGAGCCGCGGAACCGAACGGCAGCAGGCCGACGAGGTCGGCCACACGTAGAGGCGCCCTCCGCGCTCAGCGACATACCGGCGCGCCTCCTCCGAGGCGACGACGCGCATGTTCTTAGTGTACGTCCGTGCGTAGCGGAGCCAGGGCGGTCGTGATCGGAGGAGGCGTGGGCGGTGCCTCCGTCCTCTACTGGCTGACGCGCCTCGGCTGGAAGGACGTCGTCCTCTGCGAGCGCGCCGATCTGACGAGTGGCTCCACGTTTCACTCCGCCGGTCTCGTCGGCCAGCTCCGCAGCTCGCTCAGCCTCACGAAGATGATGATGAGCTCGGTTGACCTCTACCGCACGCTCGCCGACGAGGTTGGCCTCGAGACCGGCTGGCGCGAGGTCGGCTCGCTCCGGCTCGCCTCCTCGCAAGAGCGGATGGAAGAGCTCGCGCGCCAGGCCGGCTGGGCAAAGACGTTCGGCCTCCCGCTCGAGCTCGTCTCGGCGGATGAGGCGCAAGAGCTCTTCCCGCCCATGTCCACTGAGGGCGTGCTCGGCGCCGCCTACCTCCCGACCGACGGCTACATCGACCCGAGCCAGCTCACCTTCGCGCTCGCCGAGGGGGCGCGACGAGGCGGTGCCGAGATCTTCACGAACACCCGTGTAACGGGGATCGACGTGGAGCGCGGCCGGGTTCGCGCGGTAGAGACCGACCGCGGCCGCATCGAGACCGAGACCGTCGTCAACGCCGGCGGGATGTTCGCGGCCGAGATTGGGCGACTCGCGGGAGTCGTCGTCCCTGTCATCCCGATGGCGCACGAGTACCTCGTCACGCGGCCGGCCGGCCTGCCGCTCGACCTCCCGACGATGCGCGACCCGTCGCTGCTCGTTTACTTCCGCGGCGAGTCCGGCGGCCTGATCATGGGCGGATACGAGCGCAATCCCGCGCCCTGGGGTCTCGACGGCATCCCGCCCGACTTCAACGGGCGGCTGCTCGAGGAGGACTGGGACCGGTTCCAGGAGCTGATGGAGAACGCGCTCGTGCGCGTGCCGATGCTGGCCGACGCCGAGGTAGTCCGGCTCGTGAACGGCCCGGAGGCGTTCACGCCCGACGGCGAGTTCATCCTCGGCCCCACCGACGTGCGCGGCTTCTGGGTCGCCGCCGGTTTCTGCGCGCACGGGCTCGCCGGCGCCGGCGGGATGGGAAAGCTCGTCGCAGAGTGGATCGTCGAGGGCATCCCGAGCCTCGACGTCTGGGAGATGGACTCGCGCCGCTTCGGGCGTCACTACGCGAGCCGGCAGTACACGCTCGCGCGCTCGCTCGAGGTCTACTCGACCTACTACGACGTGAAATACCCCGGCCACGAGCGCAAGGCCGGGCGGCCGCTGCGCCTCTCCCCCGCCTACCCGCGCCTCCAGAACCTCGGCGCCGCCTTCGGCGAGAAGTCGGGCTGGGAGCGGGCGAACTGGTTCGAGCCGAACGCCGCCGCCGGCGACGAGTCCCTGCGCCCACGCGGCTGGGCCGGGCGCCTCTGGTCGCCGGCGATCGGCGCCGAGCACCACGCCACCCGCGAAGCCGCCGCGCTTTTCGACGAGACGTCGTTCGCCAAGATCGAGGTCTCCGGCGAAGGTGCCGCCGACTTCCTCGAGCGCCTCTGCGACAACAAGGTCGCGCGCGACGTGGGTGCGATCACCTATACGTCGATGCTCAACGAGCGCGGCGGGATCGAGTGCGACTTCACGGTGACGAGGCTCGCCGAGGACCGCTTCCGGATCGTCACGGGCACGGCGTTCGGGCAGCACGATCTCGCGTGGATCCGCTCGCACGCGCCTGACGACGCCTCGGTGCAGGTGGAAGACGTCACGTCCCGCTTCGCCTGCTTCGGGATCTGGGGACCGAAGTCCCGGGAGATCCTGGAACCGCTCGCCGGTCCGCTCGACTTCCCGTACATGCGGGCTCGGGAGGTCGTCGTCGGTCCGGTGCCGTGCCTGGCCTTACGGGTCACGTACGTCGGCGAGCTGGGCTGGGAGCTCTACTGTCCGAGCGAGTTCGGGCTCCGCCTCTGGGACGAGATCTGGGCGGCCGGCCGGGAGCATGGCCTGGTCGCCGGCGGGTACAAGGCGATCGACTCCTGCCGGCTCGAGAAGGGCTATCGAGTGTGGGGCGCGGACATCACGCCCGAGGACACGCCTTGGGAGGCCGGGCTCGACTTCGCCGTCAAGCTCGACAAGGGCGACTTCATCGGCCGCGAGGCCCTGGCCGCGAAGCGGGAGCCCGAGCGACGCCTCGTCTGCCTCGTTCTGGGCGACCCTCGGTCAGTCGCGCTCGGCTCCGAGCCGGTCCGAATCGACGGAGCTCTCGTCGGCCGGGTGACGAGCGGCGGCTACGGCTACACGGTCGAGCGATCGATCGCGTACGCCTACGTTTCCGCTGAAAATGCGGACGTTGGACGACTGGTCGAGATCGAGATTTTCGGCGAGTGGATCGCCGGCGAGGTGGCCGCGGAGCCCCTCTACGACCCGAAGAGCGATCGGGTTCGCGCATAGGCGACGAAGAGCGAACTTCGGCCCCTCTCTATCTTCCTCTAGCCGAAGCCGAGGATGAACTTCGCGTCTTCGGACATCTTTTCCGGCGACCAGGGTGGATCCCAGGTCAGCTCGGTCTCGACCTCCTCGACACCGGGGACCGAACGCGTGACTTCGCCGATCTGCTCGGCGATCATCGGTCCGACCGGGCAGCCCATCGAGGTCAGCGAGTAGATGACCTTGACCTTCGGGCCGTCGACCTCCACGTCGTACATCAGTCCGAGGTCGACGATGTCCATCCCGAGCTCGGGATCTTCGACCTGGCGGAGCGCCTCGACGACATCTTCTCTGAGAGCCATGAGGCCAGGGTACCTAGAAGCCGGGGAGCCGGACCTCTTCGCGGCGCTCGCGCTGGAAGAAGTGGATGCCCTCCGTGAAGCGGACCCAGTTGCATCTAGCGCACATGACGAGCGTGTGCGTCCAGGCGCTGTCGGCCCGGAACCGGACGCCGCGGAGCAGATCGCTGTTCGAGACGCCCGTGGCGCAGACGATCGCTTCCTTCGGGGCGAGGTCGTCGGTCGTGAAGATGCCTTCGACGTCCTCGATCCCCTGCTCGCGCGCCTCGTCGATCTCCCGGCGAGAGACGGGCCACAGCTGCGCCTGCAGCTCCCCGCCGAGGCAGCGCAGCGCTGCCGCGGCGATAACGGCCTGCCGCGTGCCGCCGATCCCGATTGCGAGATGGTCGTTCGTCCCTCGCACGGCGGCCGAGATCGACGAGGTGACGTCGCCGTCCTGGATCAGCTTGATCCGGGCGCCGGCGGCGCGAATCTCCTCGATCAGGTCGTGGTGCCGCGGTCGCTCGAGGACGATCGTCGTGATGTCGCCGACCCGGCGGCCGAAGGCCTCGGCAATCGCCTGGATGTTCTCGCCAACCGGACGGCGGAGGTCGATGCTCCCACGCGCAACCGGCCCGACAGCCATCTTCCGCATGTACATGTCCGGCAGGGTCTGGAGCGAGCCGGGCTCACCGACGGCGATCATCGACATCGCCCCGTTGCCGCCGCGAGCGACGATGCCACTACCCTCGAGGGGATCGACGGCGAGCGCGACCTCCTCCCCGCCCGCGCCGACCTTCACGCCGGTCTGGAGCCGCTCACCCTCCCCGGCGGCGCCGATGACGACCGTCCCGTCGATCGGCAGCTGCTGGAGCGCCTCGAGCATCCCGGACGCCGCGGCCTCCTGCGCCGCCACCTCGTCGGCGCGGCCGAGCCAGCGAGCGCTGGCGAGCGCGGCGCGCTCCGTGGACCGGGCAAAGCTCTCACAGAGACAGTTGCGGGCTTCCGGGCCCTCGGGCGGGGCTTCGGCCGTCTTGGCCGCGACGTCGGTCACGTTGAGACCTTGTCTACCCGATCCGCCGCAGCCAGAACGAGCTCCATGAGCGCTCCGATCGCCTTCTCCCGTTCCGCGTTCTCGATCACGCGGATGCCTTCGACCTGCGCGCGCTCGACGATGTAGTCCTGGAGGTAGCGAATGTCGCCGAGGCGCTCGAGGTACTTGTCGAGCGGCCGGAGCCCCTCGGAAGTGACGTCGCGGATCCAGAAGTGGCCCGCGTGCGTCTCCTCCTTTTCGATCATGATCACGCACTCGACGACGACGGCACCGTCAATCAGGCGGGGCAGCATCCCCGGGACGAGGTGCACGCCCTCGATCACCATCGACCATCCTTCCTCCAGCGAGCGGTCGATCGCAGCCTGGACGCCGACGAGGACGTGGCGCGTCTGCTCGAGGAACCCGTGGAGCAGCGGGTCGATCTCCTCCTCCTGCGCGGTCGGCAGCGCCCGGCCCGCGTCGAAGCTCGAGTAGTGGATCGCCGGGAGGAACTCGGGCGTGAAGAGCGCGCGCATCGTCTGGCGGACGAAGTCGGTGGACGTCACGCGCGTGATGCCGAGGCGATACGCCACCTCGGCGGCGACGGTGGATTTCCCCGTGCCCGTTGCGCCACCGATGAGGATGATCAGGGGAAGGTCGAGCTCGTCGAGCTCCTGGTAGCGCCGCAGGCGACCGATCGCAAGGCTGCCCTCGGTGTCGCCCAGCACGTCCGCTGCGAGCTCCTGGATCCGGTCGATGTCAGCCGTCCGCACGCCGCGCGCCCCGAGGTCCTGCTCGATGCGGCGCGCCAGCTCGTACGCGCGCTCGATTCCGACGCCGGCGCGCATGAGAGCCCGCGCCATCAGTCCCTTGGAGTACGGCTGCTCGTCGGTCCCGAGGTGGAGCGGGTCGGTGTGGCGGCGCTCGGGCATCAGGCGGGCTGCGGCTCTGCGCGGGCGCCCTCGGCGAGTGAACGCAGCTCGTCGTCGAGATTCGGCTGGCCTTCGAGCGGGACGACGTCGTTGTCCGCGAACACGAGCTCGGTGCCGGATTCGCTCGCCGCTTCGCAGACGACGTCGATCGCCGCGGCCTTGATCTCCACCAGGTAGACGTCCGCCTCGGCGCTTTCGAGATCCCGTTTGAGCTCGTCTCGGCGGGAGAGGTTGCACGAGACGCTGACGCCGGATGCGCCGTGCTCCTCGAGTAGGTGGCGCTCGAGGCGCTCGGCGGCCGTTGCGTCGGCCGTCGTGAAGAACGCGACGCGCTTGCCGTCGATCGACTCCACCGGCCTCGGCCGAAGGACGGTGGCGACGACGGGAACGTCCTTGACCTCGCGGATCGCGTCTGCGACCTCTGCGTGCTTGCTGTCTTCCTCAGCCATGGTCAGGACGACCAGGTCGGAGACGAGGATCCGGTAGGCGTTCAAGTAGCCGACGACCAGCTCGGCCGGCTGCTGCGCCCCCGCGACCAGCACCCGCTTTCGGGCTGCCACAGGCGGGACGGCGGCTCCGCTGCCGTCGAAGATGACAAGTTCGGGGTCACGGGCGACCGCCGCCCGCATCCCCTCTGAGAGGTTGCTCGTCCACGGTACGCCGGCGAGCCCGCCACCGCAGCGCCGGCAGCCGATCGTCGGGACTCCGGCGAGCGCCGCCGTCTCGAGGTAGTCCGAAGCGGCGTGCGCGCCCGAGCGCGAGAGCTCGAGCAGATCGTCGACCGTCGGGCGGACATCGGCGACCTGCGGCTCCGCCGGCCCACCACGCCCCATCGAGACGACCACGAGATCGTGTTCCTCCGACAGCAGTCGGGCGACGTAACCGGTCACCGCCGTCTTGCCGAGCCGCTTTCCCGTCCCGATCACCGCGATCGACGGGAGGTCGAACGGCTCGTACTCGGGGACGCGGAGCGAGAAGTCCGCGCCCTCGTACGCAACGCCGTGCGCGAGGAACCGGCTGGCGAGCCGGAAGCGCTCGCGGGGGCCAAGCACGGGCTCGTCGGAAAGATCGACCGCCACCTCCGGCTCGAACCGCTCCAGCGCCTCGTCGAAGTCGCTTGCGAGCTCGACGCCGTACTCGTCCCCACCTTTCAGCTTCTCGGTGCCACCGACGAGGAGCGCACCGACGACCTCGTGCGGAATCTCGCCGAGCGCGTCGCGCACGACTGGCGCGTAGTGCTCGCCGTCGATGAGCGCAAGCGCCCGACTCACCGGATCGTCACCTCGCCCTCGATCCGCGCCGTGTACTTCTCGAAGGTCCGGGTGTCGAGCGAGAACTGGATGATCCGCTCCTGGCTGTGGAACGGGTACTTGCGCCACACGTCCACGTGCTTGCCGACGACTTCGATCACGTTGTAACAGGGCCGCGTATTGCCCCTGAGCCGGATCGAGGACACGGTCCCGGTGCTGACGACGAACATGTCCTCCAGGCGCCACGCGTAGGGGACGTGCTTGTGGCCGGACAGGACGAGGTCGACCCCGGAGCGCTGCAGGCACTCGATCACGTCGCCGGCGTCGTAGACGATGTTGCGCTCGCGTCCGGTTCCCGGCACCGGCAGCAGGTGGTGGTGCATGACGAAGATCCGGAATTCGGCGGGCGGGCCGAACTGCTCCTCGATCCAGGCGTACCGGCCGCGGCCGATCTGCCCGTGGTCGAGGTCGGGCTCGCTCGAGTCCACCGCCACGACGGTCAGCTTGCCCAGCCGCAGGGTCGAGTGGCGCTCGCCGAAGAACTCCTCGAAGTGGATGTACCCAACGTTCCGCGAGTCGTGGTTCCCCGGGATCACGACCATCCGCTCGCAGTTCAGCCGGTCGAGATACTCACGCGCCATCAGGTACTCCTGCTTGAACCCGAAGGTCGTGAGGTCGCCCGAGCAGATGACGAGATCCGGCTCCAGCTCGTTGATCTCGGCGATCGCGCGCTCCAGCAGGCTGGGGACAAAGTCCGGTCCGCCACAGTGGATGTCCGAGATGTGGGCGATCGTCAGCGATTCGTCGCGGCCCGGCATGCTCGAAGTGTAGGCCGTGGCGCCGGGACCGGCCGCGTCCGAGGCCGTTGCTATTCTCGGTTCAGGTGACAGGAAAAGTCCCTCGTTTCCAGGCATATCGTGGTGAGGGCGAGCCGCGTTTCGCGAACGACGTCGAACTCGAGTGCGCGAAGCTCCTCGACTATTACGGCATCCCCTGGGAGTACGAGCCCCACACGTTCGTCCTGGAACAGGCTCCCGACGGCCGCGTGATCGAGGCTTTCGCACCCGACTTTTTCCTCCCCGAGCAGAATCTCTACGTCGAGCTGACGGTGATGAAGCAGTCGCTCGTCACGCGCAAGAACCGGAAGTTGCGGAAGCTCCGGGAGCGCTATCCGGGCGTGAACGTGAAGCTCTTCTACCGTCGCGACATCGAGCGGCTGGCCCAGCGCTACCGCATGGATCTGGCGTCGTAGCAAACGACCCCCGGATCGGCGACGTCTACCTCTCGGCCGAGGATATCCGGGCTCGCGTGGGCGAACTTGGAGCGGACCTCGCGAGAGACTACGAAGGCCGCGAGCCGGTCCTCGTAGCCTCCCTGAAGACGGCGATCGTGTTTCTCGCGGACCTCTCGCGGGCCCTCCCGATCGTGCACAGCCTCGACTTCCTCGCCCTAGCGGCGTATGAGGGGAACGGCGGAGGCGGGAGCCGTGTGCGCCTGCTCAAGGATCTCGGTGCCAGCATCAGGGGCCGAGACGTCCTCCTCGTCGAGGACGTCGTGGACACCGGGATGACGCTCAACTTCCTCGTCAAGACGCTCGGCTTACGCGAGCCACGCTCGCTCGCTGCTGTGGCGCTGCTCGATCGGCCATACCGAAGGCTGGTCGAGGACCTTCCGGTCACTTACGTCGGCTTCACGGTTCCCGACGAGTTCTTCGTCGGCTACGGCTTCGACCTCGACGGCCGCTGGCGCAACCTGCCGGACCTGCGCCTCGTCAAGCCGGCCGCGTAGGAAAAAACTGCCGGCCGCCCAGAGCGCGGCCGGCGCCGTCGGGAGACGACAGTGCCGCAAGCAGAAAAGCGCGCGAAGCTTGCAGCCCGGAAACTATAAAGCCACTACTTGAAAAGTGGGGAGTTTTTTGCGAAGCGGCTACAGGTAGCCGAGCGGGTCGACTGCTGCGCCGTTCGACCGCACCTCGAAGTGGACATGAGGCCCGAAGCAGTGTCCGGTGCAGCCGACGTAGCCGATCGTCTGGCCCTGCGAGACGGAGCCGCCGCCCACGGCGAAGCTCGATTGGTGCGCGTACGCGGTCGCCAGGCCACCGCCGTGGTCGATGATGATCAGGTTCCCGTAGCCCCCCATCCAGCCGGCGTAGATGACGGTGCCGGCAGCCGCAGCCCGGATCGGCGTCCCATACCCGGCGGCGATGTCGATGCCTTCGTGCATCCGGCCCCACCGCCAGCCGTATCCGCTCACAACCGGGCCGCTGACCGGCCAGACCAGGCCGCTTGCCGACGGCGACGAGTCGCCGGACGACGAGGAGTAAGTGACCGACTGCGCGGCGTTGATGCGGGCGGCGAGCTGGGCGCTCACCCTCAGGAGATCCTCGGCCTTGCCCTCGTACTGCGCAGCGTCCTCGTGTGCCTCGGCGAGGCTCTCCCGCTTCCCGCTGCGCGCCGCGGATAGACCCTGCTGCGAAGCGAGCAGCCGGTTGCGGACGGCCCGCTGCTGGTCGGTCCGAATCTGGACGACGCGTGTGATGGCAGTGACGCGCTCCTTCGTTTTCCCGGTGCGTGCCTTTAACGCCTTCATGTGATCCCGCGCGCCGGTCACGTGACGAACCACGGTCCGATCCTGCGCCGCGATCGAGTTGAGATAGTCGATCTGGTCGAGCGCTTCGCTGAAGCTCGAAGCTTCGAGGACGACGTCCAGCGTTGTCGGATCCTCACCTTCGTAGATCGAGACCAGGCGGTCGGTCAGGTTCCCGAGAGCGACGTCGTACTGGCCGCGCAGAAACTCGAGGCGTTCGCTCTGGAGCGTGTACAGCTCCTTGATCGCATCGAGCTTGCGCTGGTGGAGTGCCAGATCCTCCTCCAGGACGGCGAGACGGGTCGAGACATCGCCCACCTCCGCCTCGAGCGACTGGATCTGCTCGGAGACCGAGGCGATCTCGTTTCGCAGCGAGTCCTCGCGCGCCCGAGCGGCCGCGGCCTTCGACTGCAACTCCTCTACCTGATCGTCGAGCTGCTGTTTGCGGTCGTAAAGACCGCCCGAAGCGGGAGCCGCGACGAGCAGAAGGAGAACGAGGCTGCAGACGAGTCGTCGAGCCATGGGACCGTGTTCGCGGGCCGGAGATACGTCCCTCCCGTACCCAGCGCTAGATCCTAGCGGCCGGCCCGGACATTCGGGGAAGTGGAACGGGAAAGATGCTGCAAGGAAGATCCTTTCGCTGCCTCAGGGGGCAACATACTCTCGGCCGCTCGACGCCTGAGCGGGCCCACGAGACTTCGGTAGTCGTCGTCCGTCACCTTCCCCGTGCGGTGGTCGAATTCGAGCTCTTTGAGCGCCGCGAGCGCCCGGTCGTGCTCCTCGGCAGCGGCGAGCGCGGCGAGTGCGCCCTCGTCCGCCTGATCGAGATCCTCCGGGGCGAGCTCTGCACGCAGGAACGGAAGGGCGATGAAGACGACCGTCGCCGCAGTCAGGAGCGCGCCCGCCAGGAGTCCCCAGCTCACGCCGTGATCGCAACCGGCACTTCGCCGTACCGGAGTGCTAGGCGACGCTGCTCCCGCGCATCCGGCCAGAGGGCGATCAGCGAGCCCAGGATGAACACGAAGCCCCCGATCCAGATCAGATTGACGAGCGGCTTCACGTAGACCGTCAAGTCGACGGATCCGTCGGCGTTGATCTGGTCGGTGACGACGTAGAGATCCTCGCCCCGAAGCCAGTTCGTTCGCACGGCGACCTCGGTCGAGAAGAGGGGCTGCCGCTCGCTCACCGGATACACGTTCTTGCCCGGCTCGAGCGTTCCCGCCGGCCGTCCCTCTCGTTCGACGGAGAGGATCGCGCGCCGGCGCGTGTGGTTTGCGGCAGGCCGGTTGACGGTTCGCTCGAAGCGGAGGCGGTAGTCGGCTGCGGACAGCGTGTCTCCGGGACGGAGCCGCGCCTCGCGCACGGTCTGGTACGAGCTCGAGCCGGCCACACCGATCGCGAGCAGCACGACGGCCGAGTGAACGACGTAGCCGCCGTAGCGCCGGCGGTTGAGCGAGATGAGTGAAAAGAAGGAAGCCACGATCGACCGCCCCGAGAGAGCGGCCCGTGCGCGGCTACCTCGGACGAACTCGAGCACGATTGCTCCCAGGACGAAGGCGGAGAAGGTGTATGCAATCAGCCCGGCCGGCGCCGATCCTGCACCCGCAGCGACGAGAACGGCGCCGGTTGCGAGTGCGCCGGACAGCGGCCAGACGAACGTGCGGCCGAGCGAGCGCAGAGATGCTCGACGCCAGGCGATCAGAGGCCCGATCCCCATCAGGAGCAGCAACGGAAGCCCGAACGTCCTGAGGAAGAAGTTGTAGTACGGCTGGCTGACGGTGATCGGCTCACCCAGCACCGCCTCCGAAATGAGCGGGTAGATCACGCCCCAGAGGATTGTCAGGCAGAAGGCGACCAGCAAGAGGTTGTTGTAGAGGAACGTCGCTTCGCGGGAAATGGGCGATTCGAGCTTCGTCCGCGTCCGAAGAAGCGGCAGCCGCGCGAAGACCAAGGCGAGGGACGAGATCGTCGTCAGCGCGAGAAAAGTGACAAACCAGGCGCCGATGGGGCTCATCGCGAATGCGTGAACCGACTCGATCAATCCGGACCGGGTCAGCAGCGTCCCGAAGATCGACAGCTCGAACGCGAGGATGACGAGCAGGACATTCCAGACGCGGAGCATCCCCTTCTTCTCCTGGACCATGATCGAGTGCAGGTATGCGGTCGCGATGAGCCAGGGCATCAGCGCCGCGTTCTCGACGGGGTCCCAGCCGTAGTAGCCACCCCAGCCGATCTCGAGATAGGCCCAGCGCGCGCCGAGCAGCTGTCCGACCCCGAGAAAGAGCCATGCCGCGAGCATCCAACGTCTTGTGGCGACGACCCACCATTCGTCCGTGCGGCGCGCGAGCAGCCCGGCGACCGCGAACGCGAACGGCACGGACATGCCGACGAACCCGAGGTAGAGCAGCACGGGATGGATGAGCATGTACGGGTTCTGGAGACTTGGGTTCAACCCCGCGCCGTCGGCAGGAGCCGCCTGCAGGTGGAACGGGCTCTCGATGAAGACGAGGAGCGCGGCGAAGAACAGCGCAATCGTCGCGAGGACCGGCACGACCCAAGCGAGCAGCTCGATTCGCAGTCGACGGTTGAGGCCGACGGCGACCGTCGAAAACGCGGTGAGCAGCAGCAGCCAGAGGAGGAGCGAGCCCTCCTGGCCGCCCCAGAACGACGAGACGGCGTAGAGGAGCGGGAGGTCCCGGCTCGACGTCTGCGCGACGTACTCGAAGGAAAAATCGCGCGAGACGAGCGCCACGACGAGGACGACGCTCGCGACGAGCGAAGCGCCGAACGCGGCAACGAGGGCGTTCCGCGCGGCGAGAACGAGACGACGCCGCCCCGCCCACGCCGCGTACGCGCCGACGACCGAAGAGAACGCAAGAGCCCCCAGCGCGACGATCAGCGCGGCACGTCCCAGCTCAGCCACGGTCTACGACTTCTCGGCTGAGTACTTCGACGGGCATTTCGTGACGAGCGTGCCGGGAGTCCCGACAAAGATGCCGTCCCGAAGCCGACCCTTCAACGAGATGTCTCGCCCGGCGCGGAACATGTCCGGCACCGAGCCCTTGTAGACGATCCTGACGGCCGATTTTGCGTCGCCCTCGACATCCCGGAGACGAAAACGAAGGCCCGAGCGCCGTGCGTCGCCTCGCACCGGTCCCACGACCTTGCCGACGAGCGTGATCTCGCCCGTCCGGCCGTTCAGCTGGCTTGGGCGGAGCTGTGGTGTCCCGCCGGCGATCGATGTGTAGAGCAGGAAGACGGCCAGCATCGCTGCCACTGAAAGAGCGATAACGAGGCGGGCTGGGCTGCTGCGCCGGGCCACGCCGCCAGTCTAGCCAGGTGGCTCGTTCAGGCTTCGCGTGCCGGCGCCGGGTGGCGCCGGGCCGGGATCCGGTAGCCGTGCTCCTCGCACAGGCTGCCCGGCGCGTCCTCGGTCAGCGCGTCGCAGTAGCCCTTGCCGTAGGCCGCGCGCATGAAGGCAGCGACGATCTCGAGGGTCCACTCGCCGACGTCGCCGGCCTCACGCCAGAGGTCGGTCAAGCGAAGGTCGATGTCGAGCTCGAGGAGGTCGATCCTGGAGGGGCGCTTGGACATGCGAATCAGGGTAGAAACGGCGTCGGACGGACTGGCGGCCGACGCGCCGTGTCGACCTCCAGGCTCGCCGACGGAAGCTAAGCGCAGCTCGGCTGATCAGCCGCGAGTGGGGACTCGGCGTCGGGCTGCGTCACAGGGAGACGCGTTGTGACAAGCACCGCTCCGCCAGCGTCATACGCCTCGACTCGAAGCGGCCACTCACCTGCAACCGCATCGGCACCGGAAATGAGGTGAAAGAACACGCCGTCGGAATCCACCTCTATTTCCCGCTGCTTGCAGTCCGAAGTGACGACGACCAGCGATCGGACCTGCGGTGATACAAGCCCTTCGATCCAAACCACATGCCAGCCGCCATCCTTCTCGCGGGCCCCTCGTGCTAGGCGAATGGGTCGTTCGACAAACAGCTCGTCCGGCGGCAGGCAAGCCTTTCCATGGCCCTCCCCGGGAACGTTCGTGCCGCTGCAGACCTCGTTCGCCCGGTTTCTCCAAGTGGTGAACGACCAGGTCTCGCCGTCGAACCTCGTGCGGCCATGGGCGATAGGCACCGAGTCTGGAGCGATGTCCGAGACGATCCTGCGGAACGCAGCCAGCTCGGTGGGAGCGAGAGGACGAGTGCTGGGAGCGAGTGGAGTCACCTGAGGAGGGCGACCGCCCGTCAGACGTGCCGAAGCGGGTCACCCGGACCACCCGAGGCGAGCCATGAGCCGGCGGCGGTGAGTCCGCCTGCCGTTGCCAGCAACGCTCCGACCGCACCTACTGCGATCACCAGAGATCTTGAACCGGCAATCCTCCTGAGCCCGCTCATCAGCAACCCACCGTCGACCTCTGCTCCCAGCGCCAGTTCATTCCGGGGTTATAGGGGTACTGAAAGCCGTGCATCGTAGTCCGCCGCCAGTTGTTGCTCGCATTTACGAACTCGTGGTATCCGCCGTATGGCGCGTAGACCTCGTACCAGACAGTGGCGTCCTGGAGGCGCCTGCCGAGCATTGGGGTTCGACCACGTCCTCCAGTTCGAGGAATGTGTCCACGAATGCGGGCCTCCGTTCGCGAAGTCGTACTGGGATGCGAAACCTTCGCCCCACCAGCACAACGTCGAAGCGCGCGCGTTGCTCGGCGCCACCGTAGCCAGCATCAAGCCGAAGAAGACCGCGGTTGCGGCCCCGACGAGCCGACCCCAGCGCAACACCTGAGCCACAACCCGAAGGTAGTGAAGTGACAGGACGATGTCAACTGTTCAGGTTTGGTTACATTCTGTCATCTTCAGAAATGAGAATCTCCCCTGTAGCGTTGCGCCCAGTGGAGGAACTCTGCTTCGGCCCGGCGCGCGTGCCCTCGCGAGACAGTCCCGTGAAGGCGATCGCGCTCCTCCAGGAGCGGGGCTACACGGCCTGCGAGATCGACTTCGAGGGCAAGTTCTGGATGGACTATCCCTGGGCCGAACGCCTGGGCGAGCTGGCTCGCGACGCGGGCGTGGTCCTCTCCGTCCACGCCCCGATCGCCGGGTTCATGGGGCACGTCGAACGGGACAAGAAACAGCGGATGGCGGTCGGGATGCTCGACCACTCCGCGGGCATCGCCGTCGCCTGCGGGGCTGAGCTCGTCGTCTTCCACCCCGGGTTCCTCCTCGGCCGCTCTCGCGAGGACGCGCTCGAGTCCGTCTGCGAGCAACTCGCCGAGTTGCGTGAGCGGCTGGAGGCCAAGGACCGCGGGGTGCCGTTTGGGGTCGAGATCATGGGCCGGGTGCGCGAGCTCGGCACTGCGGAGGACGTCTTCGCGATCTCCGCACGCCTGGGCGGCTGGGTCCGCCCCGTGATCGACTTCGCGCACCTCCACGCCGTCACGGACGGGGCGTTCCTCGCTGTGGACGACTTCGCCGCGATCCTGCGCCCCGCGGACGAGCTGCTCGAACCTGGCGCGCCGTTCCATATCCACTTCTCGGACATCGCCTACGCGAACCGCAACGAGAAGAACCATCTCCCCTACGGCGAGGGGACGCTGCGGGCCGAGCCGCTCGGTGAGGCGCTGACCCGCTTCGAACGCCCGGCGACGGTGATCAGCGAGTCGCCCGACGAGGACTCACATCAGGCGATCCGCGCGGCGCTCTCCTCGGGCATGGCGCCCTCGCGAAGCTCTTCCAGCCGCCGCTCGAAGGCGACAACCTCGTCCAGGCGCTCACGATCCTCGAAGAACTGAATGATCGCCTCGAGGGGATCCGAGAGGAACCGCGTGTGCTCGCTGCGCTCGAGGATCTCGATCGACTCGCGGAGGAGCGCCTCGGCCTCTTCGTCGCGGCCCTGATGCGCGCGGATGAGCGCCAGCGACTTCTTGGTCGAAGCCTGTGAGCTGACGTCCTGCGGGCCCACGGTCTCGACCGCCCGGAGAGCGTAGACCTCGGCCTCGTCGACTTTTCCCTCCTCGAGGAGCACCTCGGCGAGGAACCGCTGTACCTCGCAGAGCGTTCCGCGGTCCTCGAGCGGCTTCAGGATTCGGATCGCCTCCCGGGCCAGCTTCTCCGCTCCGTCGAGATCGCCGCTCTTTCTCACGATCACGGCGGTGCGAAGCATCGTCTTGGCGAGATGCGTCGCAGCGCCGACCTCGGCGAAGAGCTCTCTGGCCTTGGCGAACTCGCTGAGCGCCTCCTCGTCGCGATCGCGCCAGGCATGCAGCTCCCCCGACTGCATGAACGAGTGCGCCTTCGCGGTCAGCGACCCGCTCTCCTCGGCGAGCGCCTGGGCCCGCGCGATCAACGGTTCCGCCCGATCGTCCTCTTGCCTGGACGTGTAGATCCCCGCGAGTGAGAGCAGCGCCTCGCTCTCGAGATCCTGGCGTCCGAGTCGCCGGGAGATCTCGAGCTGCTCGTTGGCGTAGCCCTCCGATTCGCTCAGCCGGCCGCGCCACCAGGCGACGGTCTCGAGCATCCGCAGCGCGTCGACGCGGCTCTCGTCCTGCTCCACGACGACGAGCGCCTCCCGCGCCAGCTCCTCGGCGCGACCCACGTCGGCCTCGCGGAGGAGGGTGACCTCGGCGAGCGCTGTGAGCGCGCGGGCCTGGAGATCCTTGTCGCCCGCCTCCCGAGCGAGGCGGAGCACCTCCTGCATCTCGGGAGCGACGACCGGGAACTCGCTCATCCGCCACGCTGCGCGCGCGGCCTGGAACCGCCGCTCGAGAGTCGGCTCGAGCTCGACCGAGCGGATCAGGAGCTTGCGGGCGGTTGCGTTCGCTTCCCGCGCGAGCGCCCGGCGACCGGCTTCCTCCAGCGCAACCGCGGCCTCGTGCGCGAGCTCCTGAGGCGGCGCGCCGTCCAGCTCGGCGAGCAGCGAAGTCGCCTGGTCGAGGTGATACGCGCGGATCTCGAGCAGCTCATCACCTGCGTGCCTGCGCAGCCACTCGGCGAAGCGCTGGTGGTAGCCCGCTCGTGCGGCTTTCGTCAGGCCTCCGTAGGCGACCTCGCGGATCAGGACGTGCTTGAACTTGAAGGCGTCCTCGCCGGAGATGGTGGAACGCACTTCGGGGAGCACGAACTCGCGGAGTTGCAGGTCGTCGAGCAATGGCTCGATGTCGGTACCTTCGAGCACCAGGTCGGCGAGCGCGCCCTTCCAGAAGATCCGGCCGATGACGGCGGCGCACTGGAGCAGTTCCTTCTCGCCTTCCGGCAGGTGGTCGATCCGAGCGGCGATCAGCGCCTGCAACGTGTCCGGAATCCGCTCGATCCCGCCCATGCCGTCAGCTTCGGACAGCATCCGGAGCGTCTCCTCGACGAAGAGGGGGTTGCCCTCGGTCTTGTCCAGCAGCGCCTGACGGGCGCCGACCGCGAGCTCGCCGTCCAGCAATGCGTCGACGAGCGTCTCGCTGTCGGTGCGGCCAAGCGGTTCCAGCTCGATCGCCGTCGCGCGAACGCGTCCGCCGCTCCACCCGGGTCGCAGGTCGAGCAGTTCCGGGCGAGCCAGGCAGAGGAGGAGGATCGGAACGTTGCGCACCCAGGTCGCCATGTGCTCGATCAGCTCGAGCAGGGCGTCCTCAGCCCAGTGGATGTCCTCGAAGACGAGCACGAGAGGCTGCGGCTCGGCGAGCTTCTCCGCCCACTCACGGGCGGCCCAGGCGATCTCCTGCTGGTTCCGCTCGCCCTTGACGGCCTCGAGGACGCCCGAGGCGAGTGCGAGGAGATCCGCGACAGCCTCGTCGGGGCAGCAGTCGCGCAGCTTCTCGAGCGCTGTGTCGAGCGGATCGTCGTCCGCGATGCCCGCGGCCGCCTTGACCATGTCGGCCAGGGCCGAGTAGGTGACGCCCTCCCCGTAGGGCAGCGCGCGGCCGTAGAGGACGGTGGCGGTTTCGAGCCCACCTACGAAATCCGCAGCGAGCCGGCTCTTCCCCACTCCCGGATCGCCGTAGATGGTGAAGAGGTGGGCGCGGCGGTCGCGGACCGAGCGCTCGTACGTGTTTTCGAGCAGCTCGAGCTCGGCATCCCGGCCGACGAGCGGTGCGCGATTGACGCTGGTGCGTGTCGGCCCACCCTTGAGACAGACGACGCGCCACGCCCAGACGGGGGCGCTCCGGCCCTTGATCTCGACCGGCCCCTCGTCCTCGATCTCGAAGCGGTTGAGCGTGAGCCGGTGGGCTCCGGGGCCGATCAGGATGCTGTTCACGGGAGCAGCTTGCTGCAGACGCGCAGCGATGTTCACGGCCTCGCCGGTGGCGAACGTCGACTCCGCCGAGTCGACGACAACCTCGCCGGACTCGATTCCGATCCGGACCTCGAGGCCCAGCTGCGTGACCGCCTCGAGGATCCCGAGCGCCGCGCGGACGCCGCGCTCGGCGTCGTCCTCGTGCCCTTGCGGGATGCCGAATGCGGCCATGACGGCGTCGCCGGCAAACTTCTCGACGATTCCGCCGTGCGTCACGACGCAGTGGGAGACCTTGTCGAAGTACTGCTGCACGCGGCGGCGCGCCACCTCCGGATCCGTACCGGAGACCAGCGCTGTCGACCCCACGAGGTCGACGAACAGGACTGTCGCAAGCTTGCGTTCCACGCCTCAAGTGTAAGAACGAACGGCGGGGCGCAGAAACTCCCGCGCTGGGGGTGTTTTCTAGGCGGTGTTCAGGCGCCTGACGAGAAGTCGCCGCGCCACGAGCGCGAGGCCAGCGAGTGCCAGGAGCCCGGCCGCGAACACGTACGGCGTCCAGTCGCGACCCTCGCCGTCGGCGGCAGGGATAGAGATCGCGGTCTCGATCGACGCCGGCCACCGCTCGGGCGCCTGGAACGGCTCCAGCTCGCTGGTTGCCTCACGCAGACGGTCGAGCTCACCGCCGTACAGCGCAAACCAGCGGACACGCCCCGCAGCTTCCGTGTCGACCCCGATGAGGTTTTTGGACGGGACGAAGAAATGGGAGAAGTCGTAAGGAGGGCCGCTACCGTCGATTGAGTAGTCGAGTCGGTAGTAATCGCCGACCGCCGGCGCGGCCTGAGCAGCGTTGCCGTCGATGACGATCACCGCCGCCGGGGGGCTCGGGCCGTCGAGCCGGACGCAGGTGGACTCTCCGCAGACGCGCTCCGGCGCCATTCCTTTCGCGCCTGCCGTGCCGGCAAGACTCAGCGCAGCCGCGGCGATGAGCAGGTAGAGAACCGCCTTCATCGCCCGCTCTACACCTGGGCAGCGCACGAGGTTCCCTCCGCGTAGCATCGGGCCGTGCTCGATCCCAAGGTCTTCAAGGCCTACGACGTGCGAGGTCTGCACCCCTCGGAGCTCGACGAGGACGGCGCCTACGCGATTGGACGCGCGTACGTCGAGCAGTTCGAGCCCAGGAAGATCGCCGTCGGGCGCGACATGCGCCTCTCGTCGCCATCGATGGCCGCCTCGGTGATCCGAGGCGCGGCCGACGCGGGCTGCGACGTCCTTGACATCGGCCTCGTCGGGACCGAGATGGTGTATTTCGCGGTCGGCGAACTCGAGCTCGACGGCGGGATCGCCGTCACCGCCTCGCACAACCCGAAGGAGTACACGGGGATGAAGATCGTCCGCGGCGGCGCGCTTCCCGTCGGCGGCGAGTCGGGACTGCTCGATATCCGCGACCGGGCCATGGCTCTCGGAGACACGTCCGCGTACCTGGCACCAGGACAGGTCCAGGAGTACGACGTCTGGCCGGCGTACGTGGAGCGCGTCCTGTCCTTCGTCGACTTATCCGCGATCAAGCCGCTGCGCGTCGTCGTCGACGCGGCGAACGGAATGGCCGGGGCGATGCTCCCGCCGGTCCTCGAACGCCTCCCCATCGAGGCCGTCCGCTGTTACTTCGAGCCGGACGGAAGCTTCCCGAACCACGAGCCGAACCCGCTTCTTCCCGAGAACCGCGAGTTCATCGTCGAGCGGACGACGACGGAGGGCGCCGACTTCGGCGTCGCGTTCGACGGCGACGCCGACCGCTGCTTCTTCGTCGACGACACGGGCGAGTTCGTCCCCGGCGACTTCGTCACGGCGCTCCTCGCCGAGTTGATCCTCGAGAAGAACACCGGCGCGAAGATCATCTACGACGTCCGCGCCAGCTGGGCGGTGCCGGAGGCGATCGAGCGCGCCGGCGGTATCCCGCTGATCAACCGCGTCGGCCACGCGTACATCAAGCACCGGATGCGCGAGGAGGGCGCCGTCTTCGGCGGCGAGGTCTCGGGCCACTACTACTTCCGCGACTTCAGCCAGGCCGACTCGGGCGTCGTCCCGTTCCTGCTCATGCTCGAGCTCGTGTCGCGGCGGGGGCAGAAGCTCTCGGAGATCCTCCGCCCGTTCCGCGAGCGCTACTTCATCACCGGCGAGCTGAACACGCCCGTCCCAGATGTCGCGCTGAAGCTCCAGGAGCTGAAAGAGCGTTTCGGGGCCCAGGGAGAGGTCTCACACCTCGACGGGATCTCCGTTAACGGGACGGACTGGCACTTCAACGTCCGGCCCTCGAACACCGAGCCCCTGCTGCGACTGAACCTGGAGGCCCGCTCCGAGGAGCTGATGGAGCAGAAGCGGGACGAGGTGCTCGACGTGATCCGCGGCTAGACCAGAGGGCAGCCGACGGCGCCCTCTGGTCGATGGGACGGGTGTGGGGTCAGCGAGCCTAAACCCGATCGGCGCCGGCGTCAGCCGCTTACGGCCGGCTGGGGTCACGGACGAGCCGCGGGCCGAGAAGGGAAGAGACGCGCCGACCCGAGACGCAGCGCCGGGCCTCGAGCTCGCACTCGACGACCGCGGCCGCCGGAACCGCCTGCCGTGGCGGGGGGACGAGCTCCCCCCAGGCGGCGATCCGCTGTCCCGACGAATCGAGCTGAGGCTCGAAGAGCCCGTTCGGGAGCGCTCCCGGATCGAGGCGGAGCAGGCGCTCGAGCTCGAGCGTTCGATCGCGCACCCGAAAGACCGCCGGGCCCTCACTCGACGGTGCGGAGACGCGCTCGCCGACCCATGAGCCGGTCTCCAGGATCCAGCGAACCTGGGGCACGCGCAGACGGCCGTGCTCCGCGCCGCTGGCGACGGACATGATTCGGACCAGCGGAGGAGTCGCGCCGTACCGCGCGATGAACGCCTCGCGCCCATCCGGGCTCACGGCCACCAGCGCGGTCGACCGCCCGAGCAGGCGCACACGGCCGGGCCCGTCGAGGACGAGCAGGTCGGGCCAGGTCGAACCCAGCCGGTAGACGAGCAGGCGGTCGCCGGCCCAGGCGGCGGCGACGTAGCGTCCGGCGCGCCTCGTCCAGCGGACGGGTCGAGCGTGGGGCCGGCGGCGCACGACCACGTGCCCGACGTAGCGTCTCGGCGCCCGCAGGGCGGGCATGGTCGCCTGGAAGTGCGCGATCGCGCCGTCGCGCCGCCAGACCCCTCCGAAGGCGCCGGGCGCGAGAACCCGGTCGGCGCCGCTTCGGAAGTCGAGAAGCCGCAGCACCGGGCCTCTGCCTCGCCAGGAGCTGTAGGCCAGCAGTCTGCCACTGCGGTCCGGCGCGGCGGCTGGCGCGAGATTCGCGATCAGCGTCCAGTTGACCGTCCCTCGCAGCTGACGCGAGCCACCGGCGCCGTACATCCGGTCCCCTGCCACCCATGACGCCTCGACGCGGCCGGCCTCGAGGGCGATCGCCCCGGCCGGTGCACCCGCCGGCTCGTTCTTCGCGTGCACACAGCCGCCGAGGGCGAGCGAGCCGAGCAGGAGGGCCGCGAAGGCGCGAGACATCGGATCGAGGAGGGTACGTGCCTGCGGAAGCCGAGAGGGCGGCCGAGGCCGCCCTCTCGCTAGCCGCTCTGCAGAGTTGCTAGTCGTCGTGGTCGTCGTGATCCCCGAAGACGAACTCCTGTGTCTGCGGGTTCTGGTGTGGCAGCTTGCGCGCCTTGAACTGCTTGACGCCTTCCGCCGTCGGGTCGGTCACCGGCGGCGTGAGCCGGCCGTGCCTCCCGAGCAGCACGTAGACGTCGAGGCCGCGATTCCCGGGGCGTGTTGCCGAGGGAAGGCCGCTCGACGCGTACAGGTAGTTGTTGTGCCAGTAGGTCGACCACGCGTTGTCGACCCCGGTCGGGCCGGACGGATCGTTCTTCGCGTCGAAGAAGGCGATCTCGCTGGCAACCGTCGGCGGCACCGCGAGGCCGGCCGGCGGAGCGTAGGGCAGGAAGATCTCCGGGAAATCTTCCACGTTGCTGAAGTCGTACACCGACGTCCCGGCCTGGTACGCGCTCGACACGCCGAAGTAGCCCTTGTTCGTCGGGATGACGTTCCCGTTGTGCATCGTGCACGTCTCGTTCGCCGGTTGCGGCCGCGGCAGGATGAAGCGCCCGTAGAGCGGCGCCTCTTGCCCGGGCTCGACCGTCTTGTAGAACCAGACGTTGCCGCGAGTGTCCTGCGGGCCGTCACAGCCGTGCGCGCCGCCGCCCTGCCACTCGTCGGTGAAGACGATGACATCTCCGTCCCACGTGAACGAGGCCGTATGGAAGAGGCCCCGGAACGGCGGCGTCGGCCCGTTGATGAAGGGATTCCGGATGTGGGTGTGCCGACCCGGGACGGTCGTTGTGGGATTCGCCGGATCGGAGATGTCCCACAGTTGGCCTTCCTCGAGGCAGGCGCCGGCCGCGATCTGCCTGGGGCGGCCGCCGTCGTCATCGTGACCGCGGCCTCCGAGAAGGGCCGTGATGTCATGGCAACCCCTGACGGTGCTTCCGCCTTGGCCGAAAACGCCGCTCCACGTCGCGGTGTCCTCGTGGAGCGGCTGCTCCTTCAGCACGCGCGCACCTTCAGGATTCCTGTCGGGGATCTCGACGATCGAGATCTTGTTGTGGTCCGGAATGCAGTTCGGCTGCTCGGGAAGCGTCGCGAGGTCCTCCCTGCGCGTGATCCTCGAGCCGTTCGGATACGAGGACACGTAAACGATCGCCCGGCCGTTACTGCTGTCGGGAATCGTCGTGTGCGTGTGAGAGCCGCAAGCGGTCCGCACCGTGGCGATGTGCAGCGGATGGCGCGGATCGGACACGTCGAACACGCGGAGGCCTTCGTGACCCTTGAGCCGGAACAAGCCGGGCAGACCCGTCACGGGGTTCGTCCCCGGGACGACCGGGTTCTCGAGCGCCGTGGCGCAGGCCGGCGTCGAGACCGCCTCCTCGATCGACTGGATCAGGAGCAGCCTGTTCCTTGCCCGGTAGAACGAGACGTCGCCCTGGTTCGTGCGGCACTCGACGACGGAGATGCTCTTCGGATGAGAGGGCTTCGAGACATCGACGAGCCGGAAGCCCTCGTAGTTCCCCTGCGCGAGGATCTTGTTGAACCCTCCTCGTAGGCCGCCTGCATTCCAGAAGGCGAGGTCGGAGTTGAAGCAGGCGGTACTGCCGCGGTCGCAGGTCACGAATTCCGGCGGCGGCGGCAGGTTCGCGATGTGCTGCATGTTCGGGCTCGCCTCGTCGGCGCTCCCGTGACCGGCCCAAGCAGTCAACGGAAGTGCAAGCGCCACCAACGCGGCGAGCGACATGAGCGGACGCAACAGCCGTCCCATCTGTCCCCCTTTGTCGCTGACAGCGCGATCATACGGTGGTTCGCTCTGCGAAGCTAGTTCAAGTGACGACCGAGGCCGGCCGACTCTCCGATCGAAAGCCGCCATTCAAATACTCCGCGTTCACGCGAGTCGGCTTCTCGGACACCGACGCGCAAGGCATCGTCTACTACGGCCGGTACATGCCCTACTTCGACACGGCCCGGGTCGAGTACCACCGGCACCTCGACATGCTCAGGACGAGCCCGCAGGAGGAACGCCAGTTCGTCATGCGCGCCTCGATGATCGACTACACCGCGCCCGCCAAGTTCGACGACCTGATCGAGGTGTTCATCCGTATTTCGCGGATCGGCCGCACGAGCGTGACGTACGAGCTCGCCGCGTACCGCGTCGAGGACGACCTGCTGATGGTGACCGCGAAGCAGACGCTCGTCCTCGTCGACCTCGACGAGCGCAAAGCCTGCGAGATCCCTGGTTGGTACCGAGAACGGATTCGGGAGTTCGAGGGCGCTGCCCTCGAAAGCTAGGCAGCGTCCCTCTGACTCAGCGGCTCTCACTCGAGAGATCTTGTAGAAGGCCGCGCGCCCATCCACTGTCGCGGATGGGCGCCGCAGCTTGCCCTCTCCCCCTGAACTCGTTGTAGTCAGAGCGGCCCCGGCGTCTATCCCTCGTTCGAGGCACCCCGCTCGATCGAGGGATCATCCCCCAAAAGGGTGAGTTCCACGAATAGCAGGGCTTTTGCGAAGGACCAATCCCTCGATCGAGGCGTCGAATCCCTCGAACGAGGGATGAGAGCTCGACCCAGAGTGACGGCTGTGCCCCAGGGCTGCGCTGTGCGGCGCGATGCGGCGTCCTCAGGCGCGCCCATATCACGGATATGAACGCGCCCTGCGTCCTTGCCTCGCACCGCACATCGCACCCCTGCGACGAGCATCACGCTGAGCCGAGCTCTAGCTGGGCGTGACGCGGTAGGCGTCGAAGACGGAATCGACGTTCCGCAGCGAGCCGAGCAGGCCACGCAGCGCCTTCACGTCGCCGACCTCGGCCGTGTACCAGTTCTTCGCGAGCTGATCCTCGACGGTGCCGCCGTAGGAGACGATGTTCGAGCCGTGCTCGGCGAACGTCCGTGCGACGTCCTCGAGGAGCCGCGGCCGGTCCCACGCGTCGACCGCGATCTGGACCCGGAAGCTCTTCGTCGAGCCCCCGTCCCAGTTGACCGTCGTGAAGCGCTCGGGGTTGCGGCGGAGCGCCTTGACGTTCGGGCAGTCCTCCCGGTGGATGGTGATGCCCTTGCCGAGCGAGATGTAGCCGACGATCTGGTCGCTCGGAACCGGTGTGCAGCACTTGGCCAGGCGCACGAGCACATCCGCGATCCCCTCGACGTTGATCCCGAGCGCCTCGCTCCCGACGGTCTCGGCCGAGCGCGTCGGCTTGAGCGGGACCGCCTCCTCCTCCGCGACCTCCGTGGTCTTCAGCCGCTGGATCACCTTGTTGACGATCTGGCCGGAGGCGAGCTTCCCGGAGCCGAGCGCGAGGTAGAAGTCCTCGGCCTTCTTGAACCCGGCCTCGCGGATCACCCCCGCGAGGACCGCCGAGCCCGCGATCTTGCGGTACGGCAGCTTCTGAGCCTTCAGGGCCTGCTCGAGCGCCTCACGACCCTTCTGCTCCGTCTCCTCGCGCGTCTCGCGGGAGAACCACTGGCGGATCTTGTTGCGGGCGCGCGAGGACTTGGCCAGCGCGAGCCAGTCACGCGAGGGGCCGCGCCCCGTCTTCGCCGTCACCACCTCCACGAAATCGCCGCTCTGCAGCTTGTAGTGCAGCGGCACGATGCGTCCGTTCACCCGGGCGCCGACTGTTCGGTGCCCCACGTCCGTATGGACGGCGTAGGCAAAGTCGATCGGCGTCGAGCCGGCCGGGAGCATCTTGACCTCGCCCTTCGGCGTGTAGACGTAGACCTCGTCGGTGACGAGCTCGGCGATCAGGTTCTTCTTGAACTCCTGCGGGTCTGACTCGTCGTTCCACTCGCGGAGCTGCTTGACCCACTGCTTCCACTGCTCGTCCGACTTGCGGCTCTTGCCACCGCGCTTGTAGAGCCAATGGGCGGCGACGCCCAGCTCGGCCATCTCGTGCATGTCGCTCGTGCGAACCTGGATCTCGAGCGGGCGACCCTGGGGCCCGATCACGGTCGTGTGCAGGGCACGGTAGCCGTTCAGTTTCTGCATCGCGATGTAGTCCTTGAAGCGCCCGGGCATCGGCTTCCAGAGCGAATGGATCAGGCCGAGGGCGCCGTAACAGTCGCGGGTTCCCTCGTCGCCGGAGCGCTCTACGATCACCCGCATCGCGGTGAGGTCGTAGATCTCGTTGAACTCCTTGCCCCTCTTGGCCATCTTGTCGTAGATGGAGTAGAAGTGCTTCGCCCGCCCGGAGATCTCCGCCGGGATGTCGACCTTGTCGAGCTCGAGCTGGAGGACGAACGCCGCCTCGCGGACATGCTCGTCCCGGTCGGCGCGGCGCTCGCTGACCATCGCCTTGATCTCGGTGTACTTGCGCGGGTGGAGCGCCTCGAAGGCGAGATCCTCGAGCTGCCACTTCATCGTGTGGATGCCGAGCCGGTGCGCGAGCGGCGCGTAGACCTCGAGTGCCTCGCGCGCCTTCTGAACTTGCTTCTGCTTCCCGAGGTACTCGATCGTCCGGAGGTTGTGCAACCGGTCGGCCAGCTTGATGACGATGACCCGGTGGTCCTCGGCCATCGCGAGCACCATCTTTCGGTAGTTCTCGGCCTGCGCCTGCTCTCGGCTCTGGAAGTGGACGCGAGTCAGCTTCGTGACGCCGTCGACGAGCCGGCCGACCTCGTCGCCGAACTCGGAGCGGACGCCGTCGAGCGTGACCTCGGTGTCCTCGACGACGTCGTGGAGCAGCGCAGCGGCGATCGTCTCGTCGTCCTGCCGGAGCTCGGCGCAGATTCGTGCGACCGCGTAGGGGTGGTGGATGAAGTCCTCGCCAGAGCGCCGCAGTTGACCCTCGTGGGCGGCGGCGGCAAAGCGGAACGCCCGTGCGATCAGGTCGCGGTCGAGGTCCGGGTTGTAGTCGGCGACCTCCGCGATCAGCTCGTTGATCAGGTCCGGATGGCGTTCCGGAGCCTCGAGAAGCGTCATAACCAAATGGTACTCGCGAGAAGCAATCGGCCAAGCCGGCGAAGCCGGCATGGCCTCGGTCGGCGCCGCCGAGTCGGCGCCTCGGAGGAAACGACGATTCGGGGGCGAAAACGCCCGGTCCATGCGCATTCGCCGCCGTCAGAAACGCAGAACGCTCGCCCTCGCCCGTCTGCTCGCGGGGCTGGAGTCCGAGGCGCGTCGCGAGCGCCCCTGGGAGCCCCGCAAGGCCTACCGCGTGTCGGCCGGGCGAGCCTAGAAGCCCCTAGGCCGCCTCGGCCACCGGAACCGGCTCGTCGTCGAGCAGCGCCCTGAAGGCGTCGGACTCCAGCAGCGGCCGCGGCGGCCCGCCTCGCTCGACGCCGAGCTCGGCGAAGATCGCCTGCGCGGCGCCGTCCCGCTCCGCCTCCTCCTTGCGGAATTCGCCGGCGAGCCATTCGCGCAGGCTCTCGTAGCGCTCCGGCGTCTCGAGGAGCTGGCGGACGACGAGCTGCGGCGCGACGGTTCCGTTCCAGCGGTTCTCCTCGAGGCGGAAGAGCACGTCGTGGCGGATTTCGCGCCTCGCCCGGTCGGCATGGCGGCCGAGGCCGAAGGCGATCGCGCTGCCTGCCGGACGGTTCCGCTGCCTCACCCGAAACCTGAGGTGCTTCCCGTCGGCCGTCTGAGCGACGTCGGACAGGTCACACGACGGAAGCAGCAGCGTCACACCGGGATTCCCAAGCCCGAACGGCGCCAGGTGGCCGAGCTCCGAGGAGAGATCGAGCGTCAGCTCCTCGCCGGAGACGACGGCATCGACTGCGACTCTCGGCTCGAGCTCCTCCTCGGGCAGCTCGGCGTCGACCCGGGCGCCGAAGGCCTCAGCGAAGGCGCCGACTCGCGCAGGATCGATCGAGAGCCCGGCGGCGGCCCGATGGCCGCCGAAACGCGAGAGATGCTCCGCGCAGGCGCCCAGCGCCGCGTGCAGGTCGAACGACGGGATCGACCGGCCCGAGCCTTTCCAGTCGCCCTCCGTCCCCGCAATCAGAACGACGGGGCGGTGGAAGCGCTCGACGAGGCGGGAGGCGACGATCCCGATCACGCCCTCGTGCCAGTCGGCGTGGGCAACGACGTACCCCCGACGTCGTTGGCGGCTCTCCGGCCAGGCCTCGACCTGCGCCACCGCCTCGCGAAGGATCCTGTCCTCGACACCCTGGCGCTCGCGGTTCAGCTCATCGAGCCGGTCGGCGAGCTGCGCCGCTTCGGTTTCGTCCTCCGTGAGGAGGAGCTGGAGCGCGATTTCCGGGTGCTGGAGTCTTCCCGCGGCGTTGATCCGCGGCGCCAGCCGGAAGCCGACGGAGCCGGCATCGACAGCGGCGGGATCGACCCCCGCCGTGCGCATCAGCGCCCGCAGCCCCGGCCTCTGCGTCCGTGCGAGCGCCTTCAGGCCCTCGCGTGCGAGGAACCGGTTTTCGTCCACCAGCGGGACGACGTCGGAGATCGTCGCGATGGCGACGAGGTCGAGGTGGCGGCGAAGCGCCTCCGCGCTCGGACCGAGCAGCGCCTGGCCGAGCTTGTAGACGACGCCGGTGCCGCAGAGCTCGGGAAAGGGGTAGTCCGACGGACGGGTCGCGACGATCGGGCAGTCCGGCAGCTCCTCGCCCGGCCGGTGATGGTCGGTGACGACGACCTCGAGGCCCAACTCCTTGGCCCGAGCGACCTCGGCGACCGCCGTGATCCCGCAGTCGACGGTGAGGACGAGGCTGCAGCCCTCGCCGGCAAGCCGGTCGAGCGTCTCGCCGGACACTCCATAGCCCTCTTCGAAGCGGCTCGGAAGGTGCCAGGACACATCGGCGCCGAGCTCACGAAGCACGAGCACGGCGAGCGCCGTGGCGCAGATGCCGTCGGCGTCGTAGTCGCCGTGGACGCAAATGCGCTTTTTCGACTCGATGGCGCCACGGATCCGTTCGCAAGCCAAGTCCATGTCGCCGAGCAGGCCAGGGTCGTGCCCCGGATCGGCGCCGGCCAGGAACGACCGCGCCGTAGCGGCGTCGTCGTACCCGCGCCGGACGAGCACTCGAGCGGTGGTCTCGCTGATCCCGAGCTCCTGAGCCAGCTCCGCCGGCTCCCGGTGCGGGCACGAGGTGATCGTCCAGGTTCCCTCGTGCATCGCGGAGGTCAACCGTAGGGAGGGCGCCGGACGACATCTGCCCTGCGTATCCTCAGAACCGTGGGCGAGGCGAACTACGAGTCCGGCGACGACTATGTCGTGCAGTTCCTGGGCTACCGGTTCGCGTTCAATGCAGAGGACTTCGAGGAGCGGGTGATCAGCGCTGCCGTCAAGCTCGGCCTGGTCGGGAGCAACGACCTCGACGAGGACGAAGCGGGTGATCTCGTCGAGCTGACGGCCGACCAGCGAATCGAGGAGGCCCGGAGCGAGCTCGGCCGGTATCTCGTCCGGCACTGGGAGGCCTTGGCCGCCGTGGACGGCGAGTCGCTCGTCTACTGGCTGCGGAAGCTCGTCTTCCGGGGCGCGTGGCTCGACCAGCGAGTGAAGCTCGGGCTGCTGGACGTCGACTGGGACGAGGACGTCGCGGAGTTCGGGTACCGCGACCCGCGCGGCGACCGCACGTTGCT
>JBKKAR010000026.1:0-9975 GCA_046714355.1 Gaiellaceae bacterium | reverse complement strand
CCCAGCAGAGCGAGGCGCTGAAGGTGAACGTGCGTAGCCTGGCCGTCAGAACGACCGGCCTGAAGCTGAACGGCATCAGCCGGCCGGTGTCGCTCGCCGTCTCACCGTTCACGATCATCGAGAAGGCCCTCGGCGGGCTCGCCGGAAGCACTCGTGCGACCGTCTGGACCGAGATCTTCCCGAATACGCTCGACGCCCAGCTCGGCAAGCCCGGCGCAATCACCGCCGAGCGCGTTCTCCTCTCGAAGTAGCGCCTACCGACCGGTGAAGCGCGGCTCGCGCTTCTCGGCGAAGGCCGTGAGGCCCTCCTTTGCGTCCTCGGACGAGAAGAGCTCGCCGAAACGGTCCGACTCCCGGGCGAGGTTGTCGGCGTGGTCGCCGTCGAGGGCTCGATTCACGGCCTCCTTTGCCGCCTCGAGCGCAAGCGGGCTCTTCGCCGCCAGCTGGGCCGCAACCTTCATCACCTCGGACAAAAGCTCGTCCGGCTCGAAGACGCCGTTGACGAGGCCGCGGCGCTCCGCCTCCTCGGCTCCGAGGGTGCGGCCGGTGAGGATCAGCTCCTTCGCGAACCCGAGCGATGTCGCGCGCGCGAGGCGCTGCGTCCCGCCCCACCCCGGGATGATCCCGAGGTTGATCTCGGGCTGGCCCAGCTTGGCCTTGGACGACGCGTAGCGAAGGTCGCAGGCAAGCGCGAGCTCGCACCCGCCGCCGAGCGCGAAGCCGTTGATCGCGGCGATCGTCGGCTGGCGCATGGTCTCCAGCAGCCTCCCGGCTTCGTGACCGAGATCGCCCCAGGCCTTCGCCTCGTCGACGTCGAGCCCGCTCATGTACTTGATGTCGGCTCCGGCGATGAACGCCCGGTCTCCTGCGCCGGTGAGGACGACGACGCGCGTGTCGCCGTCCTTCGCGAGCTCGGCGAGGCGATCGCGCAGGGCGGTCAACGTCTCCAGGTCGAGCGCGTTCATCGCGTCCGGCCGATCGACGGTGACGAGCGCGACGCCGCCTTCGTGACGGACGTCGATCAGGAGGCCGGAACCTTCTCGCGCAGGAAGTCGACGATCGCGCTCGTCGGAGCCCCTGGCGTGAAGATCTCCGCGACGCCCTTGGCCTTGAGCTCCTCGGAGTCCTCGCGCGGGATCGTCCCGCCCACGACGACGAGCACGTCCTCCAAGCCGTTCTCCCGCAGACCGTCGACGATTCGCGGCACGAGCGTCATGTGCGCACCCGACAGGATCGAGATCCCGACGGCGTCGGCGTCCTCCTGGATCGCGGTCTCGACGATCTGCTCGGGCGTCTGGTGAAGGCCGGTGTAGATGACCTCCATGCCGGCGTCGCGCAGCGCCCGCGCGATGATCTTCGCCCCGCGGTCATGACCGTCGAGGCCCGGCTTGGCGATTACGACTCGGATCTTCCCGGCCATCCCGGTCGTGAGTATAGGAAGGTGCCAGCCACCGGCACCGCCCAGTCGGTGCCTGATCGCGGGAAGATGAAGCGTCCGGTCACCGTCTGGGTATAGGCCAGACTATGACGATGAGGTTAAAGGTGATCGGCTGCTCGCCGGCGTGGCCCAATCCAGGCGGCGCACAGTCCGGCTATCTCGTCGAAGGGCCGCCCGGCCGGGTCCTGCTGGACTGCGGCGCCGGGGTCCTCGCGAAGCTCCGCGAGTTCGAGGACTGGCCACGGGTCGACGCCATCTGCCTGACCCACTTTCACCTCGACCACTGGGGCGACGTCGTCCCGTGGGTCTGGGCCCTGTGGTTCGGGCCGGCCTCGGATCAGCCCCGTCCCGACCTCTGGGTGCCGCCCGGCGGCGACAAGCTGCTGAGCGAGATCGGAGAGCGGCTCGGAACGCCAGACATGTTCCACAAGGCCTTCACCGTTCAGGAATACGCCGAGGGAGAGGAGTTCGAGACCGCCGGCTTCCGGATCACCCCGCGCAGGGTGCTGCATTACGAACTGCTGGCGTTCGGCTTTCGCGTCGCCTGTAACGGCAAGACCATGGCCTACTCCGGCGACAGCGGCCCGAGCGACCAGCTGGCGGAGCTGGCCCGCGACGCCGACCTCTTTCTCTGCGAGGCGACGCTGCTCGCGCCGAACCCCGAGGGGGGCACGCGTGGCCACCTGGCCGCCGCCGAGGCGCGCGAAGCCTTCGAGGCGGCCGGCGCCAAGCGCCTTCTCCTCACGCACCGTCCCATGGAGCGCCCGCTCGAACCGGAGTTCGAGCAGGTGCACGACGGCTTCGAGACCGAGATCTAGTGAAGGGCGCGGTAGGCGGCCTCGGCGCGGCGGCCTCGGCGCCAGCCGCGGAAATAGAAGCCGCCGACGATGAGCGGGACGAGCGCGAGCAGCAGGAGTGGCGCGAGGAGCCAGCGGGCGTCCAACCGGGCCTCGCCGCCGGTGAGATTCGCGCCCAGGTTCGGGACTCCACCCGACCCGGTGGCGGGTGCGGTAGGCGCCGAGGCGCCCGTCATCCCCGTCGGAGCCCATGAGGAGACGAGCCAGGTGCGCCTTGCCGCGTCCGGTGGGGGTCAGCTCCATGGCGAAGACCGCCGGGCGCAGCTTCGACTTCACGGTCGGCAGCAGCAGGACCTGGAGGCCGAGTGCATCCGCGTAGGAGTACTCGACCTTCCAGCGAGCCTCTTCGACAGGGTACGGGACGACGGGAATCGAGCCCCGGCTCCATTCCGCCTTCGTCATTCCGCTCTTGAGGGTGGGCGCGGCGAGGTCGTAGGCGAGCTCCACGTGGCGGCGGGCGACCGCATGGGTGACGAAGTTTGCGGCCGTCGCGAGCGCCCGCGCACGTTCGGCCCGCGTCAGCTCGACCGCCTTCGGCTCCTGGTAGACGTAGGCCTACCCGGGCGCGAAGGTGTTCGGTGGCTGCTCGGCGGTGTTCGACCACTTGACGCCGACGATCACGGCGGCGACCACCGCCAAGAGGCCGGCCCCGATCCAGGTCAGCCGTCGACGCGCTCGAGGTGAGAAGAAGATGCCTCTCACGCTCTCAGCATAGGCGCGGGAGTGGCGGGTACTACCCCTGCTGGGGTGCGCTCGGGACCGGCGGCGGCGCGCACGGCGCCCAGTAGTCCACAAGCCACTTCGCCTGTGCACCCGAGCCGAACTTCTTCAGTCCGATGTAGAAGATCTGCGGCTTCTCCTTCGAGCCCTGCTTGGGCTGCATGACGACCTGGAGCGAGACGTCGTTCGGGTACGACCATCCACCTTTACCGGGGACGCGTTCACGGCGGCGTCGAGGTACGGGACGACCGGGATGTTCCCCGTCATCCACTCGTTCAGCGAAAGATCCTGCTTGATGCCGGGGCCCGAGATCGTCCACGCATCGCGAAGGTTCTTGCGGACGACGGCCGTCTTGATGAACTGCACCGCGATCTGCCGCGCCTCGGGCGGCAGCGGAACGGTCTTGTCCTGGCCGACGTTGGTGGCAGGGTCGGTGCCGAACGTCTCGGCCGCCTTCGTCGGCTCCGACCGTGTCTGCCAGAACGCGAACACGCCCAGGATCAGCACTGCTGTTGGGCTGGTCTGTTAGCGGCGGATTGCGCGCTCGTTAAGGCGCCCACTCTTCGAAGGATCGGCGCACCGGTTCCTTTTCCAGCAGCGTCGGCGGCGGAACGGGCTCGGCCCGTTCCGCTCAGGGCGAAAATGGGGGCGATGAGGTTGCAGACTCGCTCACTGGGCCGATCGCGGAAAGTCGTGAGACTTTCCGCGAAACGACGGTCTAAAAGACCGGAGTCTCGCGCCAGACGCCCCACACCTCGCGGAGCGCGTCGCACATTTCCCCCATCGTCACGGACGCTTTCGCGGCGTCGACGATGAGCGGCATCAAGTTCTCGTCTCCCTCCGCTCCCTGCTTCAGACGGGTGATCGCAGCCTCGGCGGCGGCGGGGTCGCGGCGCGCCCGGTACGCCTTCACCCGCGCGATCTGCTCGCCCTCGAGCGCTGGGTCGACGCGCAGGATTTCCAGCTCGTTCTCGTCCTCGGACTGGTAGCGGTTGACACCCACGATGATCCGCTGCTTCGCCTCGACTTCGGACTGGTAACGAAACGAGGCGTCGGCGATCTCGCGCTGGAAGAAGTTCTCCTTGATCGCCGGAACCACGCCGCCGAGCGAGCGGATCCGTTCGAAGTACTCGTACGCCTCCCTCTCGAGCCGATTCGTCAAGTTCTCGACGAAGTACGAGCCTCCGAGCGGGTCGATGGTGTTCACGACGCCCGTCTCGTGCGCGATCACCTGCTGAGTCCGAAGGGCGAGCCGGACGGCGTTCTCGGTCGGCAGCGCGAACGCCTCGTCGAATGAGTTCGTATGGAGCGACTGCGTCCCGCCCAGCACTGCGGAGAGCGCCTCGAGCGCGGTGCGGACGATGTTGATCTCCGGCTGCTGCGCCGTCAGCGAAACGCCGGCAGTCTGGGTGTGGAAGCGCATCAGCCAGGAGCGCGGGTTCTTCGCTCCGTAGCGCTCGCGCATCTCTCTCGCCCAGATGCGGCGGGCAGCGCGGTACTTGGCGATCTCCTCGAAGAAGTCGAGGTGCGCGTTGAAGAAGAACGAGAGGCGCGGCGCGAACTCGTCGACGTCGAGACCTCGCTCCATCGCGGCCTCGACGTATGTGAAGCCGTTCATCAGTGTGAAGGCGAGCTCCTGGGTCGCGTTCGAGCCGGCCTCGCGGATGTGGTAGCCCGAGATCGAGATCGGGTGCCAGCGCGGCATCTCGTGCGTGCAGAACTCGACCATGTCCGTCACGAGCCGCATGGAGGGCTCGGGCGGGTAGATCCACTCCTTCTGCGCGATGTACTCCTTGAGGATGTCCGTCTGGATCGTCCCTCGGAGCTCCGATCGCTGGACGCCCTGGGCCTCCGCGACGCACACGTAGAAGGCCAGCGCGATCGGCGCGGTGCAGTTGATCGTCATGGACGTCGAGACCTCGCCGAGCGGGATGCCGGAAAACAGCGCCTCCATGTCCTCCAGCGAGTCGATCGCGACTCCCTCGCGCCCGACCTCGCCCAGCGAACGCGGGTGGTCCGAGTCGTAGCCCATGAGCGACGGCATATCGAACGCCGTCGAGAGGCCGGTTTGACCGTGCTGGAGCAAGTAGCGGAAGCGCTCGTTCGTCTCGGCCGCGGTGCCGAAGCCGGCGAACTGGCGCATCGTCCAGAGCTTCCCTCGGTACATCGAGGGATAGACGCCGCGCGTGAACGGATAGACGCCGGGGTAGCCGAGGTCCCGCTCCTCGTCGATCTCGACCGAGTCAGCCGTGTAGAGGGGGTCGATCTCGAGGCCCGAGATCGTGGAGAAGAGCTCGCCCTGCCGCTCGGGTGAGGCCTCGTACAACTGGCGCCGCCACTCGGCGATCCCGTCGAGCGCGGCCGGCCTGTCCTCGGTCGTCGCCATCCCGCCGGAAGTGTACGAAGACTGCCCTCATGTACCGGGTGAAAACACCCGATAGAGGGATCGAACCGCTCCATGAAAGCTTCGCCTGTCCTCATTCCGGGTCGAAATCCGGGCGCCGAAAGGCCGCCGCGGCTCGCACTGCCGTTCGCCGCCTACACGGGCATCGTGCTACTCCTCCTCGGCGTGGCAATGCTGTGGGTGCTCCAGCGCGACGTCACGAGCCGCGCGGAGAGCCGCGTCGAGCAGCAGACGCAGCAGGTCGCCGAGGCCACGCTGCGCACGCATCTGAAGCGCTCGGACTTCGCCGCTCCCGTCGGCCCCAAACGGAGGGTCGCTCTCGATGCCGTCTTCGAGGATCGAACCTTCCTCAGCGGAGTGCTCCGCGCCACGCTGTACAGCCCGAGAGGGAGGGTGACGTACTCGACCGAGCACGCGCTCATCGGCACGCTCAGGCCAAGCGACGAGCTCTCCTCGGCTCTGCGGGGAAACCGTGAGCGTGCAGTTGTGCCACTCGACAGCCCGGGTACCCACCCGAAAGTGCTCAGGACCGTCGTCCCGGTTCGCCCCCAGGGAGCGCCGCACCCGATCGGCGCCCTCGCGCTCTCGCAGGACTACCGGGCGATCGACGTCCAGATCCACGAGGCGATCCGTCACACCGCCGTCATCCTCGTCTTCGCGCTGCTCGCACTCTGGGCTTCGCTGATCCCGCTCCTTCGACGCGCGACTGCGCAGCTGCATTCGCGGAACCGGCAGCTGATGGAGCAGGCCACCGATCTCGAGGATGCGCTCGCGGAGCGGAAGGAAGCGCAGGAGAGCGTCTCGCAGCTCGCCGCCATCGTCGAGGCGTCGGACGACGCGATCACGAGGACTTCGGGCGACGGAACGATCGTGACCTGGAACCCGGCGGCCGAGCGGCTGTTCGGCTACCCCGCCGACGAGATCGTCGGCCGGCCCATGGCGGCGCTCGTTCCTCCGGACCGCCTGCACGAGCTCACGTCGGTCGCGCAACGGATCGGCGTCGGCGCCGGCGTCGAGGATCACGAGACCCGGGGACTGAGGAAAGACGGGACGGAGGTCGACGTCTCCCTCACCGTCTCGCCGATCCTCCACGAGGACGGCACGATCACGGGGGCCGCAGTGATCGCGCGCGACGTCACTCATCTCAAGCGCCAGCAGCGCCAACTCGAAGCACTGCTCGCCAAGGAGCGCGTCGCCCGCGCCGATGCCGAGTCCGCGCAGCAGGCGCTCGCCGAACAGAACGAGCGGCTGCGAGAGCTCGACCGGCTGAAGGACGAGTTCATCTCGCTCGTCTCCCATGAGCTGCGCACCCCGCTGACGTCGATCCACGGCTACTTGGAGCTGCTCCTGGACGGCGGCGCCGGCGACCTGACCGTGGAGCAGGACCGATTCCTCACAGTCGTAGAGCGAAACTCGAAGCGGCTGATGCAGCTCGTCGGAGACCTGCTGTTCATGGCGCAGGTCGAAGCGGGCAAGCTCGCGCTCGATCTTGAGGAGGTCGACCTGGACGAGATCCTCAACGAGTGTCTCGAAGCCGCTCAACCGATCGCAGATGACCGCCAGATCGACCTCGTCGCCGAGATCGCCGACACCCCGTCGATGCTCGGCGACCGCTCGCGGCTTGCCCAGGTGCTCGACAACCTGATCTCGAACGCGCTCAAGTTCACTCCTCGCCTGGGCCGCGTCACCGTCCGGGTCTCAGTCGTTGGTGGCGACGCCGTCGTCGAGGTCCAGGACACCGGCGTGGGCATCCCTTCCGGCGAGCAGGATCGACTCTTCGAGCGCTTCTTCCGGAGCACGATCGCCACCGAGCAGGCGATTCCCGGCACCGGCCTCGGCCTCACGATCGCGAAGACGATCGTCGAGCGGCACGAAGGGTCGATCGAGATCGAGAGCGCGGAGGGCGCGGGCACTACCGCCCGCGTCCGGCTGCCGGTCCGACACGTGAGCGCCGTTGCCGAGGAAGAGGTCGCCGCATGAGCCGTCGCCCACTCGCCCTGATCGCCGACGACGACCCCGACATCCTGCTGCTGATCTCGCTCACCCTCGAGCGGGACGGCTACGAGGTGATGACGGCGGCGAACGGCCTCGCCGCCTTCCAGTCGGCACTCGACCGTGTGCCCCACCTCGTCGTCCTCGACCTGATGATGCCCGGTATCGACGGTTGCGAGGTCACGCGGCGGCTCCGGGAGGAGGAGGCGACGAGAAACGTCCCGATCCTGATCCTGACCGCCTTCGCCGAGGAGAGCCAGACCGCAAATGCACTCGCGGCCGGAGCTGACGCCTACATGAGAAAGCCCTTCAGCCCGCGCCAATTGCTCGCCAAGACTGCTTCGCTCCTGTTGGAGCGCCGCCCCCGCTCACGCCTCGCCACGGGTTAGCTCGGAGCGAAAAGGCGGCGCTAGCCCCGCCGAGGTCGGTACGTATAGCCGAAGCCGCGGCGGGTCTCGATGGGGGCCTGGTCAGGTGCGTCGGGCGACAGCTTGCGCCGCAGGTAGCCCACGTAGAGCTTGACTTGCTCCCGCGAGGCGTCCAGGTCGCCCCAGACGAGCTCGAGCAGCTGCTCGTGCGAGAGCACCTGGTTCGGGTGGCGCACGAAAGTGGTCAGCAGCCTGAACTCGAGCGGCGTCAGATCGACCGCCCGGTCTCCTGCAGTGACCGCGCGCTGGGCGAAGTCGATGGAGACGAACTTGTCGGAGTACGTCTCGGCCGCGGCGGCCTCCCGGCCTCCCGCCCGCCGGAGCAGCGCTTCGATTCTCGCCAGCAGCTCCTGGCGTCCGAACGGCTTCGTGACGTAGTCGTCAGCACCCGCGCGCAGGCCGCGCGTCTTCTCGAGCTCCTCCGAGCGCGCTGTCAGCATCACCACAGGGACGTTGCTGAGCTCCCGGATCCGCTCCAGCGTCGTCCACCCGTCCAGACCGGGCATGCTCACGTCGAGCACGACGAGGTCGGGGCGACCCGCGTAGAACTCCTGCAGCGCCTGTTTTCCGTCGGCCGCCTCGGCGACCGCGAAACCGCGCCGCTCGAGGAGCTCGCGGACAAGGCCACGGATATCTGCGTCGTCGTCGACGACCAGGATTCGGCGTTCCCTCATCGCCATTCCTAGAGCCTATGAGGGCTCACGGACGCCCAAAGCTCGTCTGCCGTGCCTCGAAAGAGGGATTTCAGGGGCACCCAAACCATTTTCATACCGAAAACCTGGGCCTTCCTCGCCGCCGCCTTCGAAGACGTGACAGCGATGACAGGAAACCTTCTTCGGATCATGGGCGGAATCGGGGCGACGATCGCCGCGGCTTCCGTCGTGGGCACAGTCGTGATCGCCGGCGGCGGCGCGAACGATTCACAGCGGTCTGCCAACGACCGGCAGGGCCCGCTTTCCGAAGTCGTGCTTCCCGCGGAAAACTCGTCCAACCGTCGGCCCGGCGATTCTGCGGATCGGCGCAACGACGAGTCCACTTCAGGCGCGGGGGACAATGCGGTGTCCCCCGGCGCCGATGACGGCCTGGTCGACGTCGAGCTCGGAGGCAGCGGTTCCGAGAAGACGCCGGTCTCGAACGACACAGTCTCCTCGACGCGCGACGGCGACGACGCGCAGCCCGGCCCGGACGGGCCTGTCGGTCCCGAAGGGGCCATCGGCCCGGCCGGTGCTTTGGGCATTACCGGTCCGGCAGGTGCGACCGGGGCGCAGGGCGATCCCGGTGCGGACGGCACAGCCGGCTCCGCTGGACCTGCCGGCCCCGCTGGACCTCCCGGTCCGGCCAACGGGCCGACCGGACCTCAGGGTGTCGCCGGCGTGACGGGCGCTACCGGCGCAGCCGGAACCCAGGGCGCGTCAGGCCCGCAGGGACCCACCGGAGCGCAGGGCCTGACCGGAGACACTGGTGCAACAGGTGCAAGCGGCGCCGTCGGCCCGCAGGGCGCCCAGGGGCCGCAGGGCCCGACCGGCGCAACGGGCACACAGGGCGCGCAGGGTGACACCGGCGCGACCGGAGCCCAGGGCACACAGGGAATTCAGGGCAATACCGGTGCCACCGGTGCGACGGGTGCTGCGGGTGCGGACGGAGCGCAGGGCCCTGTCGGCCCGCAGGGCCCGATCGGCGCCACCGGCGCGACCGGCTCCCAGGGCACACAGGGAATTCAGGGCGACACCGGAGCCACGGGCGCAACCGGCGCACAGGGCGCGCAAGGACCCGCCGGCCCACAGGGCCCCGTCGGCGCCACCGGCGCCCAGGGCGCACAGGGAATCCAGGGCGACACCGGCGCGACCGGAGCGGCTGGCGCCACCGGCGCCCAGGGCACACAGGGAATTCAGGGCGACACCGGAGCCACGGGCGCAACCGGCGCACAGGGCGCGCAAGGCCCCGCCGGCCCACAGGGCCCCGTCGGCGCCACCGGCGCACAGGGAATCCAGGGTGACACCGGCGCGACCGGCGCGACCGGCGCACAGGGCGCACAGGGAACTCAAGGCCCCGCCGGCCCGATGGGCCCGACGGGCTCTACCGGCGCCCAGGGCACGACGGGCGCAGCCGGATCCCAGGGCCCGGCAGGCCCGCAGG
>JBKKAR010000025.1:0-16195 GCA_046714355.1 Gaiellaceae bacterium | reverse complement strand
TAAGGGCGGGTCCCCGCGCGGCGAGCAGCGCTCGAGCGCACTCTGGGGGACAGGAAACCGAGGAGGAGACTCCCGGTCGAACGCGCTCTGGGGCAAGGGAGGTCGCGGACTGGTCACTGCGCTCGTTGCGGTGCTGGTCGTCGCGGCTCCTCTCGCTGCCGGTGCACGCACGAAGCAGTTCACGCCCCCGTCGGCGACCTATATCGACCCGGTCCTGTTGGCGAAGGCCGACGCCACGCCGAACGCGCTGGTGAAGGTCATCATCCAGGGTAGGAGCGGGAAGGGCATGGAGCACGCGCTCAACGCCTTCCACGACGTCGAGGATCGCTCGGGCAGCAGGCCGGGTGAGCAGGTGACGGATAAGTACAACTTCATCAGCTCTGTCGCGGTCACGCTGAAGGCGAGGAAGGTGCTCCAGCTCGCCCGCATGCCCGGCCTGACGGTGACGTATGACGCTCCGATGAAGCTCAGCGGCACCGTTCAGTACACCTCGAAGCACGTCTGGACGACTGCGTCGGGCGTGAAGCCTCTCTGGGGCAACCGGCCGGCGACAGGTCAGTCGATGCCCACGATCGCGATCGTCGACTCAGGCATCGACAAGGACCGCGCCGACTTCGACTTCGGAGCCCGGGTGATCGACGAGCAGGTGATCACGAAACTCGAGCCGAACTCGCCGGGCGACGGCCGCGGCCACGGGACGTTCGTGGCGGGCATCGCAGCGGGCAGCGCCATGGATCAGGCCGGCGCAGCTCCCCAGGCCAACGTCATCTCCGTCGACGTCATGAACGACAGCGGGATGGCGCGGACGAGCGACGTCATCGCCGGCGCGGAGTGGGTCTACCAGAACCGCGACTCCAAGAACATCCGGGTCGCGAACTTCTCGCTCCACTCCACGATGCCGAGCAACTTCATCAACGACCCGCTGGACAGGGCGGTGGAGAAGCTCTGGTTCGGCGGCGTCACCGTCGTCGTGGCGGCCGGCAACTACGGCAAGGACGGCGGGCCGAGCGGGGTGCCGTACGCACCGGGCAACGACCCGTTCGTCATCACCGTGGGTGCGGTCGACCTGGAGGGAAGCGTCAACGTCCGGAAGCACGATGTCCCGAACTGGTCGGCGTACGGCTACACGAAGGACGGCTTCCGGAAGCCTGAGCTCGCCGCGGCCGGCCGGTACATGGTCGGGCCGGTTCCCGCGACGGCGACTCTGCGCCAGGCGAAGCCGGACAACCTCGTCGGTACGGACTACATGCGCCTCTCCGGCACCTCGTTCGCGGCTCCGGTCGTAGCCGGGGCGGCCGCCCAGCTCCTGATCCAGCATCCAACATGGACGCCGGATCAGATCAAGGGCGCACTGATGCAGCGGGCGCGGTACATTCCCGAGGCGCCTCCGGGCTCCGCGGGCGTAGGCGAGATCAACGCTGCACGGTCGACGCTTCTCAGCCGGCCCCCGAACCCGAACGCGGCGTTGAACACGTTCATCAAGACGGACGTGCTCGGTGCCACGGCGTTCGACGGGGCTGCCTGGTACACGGCGGCGAAGGCCAGCGTCTCCTGGGACTCTGTGTCCTGGAGCGACGTCTCGTGGACGGACGTCTCGTGGACGGACGTCTCGTGGGCCGATGTCTCGTGGAGCGACGTCTCCTGGGCAGATGTCTCCTGGAGCGACGTCCTCGCAGCGGCTGACGTGAGCTGGGAGGACAATGCCGAGGGCGAGGTCGGAGCTCCAACAGGCGACTACGTACTGACGCCCGAGGAGGAGGCAGCAGCTGCAGAGCTCGGTCTCATCGACCAGCTCACGCTGCCCCCGGCCCCGGATCCGATGCCGGAACCACCGGCGGTACCGCTTCCGTAACGCCAGCGATCGAGCCGGGGGCTGCCAGCAAGGCAGCTCCCGGCTCACCCTTCTGGGGGAAATGAATTGCCGCTCCGGCCGATAACTCGAACGGGTGATGCCTCTATCACCTCCCGGGCGTACGGTCAGCCTGGGGCGACCAACGTCCCATCTGCGGTGAAAGCGAGCGAGAAATTGCGGCAAATCCCTGGAAAGAGCGGCCGATGAGCGGGATCACGAATGAGATCCCGTTCGGTGGCGAGCCGGCAGCCCGAGAGCGGCTGCCGATCGCAGCGCTGATCTACCTTGTCATGGTCGTCGGGGCCGCCTGCGCCCTCGCTGCGCCGTTCCTGCCCCGTCTTGAGCAAGGCCGGGGCGGATGGCTGACCTTCCTGATCCTCTCGGCGTCGGCTGCCGTCGCCCAGCTCTTCCTCGTCCGAACGGGGAAGAACCAGTCGTACCAGACCTCGATCGTCTTCCTGATCCCCGCGGCGATGCTCTTGCCCCTCGAGCTCGTGGCGCTCGTGCCGGTCGTCCAGCACATTCCGGACTGGCTCAAGAACCGGACAGCCTGGTACATCCAGGTCTTCAACATCTCCAATTTCACACTCGCGATCCTCGGGGCGTCGGGCGGCGCGCACCTCGTCGCCCGCCTCTCGCTGCTCGATGGGCACGAGAACCTGCAGTTCGCGCTCGGCGGGCTCACGGCCTGCGTCCTACTCGTCGGGATCAACCATTACCTGCTCGCGCCGATGCTGGCTCTCGCCCGGGGGCACTCGCTGCGCGAGTCGGGTCTCTTCAGCTTCCAGAGCCTCTCGACCGACCTCGTTCTTGCGGCGCTCGGCGTCGGGGTCGCGACCTTCTGGGACTCGAACCCGTGGCTCGTTCCGTTCGCGGTCGCCCCGCTCATCCTCATCCATCGCTCGCTAGCGGTTCCCAAGCTCGAAGCGGAGGCCCGAGTCGACCCGAAGACGGGTCTCTTCAACGCGCGCCATTTCGGTCAGGCCCTGAACGAGGAATTGACGCGCGCGGCGCGCTTCGACCGGCCCCTGTCGCTGATCATGGCCGACCTCGATCTCCTCCGAGAAATCAACAACACCTATGGCCACCTTGCCGGCGACGCGGTTCTCAAGGGGATCGCCGACGTCTTCCGGGCGCTGCTGCGCCACTACGACGTTCCGGCCCGATTCGGCGGCGAGGAGTTCAGCATCCTCCTCCCGGAGACGAGCCCCGAGGAGGCGCTCGAGATCGCCGAACGGATCCGGCGGACCGTCGCGCAGCGGACGTTCGACGTCGAGACGTCGAGCGAGCCCATCCGCGCCACCGTGTCGATCGGCGTGGCCTCGTTCCCGAGAGACGGGGCGCACCCGAACGAGCTGATCCACCAGGCCGACCTTGCTGTCTACCGCGCGAAGCTGCAGGGACGAAACCGCGTCCTCGACGCTACGACGTCGGAGCCTCTGGCTGTGCCGCCGCAACCGCGCGCTCGTCTGACGGCCGTGACCGAGGACGGCGATCATGTCGTCCCGTTTCCTCCCGTGGACGAGCTGGCCCCCGGTCAGGAACGGCGCCAACCGCCGCACCGGCCCCATGCCGTCCAGGGCCCACGATTCTTCTCGCTGTCCAAACAGTTGGCGACACTCGTCGGCGTCGTCGCATTCATCGGCATGGGCGCGGGCGTCCTCGGCGCCCTCTTCGGAACTGCGACGGACGTCTTCGGCCTCGTCGCGCTCGTGATCCTCGTCGGCCTGGGACAGGCCGTCGCCCTCGAAGTGGACGACGGCTCGATCTCTGTCAGCGCCGTCGGTGCGCTCGCAGGCGCAGCTCTGTTCGGGCCTCGCGCTGCCCTCGTGCTCGCGATCACGACGTGCGTAGTCGACTGGAGCGCCAAGCGCTATCCGCTCCACCGGACGCTCTTCAACATCGGCGCGCTCTCGCTCGCGTCGCTCGCGGCCTCAGCGGTCTTCGCGCTCGGTTTCGAGGGAAGCCTGGGCGAGCTCGTCACCGTCGGTGCCGGGCTAGCGGCCGGCGCCGCCTACTTCGCGGTCAACACCGGTCTCCTCAGCCTCGCGCTCTCGATGGAGGGCCACGAGCGCTGGTGGCGCGCCTGGCACGAGCGCTTCCTCTGGCTCCTGCCGCACTGGGTCGTGTACGGCTTCGTCGGCGGCGTCATGGCGATCGCCTACCACGCGGCCGGCCCGTACGCGCTCGCGGTCTTCGCGGTGCCACTGCTCCTCATGCGCAAGACACAGGAGGCGTACCTCCGGCACACGCGCAAGAGCGCCCAGAAGCTTCGCGAGGCGGCTGAGACGATCCAGGATCAGAACGTTTCGCTCGAAAAGGCGAACCGCCTTCTCCGCGAGCGCTCCACGGCCGCCATGGAGTCCCTCTCGGCCACGGTCGATGCGCGCGACGCGTACACCGCCGGCCACTCGCGCCGGGTGCAGGAGCTCGCGCTGGCGATCGGACGGGAGCTCGGGCTGTCCAAGGCAGAACTCGACCTCCTCGGCCACGCCGCGCTCTTCCACGACATCGGCAAGCTCGCCATCCCCGACGCCATCCTCCTGAAGCCCGCGACGCTGACGAACGACGAGTGGGACCTCATGCAGCGACACGCAGAGGAGGGGGCGAGGATCATCGACCGGCTTGGGTTCCTCCAGGACGCCGTGCCGGCGATCCGGCACCACCACGAGCGCTTCGACGGCACGGGCTACCCCGACGGTCTCAAGGGTGAGGACATCCCGCTCGGCGCCCGCATCATCCACGTCGCCGACGCGCTCGACTCCATGCTCACGACGCGGATCTACCGCGCTGCACGTCCGGCCAGAGAGGCCATGGACGAGCTCAACCGGTCCGCCGGCACCCAGTTCTGCCCGCGCTGCGTCGCGGCGCTCGAGCGGATCCTTCCGCCCGAGCTGCTCGAGGACGAGAACGCCCAGCGCGAGCTCCTCGCCGTCTCCTAGCTTCGGGTTTCGCTGAAAGTCTCACGACTTTCAGCGACCTTGTGAAGCCGGGCGACCGCTTCGCGGCCGCGCGGCCTAGTTGCGCAGGAAACTTTCCTTGACCCTCGCCCGTCTCGGCGGAACGGGCACGGCCCGTTCCGCGGCGTAATTGCCGGTTTCGGACAGTATCCTGCCCGTGGGCCCGCTCGCCTGTACTTGCAATTGGGCGAATCTGCTCTATCCTTCTTGCCATGGCCCGCCGCCCTGCGCGCGAGCTTCTTGCCTCGCTCGACCGCGACGATCTCGCGCGCTTCCAGGCCGGTATTCGAAAGCGCTACTCGGACGAGGACATCGTCGAGCAGCTCCAGGACTCGGCTCATCGCCTGGGTCGTTCACCGTCCATGCGCGAGTTCGCGGCCGACCCCGAGACGTCCGTGCATCCGCAGACCGTCATCGAGCACTTCGGGAGCTGGAACGCCGCGAAGCGCGCGGCCGGGCTCGTTCCGCGCCGTTTTGCGACTCGTGAGGAGCTGCTACAGCTGCTTCGCGAGCTGGGGGAGAGGCTCGACCGTACTCCGGCGGCCCGCGATCTCGACGAACACCGAGGCTCGATGCCGTCGAAGTCGCTCTACTGGCACACCTTCGGCTCGCTCACGAACGCATTGCGCGAGGCCGGCTTCGACGTCCCGGTCGGGGAGGAACGGCTCGAGCGCGCGATCGACCAGGGTTGCGCGGTCGCGATCGGCCTCGGCCGACTACCGAAGTTCCAAGAGTGGGGGGCAGCGCGGAAGGAAGACGAGTCGCTCCTGACCGAGTGGCAGATCTACCGGATGTTCGACGTCAGGCGCGGGGCCTGGTCCACGTTCCAGTACCTCATCCGCGAACGCCTGCTGGAGGACGGCTACAGCGTCGCGTCCGACGGCGGCGTGTCGCGGCGGGCTAGAGCGAAGCGAGCGAAGTCAGAAGGCGAAGGCAGGACTCGCGCTCGCCCGGCGCGCGCACGGCGGGGAGGGGCTGCTCGGTAAAGCCGCGGTCGGGCCGGAAGCGCTCCGGCCGCGCCGACCGACCGCCTTCCAGCGTGACGAGCGTGCCCTCGGCCAGCTCCTTCTTGCGGAGCCGAAGCTGGAGAAACCGCTCGCAAACCTCGAGCGCGTGCTCGGTGGAGGCGAAGAAGATCCCGTCTCGCGACTCGCCCGTCCACAGCGGCCGGCCGACGCCCCGGGCAAGGTAGACCGCAGCGCGCTCGCGCTCGTCGATCCACGCCGCCGCCATCGACCCGTGCAGCTGCTCCAGCGTCTCCCGGCGGGCGCCGAAGGCCTCGACGAGGGCGAAGATCGCCTCGGTGTCGACCGACATCGAGGGCTGGTCGCGCTCGAACCCGTGGCGCTGGAAGATCTCCTCGTCGTTCAGGATGATCCCGTTGTGGATGCCGACGACCTGGCCGTGGCGGACGGGGTGGTTGTTAGCGGTGATCGTGGGGTGGCCCTTCGTGTAGTCCCTGACGTGGAGCAGCACGTCGACCGACTGGTCCGGAACCGTCAGCTCGGAGAGCAAGGCGCTGGCGCCCGAGCGTCGCTTGTGCACCGAGACCGATCCGCCGCGCGCACGATGCGCGTAGCCGACAGCGTCGGCGCCGCGCTCGGCGATTCCCGCCAACAGGGCTTGCGCCGCGAGCGTCCGGTCGATCCGGGCATCGGGCTTCAAGCTATATCCGGCAATACCACACATAAGGCGTACGTAGACCCCAGTTTCGTTTGACGTTCATGATTCCGTTCGGTTAGCTGCGCAAACCGGCGTGTCCCTCGAACGGGGGAACCCGACCGAGGATTCGAGCGCCGATACAGGGGCCGTGGAGCCGCGGCCCCTTCCAGAGCCCGAGGTCCAGCCGGAAGCCCAGGTGCCTCATCTCGAGGTGCTGCCTGGCGCCGGCGAGCTCCACACGCTGGACGTCGAGGAGCGCGAGGAGCCGGCCGGGAAAACCGACGACGGCACGCCGCTCACCGACCCCCTCAAGCTCTATGTCCGCCAGATCGGCGACGGTCGGCTGCTCACCGCGGAGGAAGAGCGCGAGCTCGCCCGCCGCAAGGACGCAGGCGACGAAGCCGCCAAGCGCAAGCTGATCGAGTCCAACCTGCGCCTCGTCATGTCGATCACACGCAACTACACGAAAGCCGGCGTCCCGCTCCACGACCTGATCCAGGAAGGGAACCTCGGGCTGATCCGCGCAGTCGAGAAATTCGACTGGAAGCTCGGGTTCAAGCTCTCGACCTATGCGACCTGGTGGATTCGCCAGGCTGTCGCCCGAGCCCTTGCCGACCAGGGGCGGACGATCCGCCTCCCCGTCCACGTCGCCGAGCAGGCCCGCAAGGTGCTCCGCGCCCGGCGGATACTCACGCAGAAGCTGAACCGCGACCCGACGGTCGAGGAGGTTGCGAAGGAGAGTGGCTTCACCGTCGAGCGGGTGCGCGAGCTGTTCGACCTGGTCGAGGATCCCGTGAGCCTCGAGACGCCTGTCGGCGACGGCGAGAGCCTCTACGGCGACCTGATCGAGGACACGAAGTCCGACCAGCCCGACGCCGCGACGGCGAAGCAGCTCCGCTCCGTGGAGCTGGCCGAGGCGATGCTCCGCCTGAACCCGCGCATGCGCCGCGTCCTCGCGATGAGGTTCGGGCTCGACGGGCACACGCCGAAGACGCTCGAGCAGGTTGGGACCGACCTCGGGATCACCCGGGAGCGCGTCCGCCAACTCGAGGCACGCGCCCTGCGTGAGCTGCGCTCAGTCGCGCCCGGTTTGCAGTTCTATCTCGAAGCTTAGACCGGCGCGAACGCGCCTAGTGAAGGACCTGTCGCCTAGCTGCTAGGCCGCGCGGTCGCGCAGCGATCGCCCGGCTTCAGAAGGTCGCTGAAAGTCGTGAGACTTTCGGCGAAAGGCGCTACCCGACTCTCTCGATGTCGTGGAGGCGGGAGAGCCGTTTTAGAGCATGCCCCTCGATCTGGCGGACTCGTTCCCGTGTGAGATCGAGAGTCCGGCCGATCTCCTCGAGCGTTCGCGGCTCGGAGTTGTCCAGGCCGTAGCGGAGGGTGAGTACCGCGCGTTCGCGGTCGCTCAGCGATCCGAGTGCACGGGCGAGCGCCTGGCTGCGGAGCGAAACCTCAACCTCCTCGTCGGGCTGGGGGCCGCCGCAGGCGACGAAGTCCCCGAAGACGGCGTCCTCCGTCTCGCCGACAGGCTGATCGAGGCTCGTCGACGCATGCGCGGCTGCCTTGACCTCGCGAGCCTGCTCGATCGGCAGGCTGGCCTCCTCGGCGATCTCTTCGAGCGTCGGCTCGCGGCCGAGCTGCGTCCAGAGGATTCGCTCCGCCTTGTTGAGCTTCTGCAGCCGCTCGACGATGTGCACTGGCATGCGGATCGTTCGCGCCTTGTCCGCGAGGGCCCTGGCGACCGCCTGGCGGATCCACCAGGTCGCGTAGGTGGAGAACTTGAAGCCGCGGCGCCAGTCGAACTTCTCGACGGCGCGGATCAGGCCCAGTGTCCCTTCCTGAATCAGATCGAGGAAGGGGAGCCCCTGGTTGCGGTAGTTCTTCGCGATCGAGACGACGAGGCGCAGATTCGACTGGATCATCCGCTGCTTCGCCTGCGTGTCGCCGCGCTCGATCCGCTTGGCGAGCTCGACCTCCTGGGCCGCGGTGAGCAGTGCATGGCGGCCGGCTTCCCGAAGGAAGAGCTGCAAGGCGTCCGTTGTCGTCTCGTACGCGGGCGGCCCCACCGGTTCCGGGGCTCGCTCCGGCGCTTTTTCATCTTCGACGACGTCGATCCCGCGTTGCTCCAGCTCCCGCTGCAGCGCCTCCAGCTCGAGCTCGTTCAGCTCGAGCGGCTCCAGAACCTCCGCCAGCTCCGCATGCCGGACCGTGCCGGCCTGCTCGGCTGTGTCCAGCAAATGCCGCAAGTCCTCACTGAGGACTGACTCGATCTCAGCCGTCGTCATACTGCTAGTTGTCCTTTCCCTCTACCTGGCGACGCGAAACAGGTTGACCGCAGGGGTCTCCCGAACGAGGGGCGAGTCTATCCCGAATCCCGCGCTGCCGCCAAAACCCCAGCGCACGATAACGGGCGTTATGTCAAGTTGCGGCAACTCGAGCCGGCCCGGCCGTGACGGACCTCCCTCCCGTTCCGTCGACCTCGCCGGAGTTGTCCACAGGTTGGACGGATGGCTGTGGAAATGTGGAAAACTATTATTTTTGCAAATAGCGCGAAGTTGTCCCTTCCGGGGCCTTGAATCTCGGCTGGACGGGCTCTAGTGTCCCCCCTGCGTCGAGCACGGAACGCAAGTAGGTCGAGGCTGATCCTGAGGGCCGTAGCCGCAAGGCGAAAGTCACCAGGATCAGTGGACGAAAGCGAAACCGGCTCGGCGAACGATCTGGCGCCGCAGGAGCTCTCGGGTTCCTAGGCGCCAGATCTTTTTCTTATCCCTTTTCATTGGTGTTGCAGGTTGGGCGTTGCGCTGTGAAATTGTGGAAAACTGCATTTCTTGCAAATAGCGGGAAGTTGTCTTTTCGGAGGTCTTGCGCTCACCCGCGGTCGGCCCTATTGTCCCCCCTGCGTCGAGCACGGAACGCAAGTAGGTCGAGGCTGATCCTGAGGGCTGTAGCCGCAAGGCGAAAGTCACCGGGATCGGTGGACGAAAGCGAAACCGGCTCGGCGAACGATCTGGCGCAGAGGTGCTTTCGGGTACCTAGGCGCCAGATCTTTTTTTGGTCCGAGTCAGTCAGCTCACTCGCGCGCTCGGCTGCTCGCTAGGATCGCCAGCGTGATGCACCTTCGCCAGCCGAGCTTCGACCGGGGCGTGACCTCGTTCCTCTGGGCCTTCGGCCTCGGCCTCTATCTCTGGCTGGGAATGCTCGCGCTGGGCGTTTCGGGCGCGACTGCGTTCATCTTCAGCGTGCTTGCGGCGTGCGGCATCTTCCTCTTCGTCCGCCTCTACGGCGGCGACGAGGTTCGGTCGTCTCAGTCCAGCAAGACGCGCGCGGGCAGCCGGTGATCTCCGGACAGCGCGCCGACTAGGCGGCGCGAAAGCTCCCCGCCGAGAGCCGCTTCGAGGCGGTCACGTACGTGCGGCTTCGCCTGGGTGATGCCCGGGGCGCGGGCGCAGTGGTCGAGCAGACGGCTGACGGCCTTCTCGTCGGGCGGCGTAAGAATCACGGCACTCTCTCTATCGTCGCCCCCCGAGCGGCTGCTCATCCCTGACGGGAGTGAGCCTGCCCGCGGTGAAACCGCCGAAACCGAGTTGAGCCTACGAAAAGCTTCAGAGCTTTGTTCCCGAACGAGCTCTCTAGTACGCGATCAGCGAGTACAGCGGGTACTTCGTCAGCCGCTCGCGGCCGCCGAGGAACGTGAGCTCGATGACGAAGTTCACGCCGACCACTTGCCCGCCGACCTGCTCGACGAGGCCGGCGATCGCCTCCACCGTTCCGCCGGTCGCGAGGACATCGTCGTGGATCACCACCCTGGCGCCATCGCCAATCGCGTCAGCGTTCAGCTCGAGCGCGTTCTGGCCGTACTCGAGCGCGTACGTCGCGCTGACCGTCTCCGGCGGCAGCTTCCCGGGCCTCCGTGCGGGTACGAAACCGCACGGCACCTCGTTCGCGATCGCCGCGCCGAGGATGAACCCGCGCGCCTCGGCGCCCAGGACGAGATCGGGCCGCTGCTCCCGCGTCCAGTCGGCGAGCTGCGCGATGGTCTGGCCCAACGCTTCTGGATCGCGCAGCAGCGGACTGACGTCCTTGAAGCCGACTCCTGGCTCCGGCCAGTCGGGGACCTCGTTCACGCGCGTCCTCAGGTCGATAGCCATCAGAGAGCCGCGACCTTGCGCAGCGAGCGCCAAAAGAGGAGCTGCGACAGCTCCTGGGCGAGCTCGGCGAGCAGTTGCAGATCCTCCACCCCGCCTTGCCGGCGCTCCGGGTTCCGCGATCGAAGTGCCGGTCCGACGATCGCCTCGAGGAGCCCCACCTCTCGCTCCGAGGCCGACCTGAACGAGCGGAGGTGGCGGGCGTCGATTCCGAACCGCGCCAGCTTCGCGCAGGCCGCGGCGATGTCGGCTTCGTCCTCGCGGTAGAGGCGCTCGCCTGCGTCGGTTCGGGACTCCAGGAGCCCGTACTCCTCGAGCTCGCGGGCCAGCGTCGGGGTGAGACCCGCGCGCTCGCAGAGCTCGGCGAGCTCGATCTCCTCGTCCGCACCCGTCAGGCCGGGCCGCTTCCGGCGGCCTTTCGCGAACGTCGATGCGAGCTCCTGACGGATTACCCGCAACGGCAGGAACTCGTCGCGTTGCAGGCGGAGGATGGTGCGCAGACGGTCGACGTCATCCTCGGCGAACAGGCGGTACCTGCCGGGGGTCCGCCGTGGCGCGAGCAGACCCTGATCCTCGAGGTAGCGGATCTTGGAGATCGAGATATCGGGGAAGTCCTCGCGCAGGAGCCGGCAGACCGCGCCGATTGTGAGCGGCCGTTCCTCGGCCTGGCTGACGGCGGTCGCGCTCACTTCTCCAGAAACGTCAGACGGTACTTGCCGATCTGGACCTCGTCGCCGTCAGCGAGCGGCGCCGAGTCGATCCGGCGCCGGTTGACGAACGTGCCGTTGAGGCTTCCCTGATCTTCGATCATGAACGAGCCGTTCTTCCGCAGAAGTACGGCGTGCGTCCGTGAGACCGTGACGTCGTCCAGGAAGATCTCGCAGTCCGGCGAGCGGCCGATGGTCGTCCGCTCTTCCTGCGGGACGAAGTGCTCGCCCGCGCGTCCGCCGCCCGAGCGCACGACGAGCGCCGGCCCTTCCATCCCGAGCTCCTCGAGCGGAGAGTCCTCGTCCAGCTCTTCGGGAGTGAAGGCCATCGTCGTATCCGCTCCACCGGGGTCGCGCACGAGTGCCGCGCCGCACTTGGAGCAGAAATTTGCGGCCTCCGGGTTCTGGAACCCGCATTCGGGACAGTAGACGTGCGACACGCCGGGTGCCTAGTTCTCGACCGGCGGGGAAGCCTTGCCAGCCAGGATCGCGGCGAGCTTGTCGACGTCCACTTCGCTGAGCGGCCCCTCCCCCGCTCCTTCCTGCCGCTGGAGCCGCGAGACGAGCTCGGCGCGGAGGATGTCGATCTTGCCGTGCAGAAGGCGGCGGCGATACGAGACCTCCTGCTCCTGGTGCTGGAGGTCGTCGATCAGCGCCTTGAGGTCGACGTCGGAGAGGGTTGCGAGATCGGGCAGTGGTTCCATTCAGGCCTTTCGTCGGAGGGTCAGTAAACCAGTCGGGGCGCTAAGGGTCAAGCTCAACTTGAGCGTTCGCACTTTACGTCCGGGCTTCCCCGCCCTCTCGGAGAACCTCTTCCACAAGGCTCCGGAGCTCCTGTTCGAGCTCCGCGGACGCACCTTCGTTCTCACCTTCGGCGTAGACGTGGACGAGCGGCTCGTCCGGGTCCGGCAGGATTTGGGCCCACCCACGCTGGTCGAACACCTTGATCCCGTCTCGAAGGTCGACCTCCCGGTCCTTCAGCCGTTCGGTGAGCACCCGCATGACGAGTCCCTTCTGCGCCCAGGGGCAGGGCACCTGCCTGTGCACGACCATCGACACGGGGAGCTCGGAGACGAGCTCGGAGAGCGGCCGGTGCTCGCTGGCCAGGAGCTCGAGCAGCTTGCAGAGGCTTGCGCTGGCGTCGTAGGCTGGGAGGAACTCGGGAAAGACGTAGCCGCCGCCCACCGCGCCTGCGAAGATCACTCCGTCCGCGGCGGCCGCCTTCGTCAGCTCCGCCAGCGACGTGGGAGTGCGCACGACCTCGAGGCCGCTGCCCTCCACGATCCGCTCGACCTGGCTCGTCACGGTCACGGGAAACGCGAGCTTCCCGCGCCGGCCGTTGCTCCCGATCAGGCGGAGGTAGAGCAGCAGCGCCTGTTCGACGGGGATCTCGCGCGCCTTGTCGTCGACCAGGTAGACCCGCTCGGCAGCGCGGTCGAACACGACCCCGAGGTCGGCGGTGATCGCCCCGACGAGGCGCTTGGTCTGGCCGACGAGCCCGCGAAGGGTCGCCGTCTCGCCCGGCGGCAGATCAGGGGTGAACGTGTGGGCGGCGACTGCCTCGACACCAAGTGGCCCGAGCAGGAGTGGCAGGACGAACGAGGCTGCGGAGTAGCCGTAGTCGACGACGATGCGGAAGCTGCGCTTCCTGATCGCCTCGACATCGAGGCTCGCGAGCAGGTCGTCCGCATACCCTTCCCTCGCCCGGGCCGGGTAGCTGATGCTGCCGACGTCGGCTGCCCCCACGCGGCGCAGCTCGTGGCGGCTGAAGTGCTTCTCGATCTCCTTCTGGAACGCGGCCGACGCCTCGATTCCCGGATGCTCGAAGAACTGGATCTTGACCGCCTCCGGGTCGACAGCGCTCAGCCCGACGTGGAAGCCGGCTTCGTATCCGTGGCTCTTCAGCAGGTGGCGTGACACGGAAGCCGGAAGGACACGCAGGTCGGCGACATTGATCCCCGTGGAATTGAGGCCCGAGATCATCGCTCTCTTGATCATCCGGCAGGCGGGTGCGGACTCCCGACTCGCGACGACACGCGCGCCGCGCTTGAGGGCTGTCCCCATCGCGCCTGCGAGGCGGAGTGCGGTGTCGGGCGTCAAGTCGACGTTGACGAGACCGGTGACGCCCCCGCCGGCGAAGAGCTGAGGCGTCCCCCTCGACTCGAAGATGAGGTCCTCGAAGATCTGGGAGCCGGACTCGACCTCTTTGAACGGGAAGATTCGAACGCCCGGCATGATCACGCTCTCCTCGCCGATCGTGACCTCGTCTCCGATCGCGACGTCCTCGTGGATGCGGACGTGTGAGCGGATGTCGCAGTTTCGCCCGACGATCGCGTTCTCGATCAGTGCGCTCTGCCCGATATGCGTCGATGCGTCGACGACCGAGGAGACGATTCGGGCCCGCTCGCGGAGAGTGACGCTGGCGGACAGCACCGAGTACGGCCCGACCGTTGCGTCCGTTCCGATGCGACAGTAGTTCCCCAGGTAGGCCGGTCCCTCGATGCGGTCGATGTCGTCGACCTCGACGCCTTCGCCGAGCCAGACGTTGCCGCGCAGCCGGACGCCCGGAATCTCGAGCGCAACGCTCCCTTCGAGAGCGTCGAAGTTCGCCTGTCGGTATTGCGCCAGGTTCCCGATGTCCTGCCAGTAGCCGTCGACCACATGGCCGTACACGGGCCGGCCCATCTCGAGCAGGAGCGGGAAGAGCTCCTTGGAGAAGTCGTAGGGACGGTCGTCCGGGACGTGCCGGAGCACCTCCGGCTCGAGCACGTACACGCCGGTGTTGATCGTGTCCGAGAAGACCTGACTCCAGGAGGGCTTCTCGAGGAAACGCTCGACCCGGCCGTCGCTGTCGGTGACGACGATCCCGAACTCGAGCGGGTTCTCCACCGACTTGAGGGCGATCGTCGCCGCCGACCCCTTCTCCCGGTGGAACTCGACGAGCTTGGTCAGATCGAAGTCGCACAGGGCGTCCCCCGAGATGACAAGAAAGGTGTCGTCCAGGCGGCCACTCGCGAGCCGAACGGACCCGGCTGTGCCGAGAGGCGACTCCTCGACCGAGTACTCGACGTTCATGCCCAGCGTCTCGCCGTTGCCGAAGTAGCTTCGGATCGCCTGCGGAAGGAAGGCAACGGTGACGATCACGTCCTGGAGGCCGTGCTTACGGAGGAGCTCCAGAATGTGCTCGATGCAGGGCTTTCCAACAATCGGGACCATCGGCTTGGGCTGGTTGGAGGTCAGCGGACGGAGTCGCGTTCCCTCCCCGCCGGCCATGACGACCGCTTTCACGGCCGCCTCCGGAGAGCGCCGGCGACGTACGCCGCGCCCGCAACAAGCGAGAGTGCGAGGCCGATCCAGAAGAGGACGAACGGGAAGTCGGTGCCCTGCTCGGTCGCGAGCATCACAGCGAGCGCCAGGTAGAGGATCCACGTCGCGGCCTTGCCGACGAAGCTGACCGAGAGCTCTTGGCCGCGGGGCACGACAAGCTTGTACCCGCCGATCAGGACAAGATCACGCGCCACGATCAGGGCGAGCGCGGGCCACGGAAGCCGGCCGTGCAGAAACAGGCCGACCGCCGCCGTGTCGATCATCAGCCGGTCGGCAAGTGGGTCGGCGAAGGAACCGAACCTCGACTCGACACGCCATCGGCGCGCGAGCCAGCCGTCGACCTGGTCGGTCACGCCCGCGGCAGCGAAGATGATCGCCGCCGCCCAACTCTGACCGCCGTCGGCCGTCGCGAGCAGCGCGACGAACACCGGGATGGCCGCGAAGCGCGCAATGGTAAGCGCGTTCGGGATTTGTGCGAGGCGAAGCGGGACGACTCGTTCGGCCATCCCGAGCAAGGATAGTCCCCCTTTGTTCCGCGCAAAGTCTCGCGACCTGCCGCGGCCAACTGAAGGGTGGGTGCAGGCGCCCCGGTCGACCCGTGCCTGGGGCCACCAACCTCCTCCCCACTTCGAGCGTATCGAGGTACGGCGCACGCGTGGGTGACGAGCGTGCGCCGGAAGTGTGACGATGCGGGCCGATGGACGAGTCCCGCAGGCTCACCCTCCCGGGCTTCGTGAACGCGCATTGCCACGCCTTCCAGAGGGCGCTTCGCGGCCGACGAACAGGCGGCGACTTCTGGGCCTGGCGCGACGCCATGATCGCCGAGGCGGAACACCACACGCCCGAGTCCGTCCGCCGCGACTACGCGGAGACGTACCGTGAGCTTCGGTCAGCCGGATACACGGCTGTCGGCGAGTTCCACTACCTCGGCCTGCCCGAGGCCCACGCCGCCGCCAAGGCCGCGGCCGACGCCGGCATCGAGCTGGTGCTCCTCCTGGGCGCATATGCCCGGGGCGGCAGCGACCGCTTCCGCCAGACTTCGCCGGCCGAGTACCTAGGCCAGCTGGAGGAGCTCCGTGAAGGAGGAATCCGCGTCGGCTGCGCCCCCCACTCCGTCCGGGCCTGCCCACCCGACTGGCTCGAGGAGATCGGCCGCTATGCCGACCGCGAAGGACTCGTCCTGCACATCCACGCCGACGAGCAGCCGCGCGAGATCGACGAGTGCATCGCCGAGCACGGGGTCCGCCCTATCGAGCTCCTCGCCCAGACGGGCTGCCTCGGCCGTCACACGACCGTCGTGCACGCCACGCACGCCGACGACCACGAACTCGACCTCCTCGCCGAGGCCGGAGCCCGCGTCTGCGTTTGCCCCACCACCGAGGCGAACCTCGGCGACGGTTTCGCGCCGTTCGGGAAGCTGCGCGATCGCGGAATCGGGATCTGCGTCGGTTCCGACTCGAACGTCCGCATCGATCCTCTGGAGGAGCTCCGCGAACTCGAGACCTCAGCGCGGCGGCTCACGCTCCGCCGTGAGGTCTGTGA
>JBKKAR010000024.1:0-4238 GCA_046714355.1 Gaiellaceae bacterium | reverse complement strand
CGCCCCGTTCGACCGCTCCGGCACCCCTCCGAACGGAGAAGGAGGGATTCGAACCCTCGAGGCAGGGATTTCCCCACCTAACGCCTTAGCAGGGCGCCGCCTTCAGCCACTCGGCCACTTCTCCGTGCGGCGCAGGATACCGCCATCACTTCTGATTCTCGGGGATACCCTATGCGCGGACACCGGAGAGGTGTCCGAGCGGTCTAAGGAGCGCGACTGGAAATCGCGTATGGGCTGAAAGGTCCGTCGCGGGTTCAAATCCCGCCCTCTCCGCCACTTGCAGGTAGGCGGGCATCCCCCGGGGCGTGGGATGCTCGCCCGCCTACCCCGCCCTAGCCTGAGTCCGGATCCACTGCGGGCCGCGCCCCATGCGCGAAGACTGGATGACACGGACGACCAAGATCAAAGGCGGCACCGCGCTCATCCTGGGCGTGCTTGCACTCGCAGCGCCCCTCGCGGCGATCGCCGACCACCAGGACGGAGACGCGTATGTCCCGGCGTCCCTGTTGAAAGCGGCGCACGAGCGTCCCGCCGGCATCTTCTCGGTCATCGTCCAGGCCAGTGACGGCACGGCGACTGCGGAGGTCGCCGAGGAGGTCACAAAGCGGTTCGATGACAACGCGACCTCCGCCGACACGCTGACGGGACGATTCCAATCCGTCACCGGCGTCGCGGCGCGCCTGACCGGAGAGCAGATCCTCGACCTTGCCAAGGACGTCGACATCCAGGCGATCACGCGAGACGTCCCGATGGTCGCGGCGCAGGACTACCGGCTCCGTGAAGAGGCGGGGTTCCAGTCGTGGCTGAAGGCGACGGGTCTCGAAGAGGCGCGGTGGAGGACATGGGCACCACTCCCGACGATCGCCGTCGTGGACTCGGGCATCGACGCGACTTTGCGCGACTTCGGGAACCGGGTCGTGGGACAGATCTCACGGACGCAGCTCCAGCCGAACGCCCACGGCGACGGCCGCGGCCACGGTACCTTCGTCGCCGGCATCGCGGCAGGGCGGAACGGCGGTGCTCCCGGCGCGCGGATCGTCGCGCTCGACGTGATGGACGACCAGGGCAAGGCGATGACGAGCGACGTCATCGCGGCCGCGGACTGGATCCTCCAGAACAAGGACCGCTACGGCATCCGGATCGCCAACTTCTCGCTGCACTCGTCTCGGCCATCCAGCTTCCGGACCGACCCGCTCGATCGAGCCGTCGAGCGCCTGTGGTTCGCCGGCGTCGTCGTCGTGACCTCGGCGGGGAATTACGCCAAGGACGGGGCGGCAAGCGGTGTGCCCTTCGCGCCCTTCAACGACCCCTTCGTCCTGACCGTGGGAGCCTCCGACCTCGGAGCCACCAGCGACCCGGACGACGACTCGAACGCCCCCTGGTCCGCGCCCACGGACGGACGCCGGACGGCTTCCTGAAGCCGGACCTCGGCGCCCCCGGCCGACGCCTCGTCGGCCCCGTGCCGGCCGCATCGACTTTGCTCACAGAGCGGCCTGACCGACTCGTCTCGCCGGGCTACATGCGCCTCTCCGGAACGTCCTTCGCAGCGCCGATGATCTCGGCGGCCGCGGCCTACACCCTCGCCGTCCACCCTGGGTGGACCGCCGACCAGGTCAAGGGCGCGTTGATGCTCTCCGCCAAGAATCCAGGGAAGGCGACCTCGGGCTCGCTCGGGGTCGGCTCGGTCGATGCCCGAGGCGCCCAGCGGGTCTCACAGCCCCCGAATCCGAACCGGGCGCTGAACCGCTTCCTCATCACCGACCCCGCCGGCAGCGCGTACCCCGTCTTCGACACCGCCAGCTGGGACAGCGCCGTCAAGGCCGACGCCTCGTGGGATTCCGCATCGTGGGCAGATGTCTCCTGGACGGACGCCTCGTGGGACTCGGTCTCCTGGTCGGACGTCTCCTGAGCAGATGCGTCCTGGGCGGATGCGTCCTGGGCCGACGCCTCGTGGGCCGACGTCGCCTGGGTGGACTAAGACTCCTAGCTCTGCGTCAGGAAGGCGACCAGGTCGTTGACCTGATCGTCGGAGAGCTCGAAGGAGGGCATGATCCCAGGCTGGTAGCCCTCCGCGATCTCGGCGTTCGGCTCGACGATCGCTCGATTCACGTACTCGGCGTCCTTGTCCGCCAGCACCTCGTCGAGGTTCGGGCCGACCGTGCCGCTGGCACCAGCGGCCTCGAACGTGTGACAGCTCGCGCATCCGGCCGAGGCGAAGACGGCTTTCCCGGCCGCGGGATCGCCTGCCGGCCGCTTCTCCCCGGTCGTCGTGGTCGTCGTCGCCGTCGTGCCGGAATCGGTCTCCGTCGGCGTCGTCTCGGCCGCCTCCGCGGCGCCGTGCTCCTCCTCCTTGGCCCAGACCTCCACGGCGCCGAGCATGGCGATCGTCAGGACCGCGGTCAGCACGAGGAAGAGGCCCATGCCTTTCCGGCCCGGGAAGTCGGGCCGATAGCGCGGGATCAGCAGGGCCGAGACAAGCGCAAACACGATGAACACGGCCGCCGTGCCGGCGAGCCCGAGCTTCTGGTCCGTCGTCAGCCCGAGGAGCACGATCGGAACCTACCGCAGGCATCCGCGCTCTTGGATGCACCTCGGTCAGGGGCCGAGTGGGCGTGGCAAGGATCGAACTTGCGACCTCCCGCGTGTGAAGCGGGCGCTCTCCCGCTGAGCTACACGCCCCGGCGGTCACCTTAGCGCGTAACCCGCGTCGTGCCGATTCGCTCGCGCTAGCGGGCGGGAGTGCCGAGGACGGCGGCCAGCGAGGCGACCTCGAGGAACACCTGGCGGAGCTCCTCGACCCCCCGCTCCTTGCGCAGGAAGGCCGTGGCGCCGGCCGCAGTCGCGTCCGACGCCTCCACGGCCGTCTCGGTGCCAGTCAGGATCATGATCTGCACGGGAAGGCCGGTCTCGCGGATCCGTCGCGTCGCCTCGAGCCCGTCCATCACCGGCATCTTCAGGTCCATCAGGATGATGTCGGGCTGGAGCTCGGCGGCGAGATCCACCGCTTCCTGGCCGTTCTCGGCGATGCCGACGACCTCGACCCGCTCGTCTTCTGAGAGCACACTCATGAGCGACTCGGCGAAGAGCCGGTGGTCGTCGGCCAGGAGAAGCCGGACGGCCCTCCCAGATGGCGGCAAAGAGGGCATGTAGGGACTCTAGGCCCGCCTCCGCCGGGTGGATAGTCCAGCTTCTGTCTGGCCTCCTAGCCGGAAGTGGAGGCGCGCCAACTGCGGAAAAGGGCGCCATGTTGTCCACAGCGGTACGCCGGACCCTTTGCAAAATGGGCAGACTCACCTATACCTTTCCACAAGTCCTACTGCGGCCATGGACACGAAAACTACAATCGGTCACCTTGACGCTGTCGTGCTCGATCCTCATCCGATCTGGCTCGACGCGATCGAGATGGTGCTGGCGCGGATCGGCGCGACGGTCGTCGTCAAGACGTCGTCAGCCACCGAGGCGCTGGCCACGATCGAGCGTGCCCAGCCGCGTCTCCTGACGCTCGAGCTCGATGCGTCGCCGGGCGAGCCCGACGGCTTCGAGGTCATGCGGCGCGCGCGGACGCTGGTCCCCAGCATCCGCGCGATCGTGCTGTCGGCGCACCACGACACCGCCCACATCGACGCAGCGCTCGCGGCTGGCGCGGCGGCCTACGTCGTGAAGACGGCACACCCCGACGACGTCGCCTCGGCCGTGCGCCAGGCGTTCGACCACTCGGTCTACCTTGCCGGCGCTCCGCGGCCCGTATCCGTCCCCGGCGGGGCTGCGCCGACCGGGTCGGAGTCGCCCGGCGGACTCACCCGCCGTGAGCTCGAGATCCTCCGCCTCGTCGCGGAGGGTCACTCAAACTCCCAGCTCGCCCGCATGCTCTGGGTCACCGAGCAGACGGTGAAGTTCCACCTCTCCAACATCTATCGAAAGCTCCGCGTGTCCAATCGGACAGAAGCCAGCCGCTGGGCGCAGTTGAACGGGCTCCTGCCACAGGATCCGCAAGAGTCCGGCGTTCCGGCCTAGAGGGCTGAGCTACCATGGCGATCGCCCGGCCGCGCTAGGTGGGGAGCTAGCGGTTCCCTGAACCCGCAATCCGCTCTAGCGGGGCTGAATCCCCTCTCGAGGGGGTCGCGTCCGAGACACGGGCTTCGGGTGCAAGTGTTGACGGCCAGGTCCCGCGCACTGGGAGTCTCCGAACCGCGTCAGATCCGGGAGGAAGCAGCGCTAAGGAGTGCCTCTCAGGTGCC
>JBKKAR010000023.1:0-7543 GCA_046714355.1 Gaiellaceae bacterium | reverse complement strand
CCGCTCGAGAGCCGCGGTCAGGTCGACGACTTCGTCGCCTTCGTCGTCCACGATGTCCAGCGGACGTGGACGAGGCTGTTCCAGCAGGCGGGCCGCGACTACCGGCCGACGAAGCTCGTCCTCTTCGAACAGGTCGTCAGCTCGGGCTGCGGGCAGGCGTCCTCCTCCACGGGGCCGTTCTACTGCCCGCTCGACCTCAGGGTCTATCTCGACCTCAGCTTCTTCCGGGAGCTTCGGAGCCGGTTCGGCGCGCCGGGAGACTTCGCGCAGGCCTACGTGATCGCCCACGAGTTCGGCCACCATGTCCAGAACCTCCTAGGCATCTCCGACAAGGTCCGCGACAAGCAGCGTGAGGATTCCGGCGAGGCGAACGAGCTGTCGATCCGGCTGGAGCTCCAGGCCGACTGCCTCGCCGGCGTCTGGGCCCACTCCGCCTACCGGGATCAGCTGCTCGAGAGCGGCGACCTCGAAGAGGGGATCGGCGCGGCGGCAGCCGTGGGCGACGACCGGATCCAGAGCGAGGCGACGGGCAGGATCGACCGCGAGTCCTGGACGCACGGTTCGTCCGAGCAGCGGACAACGTGGTTCAACAAAGGGTTCGAAGGCGGCGACACGGGCGCCTGCGACACCTTCTCGGGCGACCTGTAGGCCCTAGGCTCTCGGCGTGCGTGCGCCGATCGAGCAGCGGTTTCCTCGCCCGTCGGTGATGGGGATCGTGAACGTCACTCCGGACTCGTTCTTCGACGGCGGGGTCAACTTCCACGCCGATGACGCGATCGCCGCCGCCAGGCGGATGTCGGCCGGGGGCGCCGCCATCGTCGACGTCGGGGGCGAATCAACTCGTCCGGGCGCCGAGCCGGTGACTGCGGAGGACGAGCTGGCTCGCATCGTTCCCGTGCTCGAAGGGCTCGCCGGAGAGGTGCCAGTCTCGATCGACACCGCGAAGGCCGAGGTTGCACGCCGCGCGCTCGGGCTGGGCGCCGAGCTCGTCAACGACGTCACCGCGCTCCGCACCGACTCCGACCTGCCGGGCGTCGTCGCCGAGGCCGAAGCGTACGTCTGCCTGATGCACATGCAAGGCGAGCCGCGCACGATGCAAGCGGAGCCACGCTACGACGACGTCGTCTCCGAAGTCAAGGCCTTCCTGGAGGAGCGGCTGCGCTTCGCGGTCGACAGCGGAATCCGCGAGGACCGCGTCTGTCTCGACCCCGGAATCGGATTCGGGAAGACCGTCGAGCACAACTTCGAGCTCGTGCGCCGGCTGGACGAGCTCTGCGCCCTCGGGCGGCCCGTCGTCGTGGGCTTCTCGCGAAAGAGCTCGCTCGGGAGGATCCTCGGCGATCCGGAGGCGAAAACGGGCCCGCTCTCGGCCAGCATCGCCGCGGCGGTTGCGGCCTACGAGCGTGGGGCGACGATCCTGCGCGTGCACGACGTCAAGGAGCACGTCGAGGCCCTCACGGCGGCCCAGGCGGTGGTGGGGTGATCGTCGAGCTCGTCGGGCTGGAGGTCTTCGGCCGCCACGGGGTGGACGACGACGAGCGCGAGCAAGGACGCGTCTACCTCTACGACGTCGCGCTCGACGTCGCCGAGCCGCGGCTCGACAATCTCCAGGCCACGGTGGACTACCGCGCCGTCGCGGCATGCGTGCGTGACGTGTCGGACGGGCGCGAGTTCCGCCTGATCGAGGCGCTCGCCACCGCCGTCGCCGACGAGCTGGCGGCGCGCTTTCCGGCTGAGCGGGTCACCGTCCGGGTGCGAAAGCCCGGTATCGCGCCCGCGGGGCTCGCGGTCGAGTACTCCGCGGCTACTGCAGTGCGCGAGAGCTGATCTCGAGCGAGTACTGGGCCGAGCGGACGCCGCGCGCCGGGAGGACGTCGAGGTACGCGTAGTAGCCGCGCGTGCCTGTGTTCTCGATCCGCACCGTCTCGAGACGCCCGCCTGGGCGCGCGCTTGCCGTGATCAGGTCGCGGCGCCGCGCAGCACCCCGCTCGAAGACGCTCCGCGTGCCAGTCCGCCAGGCGAGCACCGTCACGTTGGCCGTCGGCCGCACCCGCGCGCTCACGACACGCCCGCTGGGCACCCAGAAGCGGTAGACGTCGTCGGGGTCCTCCGTCCGGTGGAGGCGAGCCCGGAGGGTCGCCCGTCTGCGGCCGGGTGCGGTCAGCGGGCGGGCCGCCAAGCGGAAGATGCCGTGGGCCTTCACGTGGTCGACGTCGTCGTTTGGCTCCATGGGGTCGATCGGCGGCAGAGCGCGAGTGAGGGCGCGGGGGATGTCCAGGAGCCCCCAGCCGGTCCGCTTGTCGACGCCCTCGGGTCCGATGTCGCGGGCGGAGTAGCGCATGAGGTCGAAGAGCTGCGTCTTCTCGATCCCGGGTCGCGCCGTCCAGACCCAGGCGGTCGCTGCGGCCACCATCGGTGACGAGAAGCTCGTTCCGTTCACCGTGCCGTACATCGCCGGATCGGTCGGGTGCTGCCACGGGATCAGCTCCCCGGGCGCGGCCAGGTCGACGGCGGCGCTCGTGCTCGAGAACTCCGACGGCTCGTCGATCTGGTTCGTCGCGCCCACGGTGAGCACATGCGGGAAGCCGGCCGGAAAGATCGGTGGGTCCTCGCGGAGGCGTTCGTTCCCAGCGGCGGCGACGACGATGGTGCCCCGCCCGAATGCGTTGATGGTCGCCTCGTACATTGCGCGCGAAGGTTCGTCACCACCGAGGCTGAGGTTGATGACGCCCGTGCCTGCCGCCACCGCCCGGCTCATCCCCTGGACGATCATCGACTCGGACAGGAACCAGAGGTCGAAGGCGCGCAGCACGGCCTGGGGGTAGACGCCCACCGTGCCCAGGGTGTCGGTCGGCGCCGCCGCCGTCGAGGCAACGATCGTCCCGTGATACTCGTCGCTCGTGAGGTCGACCTGCTGTTCGTTCAGGACGAAGGTGTTCGGCCGCGCCCGGAACTCCATGTGGTTGGTGTCGAGGCCGGAATCGATCACGGTGAGCGGGACGCCCGGGCCGGGCGGTTCCACCTTGTCCGCGCCGATCCGGTAGAGGTGCCAGGCCTGCGCGGGCGTTGCAAGCGGGTCGCCGCCCTCGAGGTGTCCCTCCCGCGAGACCGGCCTGTCGGGCTCGGCGAACCGGAGCGCTCCGAGCGCGCGCAGGCGCGGGATCAGCCGCTGCGCCGTCCCGCTCGGTAGACGCCAGATGTGGAGGTCGGGCGCCACGATCGTCCCGCCGTTCGCGGCGAGCAGGCGCTCCGCGCGCGCATCGGCCCGGACGCCGACCATCGAATGGCCGTAGCGTTCGAGCGCGGTGATCTCACGACTCGTCGGCACCCGGGCAGCGGGAGCTGCTTGCGCCGGACTTGGCGCAGCCACGAAGAGCAACGCCAAGACGACCCCGAGTCGACGCATACGCGCAACGATAGCGGCGAAATGCTGGTCTACATCGGCGTCGGAGCAAACCTCGGCGATCGGGAGGCGACGATCCGCACGGCCCTCGATCGTCTGGACGCCGAGGAGGAGATCGAGGTCGTCCGCGTCTCCTCGCTTCGAGAGACCGACGCGGTCGGCTACCTCGACCAGCCGAGGTTCCTGAACGGCGCCGCCGCGCTCGAGACCGACCTCCCTCCCCGCGAGCTGCTCGAGCGGATGCTCGCCGTCGAGCGCGAGCTCGGACGCGTGCGCGACGGCCCCCGGTTCGGCCCCCGGACGATCGACCTTGACCTCCTGCTCTACGGCGACGCCGTGGTCGACGAGCCGGGCCTTCTGATCCCACATCCGAGGATGGCGGAGCGGGCATTTGTGCTGGAGCCCCTCGCGGAGCTCGATCCCGAACTGGTCGTCCCGGGCCTGGGCCCAGTTCGGGCTTTGATGGCAGGGCTACACTAGGCACCATGTCGCACCTCGACGAGCTCGACGAGTTCGAGGCTGAGCTCGAGCTTCAGCTGAAGAAGGAGTACACGGCCGTCTTCAGCCTGTTCCGGTACTGCGTCCTCACCCAGGACGCGACCTACCTCTGCAACACGCTCGACCTGCGCTACATCCCACAGCCGAGCTACCCGTTCTTCCACCTGCGCATGGAGGACGTCTGGGTCTGGGACAAGAACCGCCCCACCCGCATGATTCCCCGCGCCGAGGTCTACACGTCGAGCGACGTCACGGTGGAGGAGCTTCGCGGCGAGGGCGAGGAGCCGAAGCTCACTGCCGAGTCTCTCGCAGAGCGCCTAGGCGAGCCGCTCCGCGACGACGAATAGCTGACGCCACCGGCCGGCAGCCGTCCGACCCGGGCAAGGCCCGGCTCTCCAGGCTGCCTCGCGGCGGTCGCGGCACGCTGCCTTCCGGGGCCGTGTTAGAAACACTGTCCCCTCCGGCATCGCACCACGACCGCCACGCCGGAGACGTCAGCCCCTAGCCCATGCTTCTCACAGTCGACGCGGGGAACACCCAAACAGTCTTCGGGCTGTTCGAGAACGGCAAGCTCGGCGAGCACTGGCGTGTAGCCACCGAGGGCGAACGGACCGGCGACGAGCTCGGCGTGCTCCTCACCGGCCTGCTCGATCTCGACGCTGTCGACGGCATCAGCCTGTCCTCGTCCGTGCCCGCGCTCGTCCGGTCGTACGAAGACTTCGCCGAGCGCTGGGCCCATGCCCCCATCCTGGTCGTCGGACCGGGCACGCGCTCCGGCATCCCGATCCGCTACGACGATCCGCGCGAGGTGGGGCCCGATCGGATCGCGAATGCCGTCGCGGCCCTCGAGCGTTACGGCGCGCCGTCGATCGTCGTCGACTTCGGGACGTCGACGAACTTCGACGTGGTCTCCTCGGACGGCGAGTACGTCGGAGGCGTCCTGGCACCGGGGATCGAGGTCTCGATGGATGCGCTCTTCGCTCGTGCGGCCCGGCTGTTCCGGATCGATTTCTCCACGCCGCCCGCGGTCATCGGCAAGACGACGGCCTCCGGCCTCCAGTCCGGTCTCGTCTACGGCTTCACGGGCCAGGTGGACGAGATCGTCACCCGGATCCGCGCGGAGCTCGGAGCCGAGGCGCGCGCGATCGCCACGGGCGGACTCGCCGACCTGATCGCGCCGCACGCGAGGACGATCGAGCGCGTCGACCCCTTCCTCACCCTCGAAGGGCTTCGCATCCTCTGGGAGAGAAATCAGTAGGGGCGACTCACGCCGCCCCTACTGCTGCTAGACGCGCGGCTCCTCGACCCGCTCGTCGGTGCGAACGCTCTCGGTTCGGGTGTCCGCGATCGTCGCGTCGGCGCGGCGGTGGTATCGCTCGCCCCAGATTCCGCCGATGATTCCGCCGATGAACATCGCTGCGATCGCGCCGATCCCGCTTGCGATCGCGGCCGTCGTGAGCGCATCGCGGTCGAACCACTGCGGGAGCTGGACGTTCTGGAACACGTCGTACTCCGCCCCGGCCCAGGCGCCGAGCGCCGAGAGGATCGCTGCGAAGACGAGCGTCCAGATTCCCGTTGCGAAGCCGTTGCGGGCTCCGTCGTAGCGGGCGATCCTTCCGGCCGCCCAGCCGCCGATCAGGTAGGCGACGAAGAGGATCGCCACGCCGCCGATCAGGCTCCCGATCGACAGGTCCTCCGCGTTCTCCTCCAGGCCGGTCTGGTACCCGACGACGCCGATCGCGGCGCCGACGAGCCCGGCCAGGATCAGCACGGTCGAGAGCGCCGTGAGCATCCCGACGAGGCTCGCCGGAATGTCGATCCCACCGAAGCGCTCGCGCGCGGCGTGGATTCCCGCGTACGGGTCGGCAGTGGTTGTCGACTGCTCGGTGCGCGTCTCGATCGGTCTCGCGGTGTCGACTTTCTCGTCGACCCGCGTCTCGCTGGTGTCCGTTGTATCAGCCATCTCGTTCACCCCTTTCTCGAGGTCGAGATGGTTGTTCCCGTTATCCGCCCCCGTAAATCGAGATCGGCAGATCCAGTTCGACCTCTTCGAGGCGCGGATGCTCGTGTTCGAGCCTTGCCAGGACGAAGTGCGCGCCCGGAGCGGCGGTGAGCAGGCGATCCTCGACCGCTTCCAGCGTCTCCAGCTCCACGAGCTCCTGCTTGAACGGGCGTGGGAAGCGGCCGCGTCCGAGGTACCAGCCGTAGAACTTCTTCAGGAAGCTCGTCGCGCGGTGCTCGCCGAGCTCCCGAACCGTCTCGCGCATGAAGAGGACGAGCTCCGCGACGACCTCCTCGCGGGTCGGCTCGCCGCCCTCGCCGAGGATCTCGCGGATCGCCCACGGGTTTCCCTGGGCGGCGCGGCCGACCATGACCGCGGCGGCTCCGGTCGTCGCAAGGACGGCCTGGGCGCGCGCGTGTGAGGTCACGTCTCCCGACGCGATCACCGGGACGCCGACGAGCTCGACGAGCTCGGCGGTCAGCGAGTGGTCGGCCTCGCCCGTGTACATCTGCTTCGCGGAGCGAGGGTGGAGCGTGAGGGTCACGGCGCCGGCGTCGACCAGACGCGGGCCGACGTCGAGGCAGGCGCGCGAGCCATTCTCGAGGCCGCGCCGCATCTTCACCGACACCGGAACGGAGACTGCGTCGGCGACGGCCCGGACGATCGCCGCCGCACGCTCGGGCTCGTCCAGGCACGTCGCGCCGGCGCCGGTCTTCGTCACCTTCCTGACCGGGCAGCCGAAGTTGATGTCGACGAGGTCGGCGCCGGCCGCCTCCACCATTCGCGCAGCCTCGGCCATCGTCGAGGGGTCCGAGCCGAAGATCTGGACAGCGAGCGGATGCTCGTCGGAGGCGATCCGTAGATACCCGAGCGTCCGCTCGTTTCGGTGCTCCAAGCCGGCACAGCTGACCATCTCCGAGCAGACGAGCCCGGCCCCGTAGCGGCGGCCCTGGCGGCGAAAGGCCTGGACGCTGACGCCCGCCATCGGCGCGAGAACGACACGCGTCGGGATCTCGACCGGCCCGATTCGCCACGGTGAGCGAAGATTCACCTGCATATTGCGGGAAAAATGTAGCTCACGGGGTTTGACGGCGTCCTGAACCGCCGCTACCATGCGCCGCTGCAGCGACGGCCTCTGGGCCGCGCTTTTTTTGGGTCAAGGAGGCCATTCACGTGAAGGAAGTGATCCTCACTCCGGAGGGTTACCAGAAGCTGAAGGACGAGATCGAGCATCTCTCGACCGACAAGCGCCGGGAAGTTGCGGACCGCATCCGCATCGCGCGCGAGTTCGGGGACATCAGCGAGAACGCAGAGTACGACCACGCGAAGAACGAGCAGGCGATGCTCGAGCATCGGATCATGCAGCTCGAGGAGCGGCTGCTGGCGGCGCGCGTGATCGACAAGAAGGAGATCAGCAAGGACGTAGTCAGCGTCGGCTCGAAGGTGCGGCTGCGCGATGTCGCCGCCAAGGAGACGGTCGAGTACCACATCGTCGGCTCCGCGGAGGCGAACCCGTCGGAGCAGAAGCTCTCGAACGAGTCGCCGGTCGGGCGGGCGATTCTCGGCAAGAAGAAGGGTGAGACCGTCGAGGTCACGACTCCGCGCGGCAAGGCCCTCAAGTACAAGATCCTCGAAATCAA
>JBKKAR010000022.1:0-5399 GCA_046714355.1 Gaiellaceae bacterium | reverse complement strand
GTGACTCACCGCGTCCCCTGGAACCAGCAGGCTCTCGGGTTCCTCAAGAAGGTGAGCTGAACTCCGGCACACCCGACGAGACCTGGACGGGGCGAGGGGGCGGGCCTCTCTACCGAGAGACCCGCCTCGTAGTCAGAGCGACGAAGCCCTAGGCTGGCTCGTTGGGGTCTTCCTCGGCCGCGAGCTTGAGGGAGCCCTTGAGCGTCTGCTGGAAGTGGCGCTCCTGGATCGGGGTCACCCACTCGATGACTTCCTGCAGCTCCGAGTTGCCGGCCTTCTGGTTCATCGTCCCGAGGATCTGCCAGTGGCCGACCTCGCCCGCCTCGGCCATCGTCAGGAACTCGAGGCCGTCGAGCCCGTCGGCGTCGTCACCCAGGTAGGTCGACATCATCTCGGTCGCCTCCTGCTTGGTCTCGCGAGCCTTCTCGAGGATCGCGGTCTTCTTGCCGTCGAGGTTCTCGGCGACGTGCGTCGTGCGCTCCTCGGTCTCGACCGCCTCCTGTTTCATCTTCACGAGCGTCTGCTTGATCTCGTCGTCCTCGACGAGCCCCGAGATCTTCTCGGTTGCGCCCTGGGCGGCCTGCGCGAGGCCGATCACCTCGGCGATCTTGGCGTCCAACTGAGTCAGCTCAGCCATGGGTCCTCCTTGATTCGAGTAGGCCTGGGACTACCCGGAACTCAGTTCCAGAAACCGCTCCGCGTACTGCGGCGCCGTCGGTTCGTCCTCGTGGCGGAAATAGCAGTAGACGTCGATCCCGTCGGCGGCGAGCGGCCGAATCTTCCCGGCCCAGCTCCGAAGCGCCGAGTCGTCGTAAGGCGGGTCGCGGAAGCGGAGATACCGGAAGGGCGCAGCTGCTTCGAGGTCGTTCACCCGCACCGCGTTCGGCGGCAGCTTGCTCTCGATGCCCTCCCAGGAGTCGTGGCGGAAGTCGAAGGCCAGCTGGAGGATGGGATCGAGCGAGCCGAGCATCAGGTGGAGCAGCCCGTCGTCCCGTTTTGATCCGACCACGACGCGGATCGGCCCGAGCCGGTCGCCGAGCCGCCGAACGCGCTCCTCGAACGTCGTCAGGTCGCGGGTGTACGCGTTGAGCTTCGGGGCGAAGCGGAAGCCCGGCGGCGTCTGGCCGGCCCAGCGCTCGAACTGCTGCTCCGCCGGAAGCCGGTAGCCGGTCGTGTTCAGCTCGACAGTCCGGAAACGCTCTGAGTAGTGGCGCAGAAACTCCGTTGGCTTCGTCTCGGGCGGGTAGAAGCCCGGTTTCCAGGACGGGTACGACCAGCCGGACGTGCCGACATACGGCCCCTCTACACTCAGCGGCGTGGCGGTCACCCCGGAAGTGATAGCTCAGGGCTCGATCCCGGTCCTCGACCACGGGTTCGTCCGGCTGGACGACGCTATGGCCGACGACCTCTCGGTCGTGAACGGCGCCCGGGTCAGCTTCGCGAAGCACAAAGGGGAGATGGACGAATCCGACGCCGGCCTCATCCGCTTTCTGATGCGGGAGCGACACGGCACGCCGTTCGAGCACAACTCGTTCCGGTTCCACATCCGGACGCCGATCTTCGTGGCCCGGGAGTGGTTCCGACACCGGATCGGCTCCTTCAACGAGTTCTCGATGCGCTATGCAAGGGCGACGGACGATTTCTACGTCCCCGAGCCGGAGGACGTCCGCAGCCAGGTCGGGAAGCCGGGCGCGTACTCGTTCGAGACGGTGGACGCCGACGTCGCCGAGACGACGCGCGAAGAGCTGCGGGCCGTCTACGAGGCGGCCTTCTCGGCGTACGAGCGGCTCGTCGAGCAGGGTGTCGCGCGCGAGTTGGCCCGAGCCGTGCTCCCGGTCGGGGCCTACACCGAGTTCTACTGGACGGTCAACGCCCGGGCCCTGATGAATTTCCTGTCACTGCGGAACTCGGAGTCGGCCCAGCGCGAGATCAGACGCTACGCCGAAGCGTGCGAGCAGTTCCTCGCCGAGCGAATGCCCGTGACCTACCAGGCGTTCGTCGACTCGGGTCGACTCAGCCCCTAGCCTCGCTAGACCCGGTTCGCCGAGAGCACGGGCACTTCGTCGTGGGTCTCGGCGTCCCACAGGGTGACGACCCAGCCGTCGAACCCCTTCAGGTTGTACGCGGCCGTCAAGCGGATGGTCGTCCGGCCCTCGGAGACGTTGAAGGTGCCGCACGTGACGATCGGGTCGCCCTTTTTGGTGAGCGCGAGGCGGTAGTAGTCGCCGTCGCGGAGTGGTTCGAGGCCCGTCACGGTCAAGATCATCGGCCAGTTCCCGTTGGAGTCTCGGGTTCCGAGGCCGATGGCGCCCTTCGCACCACTGTCGCTCGTGAGCGTGATCGTCCGGGCGTAGCGAGTCCGCTCGTCGCTCGGGCCACCGGCCGAGCCCGTCAGATAGCCGATGGCGAACGTCGTGAGGAGGACGGCGGCAGTGAGAACGAGCCGAGGTCGCAGCTTCCGGCGGTGCGGACGCGACCACAGATGCGCGGCCGCCGGCGGTGGCGTCTCGAGGTCGAACGACAGCTCGGGCGGCGCCTCGGTCGCCGTCAGCAGCTCGTGCACGCGGTGCAGCCGAGCGCGTTCGTCCGGATCGTCGACGCCGTGGATGAGCTCGCCGAAGTCGGGCGGCCGGTTCACAGGACATCCTCCAGCAGCGCGGACAACCGTGAGAGCCCGCTTCGAGTTCGGGTCTTCACGGTTCCGAGCGGAATCCCCAACAGCTCCGCGATCTCGCTCTGGGAACGGCCGCCCCAGTAGGCGAGCTCGATGACCTGCCGCTCGCCACCCGGCAGCTCCGCGAGCGCCCTGTGTACACGCCAGGCGATCCAGGCCGACTCGGCGCGATCTGCCGGCCCCGCGTCCCCTGCGACCTCGTCAGGGGTGTCCACCGGGGGTTCGCGTCGCGCTCGCCCGTTGTCCACGATCGCGTTCCGGGCCACCGCGTAAAGCCAGGGGGATCCCGGTCCCCGCTCCGGCCGGTAGGACCGGGCCGCCCGCCAGACGGAAGCGAACGTTTCCTGCACGGCGTCCTCCGCGCGGCCGCGGTCCCCGAGCCGGCGCAGCGCGAGGCCGAAGACGGGCCTCGCGTAGCGACCGTAGAGCGCTTCGAACGCACCGCGGTCGCCCGAGCCGACGAGCTGGATCAGGTCGCTGTCGCTGACGTCTGAGTACGACAAGACGGACATGTTGGCGTGTGCCCGCACGGAGGGCAAGCCGCGCGCGGCGGCAGCGAAGACGGTCATCGACTGGTTCTACGGTTTGGAGCCGCGGGCAGTTTGAAGGAGGCGTCCTCCGTCTATCACCAGCGTCGCGCCCGTGACGAACTCCGCGCCGGCGAGATAGATCACCGCGTCGGCGACGTCCTTCGGGCTACCGATCCGGCCGAGCAGAGACTCGGCGGCCCGGCGCTCGACCTGCTCCGGCTCGAACGCCACGGGTCCAGGCGCAATCCCGCAAACGCGGACTTCGGGCGCGAGGGCCCGCGCGAAGACCTTCGTGAGCATCGACAAGGCCGCCTTGGCGGCACTGTGCGGAGCAAAGGACGGCCAGGGCTGGAGCCCCATCACGTCCTCGATCATGATCACGACTCCGCCGCCTTCTCCTCGGAGGAGTGGCGCAGCGGCCTGCGTGACGAAGAAGCCGCCCTTCGCGGTAGCCCCGAAGGCGGAGTCCCAGTCTCCCTCGGTCACCTCTTCGATCGGTTTGGGACGGAAGCCGTCCGACGCTGCGTGGACGAGGAGGTCGAGGCCTCCGAGCTCCTCGGCCGCCGTAGAAACCACGGCCCGGGCGGTTTCGACCTCGGAGATGTCGCCATGCACTCTGCCCGCCGCGAACACCTCCCAGCCTTCGGCTTCGAGGCGCGCGGCGATCGCCGAACCAACTCGGCCCGTTCCGCCGGTTACGAGAGCGCGCACAACGGGAAGAACTGTAAGGAGTTCTTTTGGACAGGCAACTTTCTGCGGCCTCCGGCGTCGATTTGGGTGCGGTAGCGCTCTATTCAAGGGGGGTTCGCAACACATGAGAAAAGCACTACTGCTTGGCGTCTCGATCCTCGCGCTCGTCGTGGGAGCAGCAGTTGCTCTTGCGGCGGTAACGCGGGTCGTGGCGATCAAGCCCGCCGGCTTCGATCCGGCGACACGCACGATTCAGACGGGTGACTCGATCCGTTGGCGCAACGACGACACGACCGATCATCAGGTCGTCGCCGACAACGGGCTCTTCGCATCACCCGTACTGAAGCCGAAGCAGAACTACACGAAACTGTTCACCACGTCGGGCACGTACCGATACCGGGACGCGCTCGAGCCGACCGAGCGGGGGACGATCGTCGTCCAGGGGCCGCCGCCGTCCGTGACGATCGCAGCCTCGGCCCCGGCCGTGTTTTTCGGAGCCGGGGTTCGGTTGACCGGGGCCATCTCGTCCGGTGCGACCGGCCAGGTCGTCCAGATCTGGGAGCGGCCGTTCGGACAGACCTCGTTCGTCAAGGCGGCGGACGTCACAACCTCGTCCGGCACGTATGACTATCAGGACGTGCCCCAGGTACTCAGCGAGTACTACGCAAGGTGGGGGTCGCGGCAGAGCGCCGTCGCCCTGGTGGGCGTGCGTCCTCGGGTGACGCTGATTCGTCGAAGCCCGTATTTCGTAACCTCGGTCAAGGCGGGTCGCTCCTTCGCGGGTCGCTACGTCTACGTCCAGCGGCGGTCGAGCCTGGGCCAGTGGGTCAACCGCAAGAAGGTCGTGCTCGGTGGTTCGGGCGCCAGGCGGTTCAAGATGAACCTGCCGCGCGGCCGGCACCTTCTGCGCGTCTTTCTGACGACGAACCAGGCCGGCACCGGCTACATCTGGAGCCACAGCCGGACCATCGTCGTTACCAAGCGATAGGGCAGTAAGACGTCTCGGGGCCGGCGGTATGCTGCCGCCGGCCCGACGTCCCTTCTCAAAGGAGAGCCCTTGTCGACGCTTGCTAATTACGAGATCACCGCGCGCGAGCTGAAGCCGCGCCTCCACGAGCTGGACGGCATCTCACGCGAGGCCGTCGAGGCGCACTACAAGCTGTACCAGGGCTACGTTGCGAAGCGGAACGAGATCCTCGGCAAGCTCGCCGACGTCGACCTCTCGTCGGCGAACCAGGTCTACTCGGACCTTCGCGCCCTGAAGGTCGACCTGACCTTCGCGATCGGCGGGATCAAGAACCACGAGATCTACTTCGAGCACCTCGGTGGCGACGGCGGCGATCCCGACGGAGCCTTCGCGCAGCTCGTCGAGCGCGACTTCGGGTCCGCCTCGGCCTGGCAGGCCGACCTCAAGGCGACAGGCATGGCCGGGCGGGGCTGGGCGTGGACGGCGTACGACTGGGACGAGGGTCGGCTCTTCAACTACATCGGCGACACCCAGAACA
>JBKKAR010000021.1:0-3760 GCA_046714355.1 Gaiellaceae bacterium | reverse complement strand
ATCCTCGACGGGCACGCGGAGCACGAGCTCCCCGCCGTCCGCCGGCTCTTCGAGGAGTACGCTGCGTCGCTCGACGTCGACCTCGCGTTCCAGGACTTCGAGCGTGAGCTGCGCGAGCTTCCGGGCGAGTACGCACCGCCGGCCGGTCGCTTGCTCCTGGCACTCGAGGAAGACGAGCCCGCCGGCTGCGTCGCCCTCCGGCAGTACGAGCCCGAGGTTTGCGAGATGAAGCGGCTCTACGTGCGGCCGGCGTTCCAGGGCTCCGGCCTCGGCCGTCGGCTCGCCGAGGCGATCGTCGACGCAGGCCGCGACGCCGGCTACCGGCTGATGCGGCTCGACACGCTCCCGACGATGGAGGCCGCGCGGAGCCTCTACCGGTCACTCGGCTTCGAGGAGATCGAGGCCTACCGCCCCAATCCCGTCCACGGCACGACGTACTTCGAGCTACGCCTTCGCTAGCTCTCGGCCTCGGCCCTTCTCCAGCTCGGCCCAGGCCTCACTGAGGACCTCACCGAGGATCGAAGCGATCTTGTCGAACTCCTCCTGCCCGGCGACGAGCGGCGGGGAGATCTGGATCACCGGATCGCCGCGATCGTCCGCCCGGCAGATCAGGCCGGCTTCGAAGAGCCGCTTGGAGAGGAAGCCGCGGAGCAGCCATTCCGACTCCTCGTCCGAGAAGGTCTCTCGGGTCTCCTTGTCCTTCACGAGCTCCAGCGCGTAGAAGAAGCCCGTCCCGCGGAGGTCGCCGACGATCGGAAGCTCGAGCAGCTGCGCGAGCGTGTCGCGGAACCGGTCCTCGTTCTCCTTGACGTGCTCGACTATCCGCTCCCGCTTCATGATCTCGATGTTCTTCAGCGCGATCGCACACATGACCGGGTGGCCGCCGAACGTGATCCCGTGCGTGAATATCGACGAGCCCTGGAGGAACGGCTCCATCACCCGGTCGGTCGCGATGACGCCGCCGATGGCTGCATGGGCCGAGGAGAGCCCCTTCGCCATCGTCACGAGGTCCGGGCGGATGTCGTAGCGATCCGAGCCGAACCAGTGGCCCAGGCGTCCGAAGGCCGTGATCACCTCGTCGGCGCAGAGGAGGATGTCGTAGCGGTCGCAGATCTCCCTGACGCCGCGCCAGTAGCCCGCGGGCGGCGTGAACGCGCCCCCGGCGTTCTGCACCGGCTCCATGATCACCATCGCCACCGAGCCAGGCCCGGCCGCGTCGATCGTGTGCTCGAGCTCCTCGAGCAGCAGCGCAGTGAAGTCCTCCTCCGTCTCCTCTGCCGGACGGTGGTAGCGGTTCGTGTTCCTGACGTGGTCGACCCCTGGCACCAGCGGCTCGAACGGCTCGCGCAGGGCCGGGATCCCGTTGATGGACAGGGCTCCCATCGTTGTCCCGTGGTAGGCGACGTTGCGCGCGATCGCCTTCCAGCGGCGCTGGGGCTCTCCGCGGGCGGCGTAGTGCTGCCGCGCGAGCTTCCATGCCGACTCGACCGACTCGGAGCCGCCCGAGGTGAAGAAGACGCGGTTCAGGTCGCCCGGCGCGAGCTCGGCGACCGTGGCGGCCAGCTCGATCGCACGTGGGTGCGCGTACGACCAGTTCGTGTAGAAGGGCAGCTCCTTCAATTGCTCGTGCGCCGCCTTGCCGATCTCGTCACCGAACCCGTAGCCGACGTTGACCGCGAAGAGCCCGGCGAGTGCGTCGAGGTACCGCTTCCCCTTCGAGTCCTCGAGGTAGCAGCCGTCGCCCCGGACGATGATCGGGATCTCGCCGTCTCTGTAGCCGCCCATGCGGGTGAAATGGAGCCAGAGGTGGTCTCGAGCTGCCTGCTGGAGGTCGGTGTGGTTCATGCGGCTCCTTTCGCTTGCCGGGCGCGCCGGGTCTGGAGGAGGACGTTCGCCGCCATCGCGGCGAGCGCCAGGGCGAAGATCGCCGTTCCGATGACGTTCACCTGCGGCGGCGCGCCGACGCGGGCGGCGCCCCAAACGAAGAGCGGGAACGTCACTTCCGAGCCGGCGTTGAAGTACGTGATCACGAAGTCGTCGACTGACAGGGCGAAGGTGAGGAACAGCGCCGCCAGGATGCCCGGGGCGATCAGCGGCAGCGTCACTTTCCGGAAGGTCGTCCACTGGTTGGCGCCCAGGTCCATCGCCGCCTCCTCGAGGTGCCGGTCGAAGCCGACGAGCCGGGCCTTCACCGTCACGACGACGTAGCTGATGTTGAACATGATGTGGGAGATCACGATCGTCGTGAATCCGGTCGCGAACTGCAGGTTCAGGAAGAGCGCGAGCAGCGACGCGCCGAGGACGATCTCCGGTGTCGACATCGGGAGAAAGATCAGGAAGTTCGTCGGGCCCCGACCGTAGAACCGGTGGCGGACGAGGGCGAGCGCGATCAGGGTTCCGAGCGCCGTCGCGAGGATGCTCGAGATTGCGGCGATCTCGATCGACAGCACGATCGAGTCCCGCAGGCCCGCGACCCCGTCCCAGTTGCGCCAGTGGTCGAGCGTGAAGCCCTGCCAGGTGTAGTTGAACCGGCCTTTCGGGTCGTTGAAAGAGAATGCGATCACCACCGCGATCGGGAGCAGCAGGTAGCCGAAAGCCGCCATCGCGTAGACGGTGAGCGCGTGGCGCCGGACGAGGGCGAAGCTCATCCCGTCAGGCGCTCCGAGCCGAGAATTCGGCTGTAGGTGATGACGCCGACGAGGATGATCGCCATCAGCACGAAGGAAAGGGCGGCGGCCGCAGGGTAGTCGATCAGCTCCAGGAACTTCGACTGGATGACGTTCCCGATCATGTGCTGCTTGGGGGTCCCGAGCAGCTGGGCGTTGATGAAGTCGCCTGCGGCAGGGATGAAAGTGAGGAGCGTTCCGGCGAAGACGCCGGGGAGCGAGAGTGGAAGCGTCACGCGCAAGAATGCCTTCCAGCGGCTCGCGTAGAGGTCCTGTGCCGCCTCGATCAGTCGCGGGTCGATCTGCTCCAGCGCCACGTAGAGCGGCAGCGCCATGAAGGGCAGGAAGTTGTAGGTGATTCCAGCGACGACCGCCGTCGAGGTGGCGAGCAGCCGGCCGCCGGGCTCGAGGAGGTGCAGGTCGCGCAGGACGCCGACGACCGTGCCCTCGTCCGCGAGAATCGTCTGCCAGGCCAGGGTTCGGATCAGGTAGGTGACGAAGAACGGCGCGATGATCAGGAGCAGGAAGAAGTTCTTCCAGCGCCCGCCGCGGAAGGCGATCCAGTACGTGAGGGGATAGGCGACGACGAGCGCGATCACCGTCGCAAGCCCGGCGTACAGGAACGACCGGATCAGGTGCTCGCGGTAGCGGGAGATCGCGTCCCAGTAGTTGTAGAGCTCCCACGAGAACGAGTAGCCGAAGTCGAAGGTGCCGGCCTGGAGCGACTGGTAGGCGAGAAACCCGAGTGGGACGAGGAAGAACGCCGCCAACCACGCCAGCCCAGGGGCCAGCAGCAGATATGGAGTCAGCCCTTTATGCCGATGAAACCAGGACAACGTCAGGCCCCTGGCCGTCGACCGCTCCCGCCCGGCAGAGCCGGGCTCCGCGGACGACTGACGCCGCTCAGCGCACCGGGCTCTCCGGGCCCGTATCGGAATACTGTGCTTTCCGGCCCGGCACACTGACCGACGCCCCAGGAACCTGACGGCGCAGCGAGTTCACGCGCCGATCAAGGACTGCCATTTCTCCAGGTAGTCCTGGTTGTTCAGTGCCTCGCTGTCGAAGATCACCGTCTTCGAGAGCGTCTCCTCGTC
>JBKKAR010000020.1:0-7484 GCA_046714355.1 Gaiellaceae bacterium | reverse complement strand
CGTTCGCCTGACCGTACTCCCCGCCGCTCGGCCCAGATGTTCCAACGAACGCGATCGCCAGGAGCAAGGCCGGCAGCGCGAGGATCAAGCGGAAAGCCGTCACGAGGCGCCGCTGCGGCTGCGGCCCTTCGACCTCGAGATCCACCGGGTAGCCAGGGCTCCCGGTGAACCCTGGGTACGGGTTGGCCGCGAGGAGGACATAGGCGAGAACGTGCGTCGAGTACCGGACGTACGCGCTCAGAAAACGGTGGAGCCCAGCCGGCGACCGGCCGGCGATGAGCGTCACCAGCCAGTTCACGATCCCGGCGACCACCGCGACGATCGACCAGAACCACAGCCAGATGAGGTGGGGGATCGAGAGGAGCAGTCGGAAGAAGACCGTCAGTCGCGAGCGGTGCAGGTCGTCTTCAACGCTGAGCCGGACAGGATGCGGCGCCACCGGCCGCATTATCCGGCCCTCCGGTCGAAGTCGAAGCGGGTCGCCGTCTTCGGGTAGTCGCGCTCCAGCCAGGCGAGCGCGCGGCGAGGTCGTAGGCGGTACCAACCCTCGGCTGAGGTCTCGTCCGGGTTCGGCCGGTAGTCGTACTTCTCGTTGTAGGCGTCGGCGATCACGTCGGTCAGGACAAACTTCTCGACCTCGCGTTGGAGAATGACGACGTCGTCGCCGCTCTCGAGGTGGACGACCACCCTTGGATCGCGCTCGAGGTTCCGCGCCTTGCGAGACCGCGAGTTCGTCCCGAAATACACGGCGTCGTCGACCCAGACTCCCCACACCGGAGAGACGGACGGACGCCCGTCGGGGCTTGTCGACGCGACCCAGTAGTTGCGGGAAGCCGACAGCCGCTGATCGGCCCAGCGCCACTCCAGCATCCCCTCCTCCTCCGTGGAGATGCCGTAGCTCGGCCCAAACCCCGGGCGGCTGCGCCTCGGCGCAGTCACCCCACCACGCGGTAGACCTCGAACACCTCCGCGTACTCCCTGTTCACGTTGATCCCGTGCATGCGCGACAGGTTCCAGACGTACTCGGGGTCGGAGTACCGGCGGTGCTGCTGGGATTCGTACCTCGAGAGGGCCCGCACCTTCCGCTCGACATGCTCCTTCTCGAGGGCGATGTACGCCTGGTAGTCGAAGTTGAAGTTGTTCCACGGAATCTCGTAGCCCAGGATCGTCGTCCGCTTGAAGGCGCGGAGACCCTCGGCGGCGATCACCTGATGGTCCTGGTGGATGTCGCGCAGGCTGGGCTGGAGCACCGCGTCCGGCTTCCAGTCCTCCCAGAGCGCGATCAGGAGCTCGAGTATCTCCTGGCGGTGCTCCGGGAAGGTCCGGACCTCGAAGTCGTGCACGATCAGCTGGGACTCCAGGATGCCGAGCTCCGCCGTCGCCTCGCGCACCTCCCGCGCGAGGGTGTCGGGCGGGAAACCCTCGGGCAGCGACCGCGTGGCGATCGAGAATGCGACGTAGCGGACCTCGGTCCCGTTCTCGACCAGGCGCGCCAGGGTCGCCCCGCACCCGAACTCGCCGTCGTCGGTGTGCGGCGCCAGAACGAGCACTTTGCGCCAGCTCGTGATCACGCGGGACGTAGTATCCGGCTCCGGGGATGGATGAGGCGGGACTGGCGGAGCTTGCGGGAATCGTCGGCGCCGGCGGCGTAGCGCTCGCGATCCTCGCCGGTCGACGGTCGACGCTGGTGGGCGGCTTCGCGCTTCTCGGCCTCGCAGAGGCGCTGCTCGCCGTCTCCATGGCCGGAACTGACGCGCTCGACAAGTTCCTCACGCCGGCTGTGCTGGCCGCCGGGGTCGCAGGCGCGGCTCTCGTGGCAGCGGCCGCCGCGGTCTTCGTCCGCTTCCCGCTGCTGACGATCCCGGCGCTGGTCTTGGCGGCGCCGTTCCGCCTCCCCCTCGACATCGACCGCGAGCATCGTTTCTTCTTCGCGGTCGCCGAGGGAGGCAGGCTCGGTCGGTTGATCCCGCTGTACGGGGTGCTGGCGGCGTCGGTGGCGGCGTTCCTCTACCGGGCGTGGCGCCGCAACGAGATCCCGGCTCCGCCGCGGCTGATCGCCTTGCCGACGGCGACGTTCCTCGGCTTGGCGTCGGTCTCGCTGCTCTGGACTCGGGACCTCGACGCCGGCGCCAACCTGCTCGCGTTCTTCCTGCTCCCCTTCGCCGCCATGGTCGCGATCGTGGCACGCAGCGAGCTCGCGCCGTGGCTGCCGAAAATGCTTGCCGCCATCGCCGTCGGCCTCGCCTCGGTCTTCGCAATCGTCGGTCTGTGGCAGGAGCTGACGAAGGAGCTGCTGTTCTACGGGCCGCAGCTCGAAGTCGCCAACGCCTACTCGCCGTTCTTCCGGGTCACGTCGCTCTTCACCGACCCGAGCCTGTATGGCCGCCACGTCGTCCTCGGTTTCGCCGTGCTGCTCGTCCTGCTCTGGGCGAGGAGGATCCACGTTGCCGCGGCGGCGGCGCTGATGGCACTGATGTTCGCGGGTCTCTACTTCTCGTACTCGCAGTCGAGCTGGGCGGCCCTCTTCGTCGTGGCCGCAGCCGTGACGATCCTCGCCGGCGACCGGAGCGCCCGGCGGGCGGTCGCCGCAGCGACCGCCGTGGCCGTCATCGTCGCAGCCGGCTTCGTCGCGGTGCAGGCGCGAGACAAGTCGATCCGGGAGCTGACGAGCGGTCGCTGGCAGCGCGCGGACCTGACGATCGACGTCGTGCGCGAGCAGCCGCTGATCGGCGTTGGGCTCGGTGCGCAGCCGAAGGTGAGCCGTGAGCTCGGGGCCGGGCGGGACGCCAGACAGGCCCGGTTCGTATCGCATACGACGCCGCTCACAGTCGCCGCCGAGCTCGGCCTAGCCGGCTTTGCGCTGTACGCGCTGCTTCTGGCCGGCGCTGTCCGGATGCTAGTGATCCTTCGCCGGTCGTGGCCCGCACTCGGCCTCGCGATCGGGGCCGTGCTGCTGGCGCTCTTCACTCACGCGCTTGCCTACAGCGGCTTCTTCGAGGACCCGATCACCTGGCTCGCGCTCGGCGTCGGCGCCGCCTACCTCGCCGTGCCGGTGGAGGTGCGCGAACCGGAGACCGAACCGGCGACGCCGGAGCAGGTCAAAGCCGACCCGATCCCGAGCGTCAATTGACCCGGCGCGAAGCCGCCGCCGTTCTCGGCGTCCTCGGGCTCATCGTCGCCATCAACGTGCCGGAGCTCGGCTCGGACGCCTGGCCGTTCGTGGTCCCCTCGGGCGAGACCGATCCACAGGGCGTCTTCCGGCACTTCGTCCGGGCGGCAGACGGGCATTGGCACGTCGGGCTGCTGCGCGCCGGCGCGATCCTGGCCGGCCTCCTCGTCGTCCTGTGCGCCGCCGTTGTCCTAGCGCTCCGGATCGTGCGACCCGTCCTCCTGATCGCGGTCTCGGTCGTCGTCGTGGGTCTCCTGGTCGTTCCGGCCACCTTCCTGCAGGTCGGTCTTCGCGACTCGACGCAGCCGTGGCTCCACGTGAACGACTCGACGTACCAGATCGATCTCGCGGGCGAGCTCGTCCTCGACGGCGAGAATCCGTACGGCCACGACTATCGCGGGTCCGGGCTGGAGCGCTGGTATCCCGCCGCCGGCGCCGACCCGAAGATCCCGCAGGTCGCGCTCGACCACTTCGCCTACTTCCCCGGCACGGCGCTCACGGCGGCGGCCTGGCGGCTGCTTCCGAGCCCGTTCGACGACTACCGGCTGTTCGTCCTCCTCTGCACCCTGGCGCTCTTCGGGGCCGCACTCCTCTTCGATGCACCGCTGCACTGGAAGCTTGCGGCCGGCGCCGCGCTGGCCGCGAATCCGCTGGCGATCCGCGGGGCCTGGTTCGGCACGGCGGACGCTCCGAGCGTGCTGCTCACCGTCCTCTCGTTCGCCCTCGTTGCCCGCTCGCGTCACCTGCTCGCCGCGGCCAGCATCGCCGGCGCCGTGCTGCTGAAGCAGTTCGCGCTCGTGGCAGTCCCGTTCCTCGTCGTGATGATGCTCACGCGCGCCGTCCCGCGTCCGCTGCTCTGGCGGGCGGGAGCGCTCTCCGCAGGCATCGTCGTCGCCGGGATCCTCCCGTTCGCGATCGCCGACCCGGGCGCGCTCTGGGACGACACGATTGCCTACGGCGCCCAGACCTACAGGATCATCGGCTACGGCCTGGCCGGCGTCCTCTACGAGGTCGGGATCCTCGACGACCGCTTCGGCCCCTACCCGTTCCTGCCGCTCGCGGTTCTCCTCTGGCTGCCGTTCACGGGATGGCTGCTGTGGACCCAGTGGAAGTCGCGCCGGTTGTGGATCGGCGCGGCGGGCTTCGCGGCTTCGATCTTTGGCCTTCTCTACCTCGGGCGGGTCTTCCAGAACTCGTACCTGATCTGGCCTTTGACCGCTTTGCTCGTCGCTTTCTTGCTGGCGGCTCAGGACCCGGCGGATCGGTCGACTCCGGAGCGAAGCTGAAGATCCGGGACCGGCCGGACAGGTAGACGCGGCCGCTGTCCGCGATGATCGGCGAGAAGACGCCGTCCGGGAAGGACCACACCAGCTTGCCCGTGCGTGCGTTGAGGGCCCAGGTGCCGCGCGGCCCGCGCTTCGCGTAGCGAGACGCGTTTCGCCCGCAGCGTGGACAAGTCGCGAAGTAGACGAGACCGCCCATGACGGTCGGCGCACCGTGGATTGCCGACGCGGCGGCGTACCGCCAGATGGTGTCACCGGTGGCGGCGTCGAACGCGATGAAGTACCCGTCGTAGGTTCCGACGTACACGCGCTGTCTCCAGACCGCCGCCGCCGTGTAGATATAGGTCCCGGCCCGCTGTGCCCAGATGAGCCGGCCCGTCCGAGCCCCGAAGGCGTAGAGCGTCCCGTCGGTATTGCCGATGTAGACCCGTCCGTAGGCGAGCGTCGGCGTCGCGTAGAAGTACTCTCGGCGGCCGAACCGGGGCAGCGCCCTCGCTCGCCACACGACCCTCCCCGTTCGCGCGTTCAACGCGTAGAGGCTGCCGCCGTCGGTTCCGAAGTAGATCCTGCCGCCGCTGTAGGCGGGCGAGCTGTTGACTTCGTGATCCGCCGTGAAGGTCCAGCGGGGCTTGCCCGTGTAGATGTTGATCGCGTAGAGCTTGTGATCCCAGGAGCCGACGTAGGCCGTCTTCCCGATCACGAGGGGCGTCGTTTCGAACGGCCCGGCGTGAAACCGCCAGACGATCTTCCCCGTGCGAGCCGCCATGGCCACGAACAGCCCACGCTGGTTTCGCGGGTAGCGGTTGCAGGGCAGTGGCTGCATCCACGCGTGGTAGACGACCCTGTATGCGACGGTCGGGGAAGCCGCCGAGCAGTGGTTGAATCGGCGCTGCCAGACGACTTTTCCCGTCCGGTGGTGAAGCGCGAAAAACCGGCCTCGCTGCTGCGCCACGTACAGCCGTCCGTAGGCAATCGACGGCGGGAACTCCAGGACGTGGCCAGTGCTGAAGCTCCAGCGCGTTCGGTACGGCGGCCGCAGCTTGAAGTCCGCCGCCGCGTGAGTGCGCTGCACGTCCAGGCCGTAGGTTGGCCAGGGCAGCCGCAGCACGACCTTCCTCGGACGCGGACTCTCAGGGGACTGGGTCGTCTCCGTCGTGACGAACTCCTCGGTCGACGAGCCTCGGACGTAGTCGATCGTGCTCTCCTCGTGGAGCCAGACGCCGAGGAAGAAGCCCGGCACCACCGCGGCGACCGCGATGCCCACGAGCAGCAGGAGCCGCCGCGCGCTCACCGCCCGCGCACCACCACGAGCGCCGAGTCGCGGCGCCCGCCGACGGTAACGACGAGCGCGTAGCGCCCGGGCCTGGCCGGCGCACGAAGGCGGAGGATGCGAACCCGTGCTGAGCCCTGCCGACGCCCGAGCCTCCAGAGGTAGCGCTGCGCGTCCGTCGAGACCCGGACGGCGAAGCCCGCGCGTGGGCGAGCGCGAATGATCTTCGCGGCGATGTCCACGTAGCGGATCCGGACGGAGAATGGGCCGCTCGGCCGGTTGCGATTGCCGGCGGCGTCGACGGCGGCGACCGAAAGGCTGTACGTGCCTCGCTTACGTCCTCGCGGCGACCAGCGGACAGTGGACTTGCCGAGCGCCGTCTCGATCTCCTGTCGGCCATTCACCAGCAGGAGGGCATGCGCCGGCTCGCTGACCTCGTAGCGAAGCGTCACCGCGTCGGCGCGGCCATCGCTGTCGGGGGAGATGACGCGCGGGTTCAGTCGCGTGATCTCGATCCGCGCCGGAGTCGTGTCCACCCGAATGTCGCGCGGGAACTCGATTGCGCGACCGAGCTTGTCGAGCTCGACGCGCGGCCGGTAGCTCCCTTCGTCCACCACCTGCCCTCGATCGTCGCGCCCGTCCCAGCCGAACTCGTGGCTCCCCCGGCCGAAGCTGGCATTCCTGAGGAGGGTGCGGACGACTTGCCCCCGATTGTCCTGGATGGTCAGCGTCAGCCGGTCCGGCTGCCTGAGCCTGAACGCGATCTGCGCCGTCTGCTTTTCGCACCTGCAGATGGGCGAGAAGGTCGCGGTGATCCGGGGCCTCGCGATCGGGTCCGACTCGAGCTTGAGATCCTCCGTGACGACGAACGCCGCCGCCGTCCCGACGAGTAGGAGCAGCACGAGGATCGTCCGCAGATGCCGGGCCACTCCCGCCGAGTGTAGTAACGGGGCCGAAATGCCCGCCTGGCTAGCATGCGGGTCGTGAGGAAACTCCTCCTCGCAGGGGTCATAGCGATCACGCTCTTCGCCGGCACCGCCCAGCCGGCGCGGGCTGCCGACCCCTGCGGGCTGCCCACGAGCGGCACGACGTGGGTCGATTTCGCCGACGGCTCCGTGCCGTTCTGGTACCGCTTCGCGCGTCCCGGCGTCGTCGCAGCCGCCTCGAACTTCATCTATCCGCCCAAACTGCGCGCGGCCGGCGCGAAGACCGTCTACTTCGACCTCTACCTGAACAGCCGGGTCGGAACGCCGGCGAAGCCGACGACGGAGCAGGAGGTCATCGACTGGGCGCACCGGATCTTCTACCGTGCGGTCGCGTCGGCCGACTGTGCGCATCCCTGGATGGCTCTCAACGAGCTCTTCGGCGCGGGCACGACGACCCCGTGGACGGCGAACAACGCCCAGTACCGGCACAACGTCATCGTCTTCGCGAAGACGCTGCGCGACCTCGGCGCCCGCCCCTTCATCCTCATCTCCAGCAAGCCCTACACCCAGGGCGACGCGGGGAACTGGTGGCGCGAGGCATCGCACTACGCGAACCTCGTCCAGGAGGTCTACTTCACCGGACGACTGATCCACCGGCAGGGCACGGTGACCGGGAGCCGGACCCTTCGGAACCGGTTCCGCGACTCGGTCCGGGCGTTCACGGACATCGGGATCCCCTCGAAGCGGGTCGGGATCATGCTCGGCTTCCAGGCCTCGAACCGCGGGACGATGCCACCGATCGCGTGGTTCGAGCACGTGAAGCTCCAGGCGCTCGC
>JBKKAR010000019.1:0-5816 GCA_046714355.1 Gaiellaceae bacterium | reverse complement strand
CTGTGAGGTTCGCGCGCCGCCTGGACGCAGTCCCGCCGTACCTCTTCGCCGAGCTCGAGCGTCAGATCTCCGCGAAGAAGCGCGAGGGGATCGAGGTGATCAGCCTCGCGATCGGCGACCCGGACCTGCCCACGCCGCCGGCGATCGTAGAGGCGGCGGCAGCCGCGCTTCGCTCGCCCCAGACCCATCAGTACCCCACGAACCACGGAACCGACGAGCTCCGCGAGGCCGCAGCGGCCTTTTACCGCGATCGCTTCGGCGTGGAACTCGATCCCGCAAGCGAGATCGTGCCGGCGCTCGGCGGCAAGGAGGCCGTGGGGCACATCGCGATGGCCTGTCTCGACCCGGGCGACCTCTGCCTCAGCCCCGAGCCCGGCTACCCGCCCTACACGTCGGGCCCCGTCTTCTCCGGCGCGGACATCCACTACCTGCCGTTGACGTCGGAGAATGGCTACTTCCCCGACCTGGACGCGATCCCGGAGGAGACCGCTGGCCGCGCGAACCTGCTCTACCTGAATTACCCGAACAATCCGACCGGGGCCGTCATTCCGGAGGGCGCGTTCGAGCGCGCGGTTGATTTCGCCCGGCGCCATGACCTGATCGTCGTTCACGACAACGCCTATTCCGAGGTGTGCTTCGACGGGTACCGGGCGCCAAGCTTCCTCGAGACACCGGGCGCGAAGGAGGTCGGCGGCGAGATCTTCTCTCTCTCGAAGGGCTGGAACATGACCGGCTGGCGCTGCGCCCTCGTCGCGGGCAACGCCGAGGTCGTCGAGCGGTTCCGACAGCTCAAGGCCAATCTCGATTCGGGCATGTTCGAGGCGCTCCAGCGCGCGGCTGCCGTGGCCCTCACCGACGAGCGGGACTTCCCGAGCCGGATGTCCGCGGTCTACAGCCGACGGCGCGACCTCATCGTCGAGGCGCTGGGGAAGATCGGGATCACCGTGGACCCGCCGCGCGCGACCCCGTACCTGTGGGTACCGGTTCCTGAAGGACACGACTCCGCGTCGTTCACCTCGCTCGTGCTCGAGGAGGCGAACGTCGTCGTGTCGCCCGGTCCCGGTTACGGCGCCAGCGGCGAGGGATTCGTGCGCCTGTCGCTGACGGTGTCCGACGAGCAGCTCGAGGAGGCGGTCCGCCGGATCGAGAGCTCGTTGCAGAAAGTCATAATCCAGGCGTGACGGTCCGCAAGCCCGACGCAGCTCCGGGAGTGCAGCCGGAGCGGGGCTTCATCCTGTCCGTGCTGGCTCCTGGGGCCGACGAGGAGCGCGAGCTCGTCGAGATCGCCGAGTTGGCGCGAACCGCCGGTGTGGAGCCGGTCGCCACGCTCGTCCAGCACCGGCAGAGGCCGGACCCCCGCACCTTCGTCGGCAAAGGGAAGCTCGAGGAGCTCAAGGCGGCTTACTCAGCTGCCTCTGCCGAGTCGCTGCTCGTCGATCACGAGCTGTCGCCGTCGCAGCAACGGCGCCTCGAGGACGAGCTGAAGGCGCGTGTGGTCGACCGCACGCAGCTGATCCTCGACATCTTCGCGCAGCACGCCCACAGCGCCGAGGGCAAGCTGCAGGTCGAGCTTGCGCAGCTCGAGTACAACCTCCCGCGGATGCGCGGCATGTGGCAGCACCTCGAGCGCCTCGGCGCCGGCCGCATGGACGGCGGCGTGGGGACGAGAGGGCCGGGCGAGACTCAGCTCGAGACGGATCGCCGCCTGGCCCGGAACCGGGTCTCGATCCTGCGCCGGCGCCTGAAGGAGCTCGGTCGCCAACGACAGACGAGGCGACGGGAGCGACTGCGCTCCCACACGCCGACCGTCGCGCTCGCCGGGTATACGAACGCCGGCAAGTCGACACTCCTGAACGCCCTGACCGGAGCGGGAGTCTCGGTGCACGAACGTCTCTTCGAGACGCTCGACCCGACGACGAGAGCCTTCGAAGAGGACGGCCGCCGCTATCTGGTCACCGACACCGTAGGCTTCATCCGCCGGCTGCCACACGAGCTGGTCGAGGGATTCGCGGCGACGCTCGAAGAAACGCTCGAGGCCGACCTGGTTCTCCATGTCGTCGACGGGTCGATGCCGGACGAGGAGCTCGACGAGACGATCTCCGCGGTGATCGACGTCCTCGTAGAGATCGGGGCCGACGAGCTGCCGGTCGAGCTCGTGCTGAACAAGGTCGATGCGGTCGACCCATTGGGCCGCAGGCGCCTCGCCAACCGCTTCCCCGGCGCGCTGCAGATCTCCGCGCAGACGGACGAGGGCCTCGACGAGCTCCGGGCGAGGATTGCCGACCGGTTCGCGGAGCGCTTCGAGCTCGTGCGCATGCTCGTCCCGTACGAGGACGGAGCCAAGCTCGCCGAGCTCTACTCGCTCGGCCCGCCGATCGACGAGCGAATCGACGGCCCCGACGGCGTCTTCATTCGCGCTCGGCTGCCGCGCCGGGAGATCCAGCGGTTCGCTCCGTATCTGATCGCCGAAGCGGCGGAGCCCACCAGGGCCACCCGGTGATGGAGCTTCCGGTCCGACGCCTCAGGGCCGAGGCGGAGCTCCCGTCACAGGCCTACTCCGGGGACGCGGGGTTCGACCTTGCTGCGTGCGAGCGCCACGAACTGGGCCCCGGTGAGCGCGCGGTCGTGCCGACCGGGCTCGCCGTCGCGATTCCAGAGGGGCATGGCGGATTCGTGCTGCCCCGCTCGGGTCTCGCGGCCCGGAACGGCATCACGATCGTGAACGCACCAGGCCTGATCGACTCCGGGTACCGCGGCGAAGTGCAGGTCGTCCTGCTGAACACCGACCTCGAGCGGCCCTTCGTCGTCGAGCCCGGGATGCGCATTGCGCAACTCGTCGTCCTTCCCGTCCCGCCGGTCGAGCTCGTGGAGCTCGAGGAGCTGCCGGAGAGCGAGCGGGGTGTCCGCGGGTTCGGCTCCTCCAGGGTTTAGTGGCCGCCGAGCCGCGGATCAGGGTGTCGGCGATGCTTCGCCGCGGGGACCGGATCCTGCTCTGCCGACACGAGAAGCACGGCAAGGAGTACTGGCTGCTGCCAGGCGGCGGCGTGAACTCCGGTGAGAGCCTCGTCGATGCGCTCCACCGGGAGCTGGTCGAAGAGATCGGCCTGGGCGAGGACGTTCCGGTCGAAGGCCCGGTCGCGATCGTCGACTCGATCGCGCCCCAGAAGAGCTTCGCGGCGAAGCACGTGGTCCACATCATCTTCGCGGGGGATCTGGGAGACCGGTCGCTCGAGAAGGTGACCTCGCAGGACGCCGCCGTCCGCGGTCACCGGCTGTTTGCGGTCGGGGAGCTGGAGGAGATCGTGTTGCATCCGCCGATCCAGCGCTTCCTGGCGCGATGGCGGCCCGCCGACCCGGTCGTCTATCTCGGGCCGCTCTGGGTGCCCTGACCCAGGAGTACTACTAGCTCTTGCCTCCGCGGGCCCTCGCCCGGGCGGCTGCGACAGAATGGGCCTCGGCCTCCAGCTCGTCACCCAGCAGCTCGAACGCCGGAGCCTCGCCCGTTCGGTGCGCAACGGCCTGCGCGAGGAGCCAGTCGGCGAGCCAAGGGTTCCTCGGCAGGAGCGGTCCGTGCAGGTATGTCCCCACGACGCGTCCGGCGCGGCACCCCTCGAAGCCGCTCGACCCGTCGTTCCCGAACCCGGCGACGACCCGGCCGAGTGGCTCGGCGCCGTCCTCGAGGATCGTCCGGCCGGCATGGTTCTCGAACCCTGCCAGCGTCCGGCGCTCACCAGGCACGAGCTCGCATTCGAGCAGTACGTCTCCGATCATCCGCCGCTCGCCCGCAATCGTGTGCAGAGGCAGCACGCCGGCTCCGGGCAACTCGGCGCCTGACCGCTCCCGGTACGAGCTCCCGAGGAGCTGGTAGCCGCCACACACGGCGAGGAATGCGGCCCCTCCCGCCACAGCCTCCCGCAGGGACTCGCCCTTGGCGGAGATGTCCTGGGCCACGAGCGCCTGCTCCCGGTCCTGACCACCGCCGACGTAGAGAAGGTCGTGCCCTCCCGGCGTGAGGGCGTCGCCCATCCCGATCGACTCGACCTCGAGCTCGTAGCCGCGCCAGGCCGCCCTCCGCTCGAGCACCGCGATGTTCCCGCGGTCGGCGTAGATGTTCAGGTAGTCGGGGTACAGATGGCCGACGCGAATCCTCATGCGGCCCGTTCCCAGTACGGCTTTACGTATCCACGTTCGCTCACGATCCCGCGCAGCCGGAGCATTGCGGTGTAGGTCGGGAGGACGACGAGCTCCTCGCCGGCGGGGGTGAGCTCGAGCCCCCGATCGAGAGCGTCCTCGAGCACCGGAAGCACCTCGATCCGATCGACCGGGAAGCCTGCGTACTTGCACCGCAAAGCCAGTTCGGCCGCCCGATCGCCTGTCGCGACGACGCGCTCGAGCCGCTCCAGTAGTGGCTCGAAGTCGACGTCCCAGATCCAGGAGACGTCCCGCCCGTCGGCGATGGCGTCGTTGAGCGCTATGACGGCGAGGCGTGGGGAGCCGCCGGCCACGAGCGTCCGGACGGCCTCGTTGGCGCCCGCCGGGTTCTTGATCAGCAGGATGAGCACCGTTCGATCGCCGACCGGGATCCGCTCGAAGCGTCCGAAAGCGGCACTGAAGCGCTCGAGCCCGGACCGGATCTCCGCGCGAGATGCGCCGAGAACGCCGGCCAGCGCTGCCGCGGCGAGGGCGTTGTAGACGTTGTAGAGACCGGGAAGGGGGAGCCGCACTCGAACCGCTCCCTCCGTGTCCACGAGGTCGAAGGACACGGCTTCGAGCCCGTGCAGCTCGATCTCCCGCGCGAGGAGATCGAGGCGCGGCCGTCCGTGGCCGCAGGCGGGGCAGCGGTAGTCGCCCAGATGGCCGACGTACGCCGAAGCGTAGTCGTACGGCGTCCCGCAGCGTACGCACCACTTCGAGTCCGCCGCGTGCTGGAGACCGGACGAGCCGTGACGCGGGTCGTCGACGCCGAAGACGACGGCCTCAGCTCGCTCGCGGGCGAGATCGCCCACCTGCGGATCGTCGCCGTTGACGACCAGCACGGCCGCCGAATCCAGGTCCCGAACAGCCGCACGCCACCGCTCTGCGACGAGCTCCAGCTCGCCGTAGCGGTCGAGCTGGTCGCGGAAGAGGTTGCCGAGGCAGAGCGCCCGCGGCGCGAGCCGGCGGGAGACGTCGGGCAGCGCCGCCTCGTCCACCTCGAACAGGCCCAGCTCGGCTCCATCAGCCGAGAGGAGCGTCGAAGCGACACCGGAGAGAAGGTTGGCGCCGGCGCTGTTGTGGGCCAGTCGCAGCCGCGGCGCGAGGATCTCGGCGACCATCGCCGCCGTCGTCGTCTTGCCGTTCGTCGCCGAGACGATCGCCGAGCCCCGAGGCAACCGCGCAGCCAAGCGGCCGACGGCGGTCGGATCGATGATGTCGAGCAGCTTCCCGGGCAGAGTCGTACCTCCGCCGGTGCCGGCGAGGCGGGAGAGGCGGCCGATCGTCCGCGCCGCGGTAACCCCCGCAGCAAGCGGAAGACGAGGGCGCATCGGCCTGAGCGTAGCTCGAACGGGCCACCTGCCATCGTTCGGCCTCCATCACTCGAACGAGTGATCTTCGAAGCCCTCCCCCCAATTGGGTGATGAGGGCGTTAGGGGCGCGACCCACACTGCGCACGGCTTGACAAATCCAAGTCGTCAGACGCGCTGGGTGGCGCGTGAAGGGAGAGGGATGAACCGTAAGTGCAGCACCAACGCGAGCGTCAGGAGCGTTCTGGCGGTTCTCGTCGTCGGAGTTCTGGGTCTCGCAGCCTCGCCGGCCGCGTTCGCGGTCGATCGCGG
>JBKKAR010000018.1:0-4453 GCA_046714355.1 Gaiellaceae bacterium | reverse complement strand
GTTCGAGCTGAACCTTCCCGCTCTCGTAGCGCCACGTCCCAGCCACTTGCCCGTCGACGAGGAACGTGTTCACGGAGTGCGGCGTCTTCGTGTTGAAGACCAGCGGCCGGTACTCCTCCGGGAGGATGCCGGTGCGCCGGGCGTGGACGAGCAGGCTGGCGTCCCACACCGGGAGGAAACGGGGCGGCGCCGCTGTGTCGGGATCCGGGAGCGGTGCGCGGGGAAGGTCGAGCAGTTCCTTGCCGTCCTCGTCGCGGAAGCGCCGGAGCTGCATGCGGTCGAGCACTTCTCTGACCAGGCCGACGCGAACACCGGCGAAGTCGGCCACGTCCGTCCGGTACGCAGGCCCGAAACCGCCGAGGTAACGGCGGACGAGCAGCTCGAGGCCCTGGTCCGGCGTCGCTTTCTCGGGGCCGGCCCAGTCCTCGGCCAGGCCGTAGAGGTCGGCACGGCGCTGGGCCCAGGTTCCCGACGGCGGCACCCGTACGAGATCGACGTAGGCCCAGACTCCGAGCGAACGCTCGCGTCCCAGGAACTCCTCGATCTCCTTCGCGCGCCGCGGCGCGCCTGCAAGAAAACGCCGGAGCTTCCTCGCGACGGCCTTCATCTGCCGCGGATCGGCGTCTCGGTGCACCCGCTCCCACCAAGCCGTGCGTGCGTCTCGGATGGCGGCCGTGATCGGCCAGTAGTCGCCCTTCGCGACGAGGTGGATCGTCGCCCGCATCAGCGTCCCCTGGATGACGGATCGCCGCTCCAACGCGCGCGTGAGGGCGCCGCGCTCGAACCCGTAGAGCCGAGACCAGAGCCCGATGTACATCGACGGCGCGTATTGCGCCTGGATCCCCGCGACTCGCTCCAGCGCCTTCGGGATCGACATCCGGCCGCGTTCGAGGAGCAACTGGCGGGCGAGGACCGCGCGGTTGAGATCGCGGTGGGTGAGCACCCGCTCGGCCATCAGAGCTCGGCGAGCAGCGCCATCATCGTCTCGCCCACCGCATCGAGACTGCTCTGGGAGACGGCGGAGAGGTCGTCGCACAGGCGATGCCAGCACGGGAAGTCAAAGTCGATCAGGTCGATCGCGGGCACACCGGAACGGATGAACGGGACATGGTCGTCCAGCACGCTGCCTTGCTCCCGTGCGGGAAAATTGCGCCCGAACCCGGTGCGTCCCGCCGCCGCGCGTAGTCGCCTCCACAGCACTCGGTTCGAGAGCTGGTCGCGGGGGATCGCGAGGTCCTTGTCGCCGACGAAGTCGAGCACGATCGCCGACTCGGCCGAGCGAAACGCGCGGGCTGCGACCTTGCTCCCGCGCAGTCCGTAGCGCTCGAACTGCGAGTCGGGCGCGCCGCGCGGCGCCTCCTCGCCGTCGAAGAAGACGACGATCAGCGTCGGCCGCAGCTGCCGCGGCTTGATCGTGCGAGCGAGCTGGCGGACGACCGCCGTCCCCGAGGCGCCGTCGTTCGCGCCGACGAAGCCACGGATGTCCTTGGTGTCGTAGTGCGCCCCGATCACGACGACACGGCGCGGGTTGCGGCCGGGGATCGTGCCGACGACGTTGCGCAGCCCGCCGGGTACGGCCTGGTAGCGGCCGCGCGGGATCGAGCTGCGGAGAATTGCCGCGAGCCGACGGGAATCATCGGAGCCCGCCGGCCGGGGGCCGAGCTTCACCTGCCGCTCGAGGAACGCCCAGGCCGCGCGCGCGTCGAAGTGATTCGCTTTCGCCCGGGCGTCGGTCTCGGACCGGTCGAACGTCCACGCCGCGGCCCCTGCGGCGAGCGCGACGACGAGAAGGGCGGCGAGCAGGCGGCGCACGGGAGCATGGTGCCAGCACAACGCGGACCTCTCTGCGACTGTCAGGCATGACACGCGCTCGAGGAGGTCCCATGAAGGAGTACGACCTGATCGTGGTCGGCGCCGGTTCTGCGGCACGAGATGCCGCGAAGAAGGCGGCGACGGAGCACGGCGCACGCGTTGCGCTGATCGAGCGCGAGCGCTGGGGCGGCAGCTGCCCGAACGTTGCCTGCACGCCGACGAAGGCCTATCTCGTCGCCGCAGAGCTCGTGCACCGGATCAACACGCTGGCGGACAAGATTGGCATCGAAGCCGGGCCCGCGCGGGCGAACCTCGCGAAGGTGAAGGCCCGGAAGCAGACGCTGATGAAGCCCCAGTCGCAGTGGCTCGAGGATCTCAAGGGGGCGGGCTACGACACCTACGCCGGGACTGCGAGCTTCGTCGATCCGCAGACGATTCGGGTCGACGACGCCGAGCTGCGCGCCGAGAAGATCCTGATCGCCACGGGCTCGCGCACCGCGGTTCCGCCGATCGAGGGCATCGAAGACGTCGACTGGATCGATCACGTCAGTGCGCTCGAGCTGGAGGAGCTTCCCGAGTCGCTCCTCGTCGTGGGAGCGGGCGCCGTCGGCCTCGAGTTCGGCCAGGCGTTCTCCCGGTTCGGGTCGCAGGTCACGATCGTCGACGCGCTCGACCAGATCGCGCCGAGGTCGGATCCCCAGGCCGCTGCCGAGCTGCAGGCGGCCCTCGAGGACGAGGGCATCCCGGTGATCCTGGGCAGCTTCGTCAAGCGGATCGCAAAGGACGACGGAGCCCTCGTCGCCACGATCGTTCCCCGTGAGGACGGCGACTCGCAGGAGATCCGTGTCGACCAAGTCCTGCTTGCTTCGGGACGGGCCCCGAACATCGAGGAACTCGGCCTCGACACCGCTGGAATCGAGACGTACAAGCTCGGCATCGTCGTCGACGGCCGGATGCGAACCAACGTGCAGGGCGTCTGGGCCGCGGGTGACGTCAACGGCCAGGCGCAGTTCACCCCTGTTGCGCAGTACCAGGCGCGGATCGCGATCGACGACATGTTCGGCGGAGAGCCGGCCCCCGCCGACTACTCCGTGCTGCCGACGGCGATCTTCACCGACCCAGAACTGGCCGGCGTCGGCCTCACGGAGGAGGACGCCGAGGAGCGCGGGCACCAGGTCAAGACGGTCGTACATCCGCTCGAACACGTGCGCCGAGCCTCGTTCATCGATGCGAAGCGCGGTCTTTTCAAGGTGGTCTTCGACCGCGCGAGCCGGCGGGTCCTCGGCCTCCACGTCGTGGCGCCCGGCGCGAGCGACGTCGTCCAGGGCCTCGCCGTGGCGATCAAGCTGGGCGCCACGGTCGACGACCTCGCGCAGGCCCACCACACGTTCCCGACGATCGGGGAAGGCGTGAAGGCCGCCGCGGAGCAGGCGCGGCTCGCCGTGGCCGTGTAGTTGGAGGATCTCGCGCGGGAGAGGCTGCCGTCTTACGCCGCTAAACTGACCCTGCTGCGGGGCTATAGCTCAGTTGGGAGAGCGCCTGGATCGCACCCAGGAGGTCGCCGGTTCGAGCCCGGCTAGCTCCATCGCTCAACCGAGCCGTTTCTCGGCCTCCGGCTTCTTCCCGGGCGGCCGATTGGTGAGTGGATTGGTGAGTACGGCCGGGGTAGACCGCTTGCGCCTACTCGGCAACCTCGCCACGAACGGCGGCCTCGTTGCGCTCCCGGTCGCGTTTGACCATCGCCTTCGAGCGGTAGTCGGCTGGAAAGGGCGTGTGGCCGAAGCCTACGAGCAGGCTCATCCTCGTGTCGCCGCGCTGGTCGTAGCCGACGGCTGGGCATGGAGGGGTACGACTTCGCGCTCGAGTCACCACGGCTGCGCCTTGAGCTCCTGCGAGGGAATCCTCAGCCTGTCGGAGAGGTGCTCCAGCCGGCCGCGAGCCACAACCTCAGCTTCGGACTCGCCCGGCTCGCGGCGCGGATGGATGCCTTCGCCGCCCTCCGCGACGGACGACGAGTCGAGGAGGACGCCCCGCCTCTTCTCCAAAAGGGCACCTACATCGAGCCATTCGCGCTCCGTGCACTCGGGATCGTCCGTGAGGACGAGACGCTCGTCGCTGAGGCGCGTGACCGCCTACGGGGGATGGGGCTCGATTGGCACGCCGAACAGACGGATGCCCTGATCGAGGCGGCCTCGCGTGGCGGCCGTAGCGACGATCTACCGTCGGTGCTACCGAACTGAGCAAAGCTCGGAGCATCTGAGAAGGCCCAGCGTCGCCTGAACACGGTGAACCAGCTTCGCCTGGCTCCATTCCGTCGATATCGCACCCAGGAGGTCGCCGGTTCGAGCCCGGTTAGCTCCACCTCATCATCGAGCCGTTTTTCGCCGCTTGGACGGCGGCGACAACGGCGCTTGGCAAGCCTTCTGCTTAGCGGAAGCCCTAGCGGCGCGCCTATGGATGCAGCTTGATTGCGCTCGCAAATCCGAGGCCGAGCGGCTGCTGGATCGAGATGTGGAGAAAGCCGAGGTGCTCGAGCTCCTGCGCCCGCCGGAGCGGGCCGACGTCGATCGGCCTGAGTCCGCCGTCGGAGACGAGCTGCGAGACCTTCTGCTTCGCACCGTCGTCGTCCCCGGCGATCAGG
>JBKKAR010000017.1:0-6710 GCA_046714355.1 Gaiellaceae bacterium | reverse complement strand
AATGCCTTCGCCACCGGCCGCAGCCAGAAGAAATCTGTCGTCGCGGTGACCGAGGGGCTCTGGAACCGTCTCGAGCCCCAGGAGGTCGAGGGCGTCATCGCGCACGAGCTCACCCACATCGCCAATCGCGACGTGATGGTGATGACGATCGCCAGCTTCTTCGCCATGGTTGCGGCAATGCTCGCGCGCTTTGGCCTCTACGGGGGCATGTTCGGCGGTGGGAACCGGGACCGTGGAGGTGGAGCACCCGTCTGGCTGATCATGCTCGCAATCTCGGTCGTCACCTACGTGATCAGCTACGTCCTGATGATGATGCTCTCGCGCTACCGCGAGTACGCGGCCGACCGCGGCGCAGCGCTCATCACCGGGACGCCCGAGTACCTGATGAGCGCGCTCCAGAAGATCGCGAGCCGCATCTCGCAGATCCCGCAGCGCGACCTGCGCGAGGTCGCCGGCATGAACGCGTTCTTCATCGTGCCGACGAGCGTCAAGCGCGGCTTCTCCGAGCTCTTCATGACGCACCCGCCGCTCGAGAAGCGGCTCGCCCGCCTCGCCGCGATCTCGCGCGAGATGGGCCGGCCCGTCGACCTCTAGGTCGCAATGGGCATTCGCGACGTCCTCTTCGGGCGCAAGGGCCTGAAGCAGGCGAAGCGCGAGGAGCTCTTCGCGCTTCCGTCCGCCGCCGTGACGATGGAGGTCGAGCTCGGCCTCAAGCCGGCCGGTGCTGCGGCAGTCGTCTTCAAGCCGCTCTCGGCGGGCGAGTTCGTCCGCGCCGAGAACGAGATGCAGGAGCTGCTGGACCTCGCAGCGCGAGAAGCGTCCTCGAAGGTCGAGCGCCGAAGCGACGACTACGGCTACGAGTGGCTCGTCGTCCGAGACGACCAGTTCGAGGATCTCGTCACGACCGTCCACCTGATCGGCTCGGAGCTCGCCGAGCGGGGATTCAGCGAGCAGCTGCTCGCGGCAGTCTTCCGCTTCGAAGGTGGTAAGCGCCCGCTGTACTGGATCTACGGCTACAAGCGCGGCGCGTTCTGGCCGTTCGTCCCGACCGGCGAGCGGGAGCGCGACAACGCCGAGGAGCTGGAGCTGAAGGCGAAGCTCGAGAAGGAGCTCCCCATCGAGCCCGACATCTCGATGTGGTTCGCGCTCTTCGGCCTGCCCATCTGAGCCACGTCCCGGTGCCAGGCACAGGGACGTGGCCGCGTTAGCCGGGCTCCTCTTCGCCGTCCCAGTAGTCGAGCGGCTCCAGGCGCGTCATCAAACCGACGCCGCGGAAGCCGATCTTGTTCGAGCGCGGGTAGTACGTGATGTCGTTCGTGTTGCGCCAGCCGTACATCAGGACCTTCATGCCGTTCTCGCCGCCGCGGAAGGCGTGGGCGATCTGCGTCCCCGCCGGGCGCGCGACGACGTGCCCCGCGCGGATCGGGTGATGCTGCTCCTCGTGTCCCCGGTCACGCGCTCGGGGATTCGGGACGAGCTCGAGCGTCCCGTCGCCCTCGACCACGACGAAGATCTCCTCCTCCGCGGAGTGGCTGTGCGTCGGCGCCGGGAGCTTTCCGGCTCCGATCGTGACGACGTTCAGCCCGGACTTGACCGAGCCGGCCGCGTCGGCGAGATCGATCCACCGCTCCTGCGGAAGGTCACCGACGTTGACGATGTTTGAGGGCCGCTCCAACGGGTCTCCGACCTCCGGCTCGCCGGCCTCCGCCTCGCGAGCCCACGGCGCGTCGCCGGTGCCCGCCTCCACCCACGACGGGAAGAGCCAGGAAACATGAGCCCGTGGCAGATGGGGACTGATCTCCTCCTGTTTGCGGCCGTAGGCGAGGACGTCGAGGCCGTCGTCGCCCGCGCGGAGCGTGTGCTCGACGTCGGGCTCGTAGACGATGCAGTCGCCCTTGCGGATCTCGTACACGTCCTCGTCCTGCCACGAGAGACCCGACCCATCGAGGACGAAGAAGATCTCCTCGTCCTCGATGTGCACGGGCGTCGACCAGCGACCGGGGTCGACCTGGATCCGGTTGACCGTGACGTCGACCGTGCCGGCGTGCCAGCCGAGGAACTGCCACGTGCCAGCGAGATGCCCGGCCGTCAGCCGGCGTGTCTCGACGTCGTCCCAGTGGACGAGCCCGCCGTCTCCGCTCAACGAGACGGCAGGTCGGGTACGAGCCCGTCCTCGGAGAAGAGCTTCTTCGTCTCCTCGAGCGTGAGATCGCTCGGCGGGATGACGAGATCGGAGGCGGACAGGTCCTCGTCCGGAAGCTGTTCGCCCCGGTCGCGAACGAGTTGCCACATCTGATCGAGCATGTCGTCGAGCGCCGGCTCGTCGTCCGCCTCGATCGCAGTCAGCGCCCGGTCGTCGAACTCGTTCAGCTGGCCGCGAAGGTCGTCGTCGACCCGGTACTGGCCTTCTCCCATCAGGCGGACGATCATTGCTCCAGCTCCTTCTTCTCGGAGCCTGCGCCGACCTCCGCCTTCAAAGCTTCGAGCTCTGCGTCGACCTGCCGACCCGCGGAGATCTGTTCGAGCTCGCGGTCGAGCTGCGACTGGTCGCCGGCGGTGAAGTCCTCCAGCGTGCCGGCGGCGATCAGCTCCTCGACGGCACCAGCCCGCGCCTGCATCTGCTCTGTCTTGTCCTGCGCCCGCTCGATCGCGAGCCCGGTGTCGGCCATCTGTTCGCCGATCCCCGTCGCGGCCTCGCCGATCCGCACCTGCGCCTCGGCAGCCGAGTACTGCGCCTTGATGACCTCCTTCTGCGACTTGAAGGCCTCGATCTTGGCCGCCAGCTGCTTCTCGGACATGGCGAGCTTGTCTTGTTGGGCGGCGAGCTGCTCGACCTGGCCGTCGAGACCCTGGAGCTGCTGCTGCGCGAGCGCCTTCCGCTCGAGAGCCTGGCGCGCCAGGTCTTCGCGGCCCGCTGCGACGGCATCGCGCGCCTGCGAGTCCAGCTTGACGAGGCTCTGCTCGAGCTTGTCGGTCTGGAGCTGGAGGCGCTTCTTCGAGGTTGCGACATCGGCGATGCCGCGTTTGACGTTCGTGAGCAGTTGGCGCTGTTGCTCGTACGAGTAGTCCAGCGTCTCACCCGGGTCCTCCGCCCGGTCCAGCAGCTTGCTCAACTTCGACTTGATCACCAGGGACATGCGCTCGATCAGACCGGCCACGAAATCCTCCTCCTCGGTTTCGGCGTAGCCTACGCGCCGATGCTGGTCGAGCGAAGCATGCATCCGGGGTGGCTCTCGAACGCCTATCTCCTCGCGGACGAGGAGGGGGGAGCGGCCGTCTTCGTCGACAGCGGCGCGCCGATGGAGCCGCTGTTCGAGGCGGCCGGAGGTTGGCGTGTTCAGCCGACGCACATCCTTCGAACACACGCGGATCCCGACCACGTCGAGCACGAGGCGGACCTGGGTTTGCCCGTCGTCACAGGCCCGCTCGAGATCGGCGGTCTGCGGATCCAGGCGCTGCCGACGCCGGGCCACAAAGACGACCACCTCGCGTTCGTAGTGGGAGACCTCTGCTTCTCCGGTGACGTTCTGTTCAAAGACGCCGTCGGTGGGGGCGACCCCGACCAGGTGCGCGACTCCGTCATGCGCCTGATGGAGCTTCCGCACGAGACGCGCGTCCTTCCGGGGCATACGGACGAGACGACGATCGGACGGGAATGGGAGGAGAACCCGTTCGTCCGAGTCTGGCGCGGTGTCGATCCCGAGGGCACCGAGCGCTGCCGGGTGGGTGGCCGCGAAGGCACGATCGTCGTCTGGTCGCCCGATTACGACGGCAAGGGCAAGGCGGGGGTCCGGTTCGACGACGGGAGCGGACGGATCCTGGGCGGTTCGCGCATCGAGCGTCTGTGACTGTCGGCCTCCTTTTCCCGGGCGAGATGGGGGCAGCGGTCGGGAATGCAGTCCGCGGGGAGGTGCTCTGGGCAAGCGACGGGCGCAGCGAGGCCACCGCCGGGCGCGCGGCCGCCTTCACCGACGTCGGCTCCGTCGAGGAGCTCGTCCGCTCCAGCGACGTCGTCCTCTCGATCTGTCCGCCCGCAATCGCCGAGGAGACCGCCGAACGGGTCTTCGGGCTCGGCCTCGAGGGGCTCTACGTCGAGGCGAACGCGGTCTCGCCGTCACGTATGCGGCGCATCGCCCAGCTCGGCCCACGTGTAGTGGACGGATCGATCATCGCGGCGAAGGGGATCAACCTCTATCTCGCCGGCGACGAGGCGCAGTCGGTGGCGGATCTGTTCGAGGGCACCGACGTGCAGGCGATCCCGCTCGACGGCAAGGTCGGTGCCGCCTCGGCGCTAAAGATGGCCTTCGCCGGCTGGAACAAGATCGGAATCGCTCTGACCTCGCAGGCGCACGCGATTGCGCAGGCCTACGGTGTCACGAAGTGGCTGGAGGCGGAGGGCGTGCCCGCGGACCGTCTGCAGTGGGTGGCTGATCGCGCCTGGCGCTGGGCGCCCGAGATGGAAGAGATCGCCGACATGTGCGGCGAGCTCGGCCTCGACGACGGGATCCCGCGCGGCGCCGCGGGGTTCTACCGCGACCTCAGCTCTCGAGTACGAGCCGAAGCTGCTCGAGGCTGATGTTGCCGCCGCTGCAGATCAACGCTACGCGCTGACCCTCGAGCCGCTCGCGCAGGCTGATCGCCGCCGCCAGCGGCGCGGCGCCGGCCGGTTCGACGAGGTTTCGCGTCCCTTCGATCATCAGGCGCGTCGCCGTCCTGATCTCCTCCTCGCTCACGAGGACGAAGTCGTCGAGCGAGTCCCAGAGGATCTGCTGCGGGAGTTCGAACGGGACTCGGGTGGCGAGCCCTTCGGCAACCGTGCCCATCTGGTGTTCGGTGAGCTCTCGGGTCTTCCAGGCGCGGTAGGCGGCGGGCGCCGCCTCGGACTGAACCGCGATCACCTCGACGTCCCGTCGGATCCCCTTGGTGGCGATGCAGGCGCCCGCCGCGCCGCTTCCTCCCCCGACAGGGACGACGACGACGTCGATCCCAGGCTGGTCTTCGAGGATCTCGAGCGTCTCGGTGGCGACACCGGCGATCAGGTGCGGCTCGTTGCCGGAGTGCACGTAGCGATAGCCGTACTCGGCGGCGAGCTGTTCGCAGTGCTCCCGCGCGTCGTCGAAGTCGCGCCCGGCCGTGACGATCTCCGCGCCGAGCGCGCGGATCGCGCCGACCTTGAGTGGGTTTGCTCCCTCGGGGACGCAGACGATCGCGCGCACGCCGAAGATCTGTGCGGCGAACGCGATCGACTGGCCGTGGTTGCCGGTGGAGGCGGTGACCAACCCGCGTTCGCGTTCCTCCTCGCTCAGCTGCGAAACGAGGTTGACGCCGCCGCGAACCTTGAAGGCGCCGACGGGTTGATGGTTCTCGTGCTTCACCCAGATCTCGGCGCCGACGAGCTCGCTGAGCGACGGCCAGGTGTGGAGCGGCGTGGGCCGCAGGTGCGGAGCGATGCGCGTGCGAGCTTGGAGGACGTCGTCGAATGTGGGCGGTTTCACCTGAGGAACGCTGCCAGTCGTCGCGCCTCCTCGTCCAGCTCTCTTCGGACTGGGCGGGGAAGCGGGGCGAAGGGCTCGACCTTCACCCTGTCGTCCTCCAGTCGCCAGAGCCCGCCGACGACGCCGTCGACGAGGAACGTCTGAAGCACGTCGCCGTTCTTCTGGATCACGGTTGAGTGGTATTCGCGCGGGAGCACTCGCGTCCGGTCGTCGTAGCCCAGGATCAGGTGATCCCACATCGGCAGGAACCGGACGGGAGCCGGGGTATCGGGCGATGGACGAGGCGCGCGCTTGAGGTCGTACAGCGTGCGGCCGTCCTCGGCCTCGAACCGCACGAGCTGCGGATCGAGCTCCTCGAAGCCTGTCTGGACGTCCTTGACGCGGAGCCCCGAGAAGCGGAGAAGATCCTCACGGCTCGCGGGGCCGTAGGCGGCGAGGTATCGGCGCACGAGGAGCGCGGCCGCCTCCCCTGGGTCGGGCGATGGAAGCGCGAGCCAGCGCTCGGCAGTCATGACCTTCACGCGAACGGCGCCCCAGGTTCCCGCGGGCGGGACGTGCGCGAGCGGCGTCAGGCAGCGCACGCGCCAGCGATACGGCTCCGGCAGCTCCGGGATGGCGCGGTTCGCGTCGGCGTAGGTGAACGGCCCCTCTTCGGCGAGCGCGTGGATACGGCCCGTCAGCTCCTCGCGGGCGAGGCCCCACCGGTCGAAGTCCTCTCCCCAGCGGCCATGCGTCAGCACTGCGAAGGCGGCGTGATCGCGCGCCGAGACGAGCTGGATGGTGACCCGGAACAGCGTTCCGCGCACGACTCGGCGCTGCTCGAGCGCGCGCGTGAGCTGCGCGCGGCGGAACCCCGCGAGCCGGCTCCAGAGGCCGACGTACGGGGCGCGCGGATCCTGGTGCTGCATCGCGCACAGCCGCTCGACCGCGCGCGGCACGGAGAGCCTGGCGCGTTCGAGCAGGAGCTGCCGCGCGAGCGCAGAGCGGTTCAGCTCCCGCTGTGTGACGACCCTAGGAGTGGAAGGCGGCAAGTCTCTTGGCTTCGTCGTCGAGCTCGCGCTTGGCCCTGCGGGGCACGCCGTCGAAGGGTTCGAGCTGAACCTTCCCGCTCTCGTAGCGCCACGTCCCAGCCACTTGCCCGTCGACGAGGAACGTGTTCACGGAGTGCGGCGTCTTCGTGTTGAAGACCAGCGGCCGGTACTCCTCCGGGAGGAT
>JBKKAR010000016.1:0-3422 GCA_046714355.1 Gaiellaceae bacterium | reverse complement strand
AGGTCGAGGCGGGCGAGGAGCCGGATACCCGCCAGGTTCCCGTCGGCAACAGTCGGCGTCCGGTCTGGGACGCTCCCGCCCACTACGGCGGCTGGGCCGGCGGCTTCTACGGCGGCGGGATGATCCTTCCGGCGTTCTTCGTCGGGTCGATGCTCGGCGGCGGGTTCGGCGGGACCGGAGCGGCAGAGGCTGCAAATACGGACGGCTTTGACGACCTCGGCGGAGGCGACATGGGAGGCGGCGATTTCGGCGGGGGCGACTTCGGCGGCGGGGGCGACTTCGGCGGCGGCGGCGGAGACTTCTGAGCTCCGCACCCAAGGACTACTCGGCGACGCCGCTCTCGAAGAAGCTCGGCGCCAGGCCAGGTGTCGACGACCTCCTCTTCTTCACGACCAGCCGAGAGGAGCTGGAACGCCGCTTCGGCGTCCTCCGGAAGACAATGGGCCCGGCGGACGGGCTGGGTCGCCTGGCCGAAGAAGGCGTCGAAGATCGACACCGACCTCGATTTCGACACCGAGCAGAGGATCGGCTTCGAGGCCGGCCTGGTCGATAACAAGAGCGCGGCGATCGACGAGCTCTGGCAGGCCGTCCGCTTCGTGATCCGGCTAGAAGATCGTCAGGCGTACGCGTCTCGGGCGCGCTTCCAGCGCTCGTCGTCCCGGCGGATCTCGTCCGGGTTCACTCCGCGAGCCTCGGCGAGCGCCAGGGTCAGGAGCTGGAAGCGCACGATGTCCACGACCGGGTGCCGGGTCGGGACGAACTCGACGTCGCAGCCCAGCTCGCGCAAGGCAGCGAGGGCGTCGCGGGCCCGATCTGCGGCGCGGCCCTCGCCCTCCAACACGAAGCAACGCACCGACTCGTCGACCGCCGCGAGATATCCGTGCAGAAGCTGCTCGGTGTGATGCGACTGGGCCGCGACGAACGCTCCTTCGCGCAGCTTCAGCTCCGCCTCTTGCGCCGTCGGCCAGGCCCGACCGGCGCCCGCGATCAGAAAGCGCTCGTGGTCGCTGGCCAGCGCGGGCCGTTCGAGCTCCTCCGTCACGGCATCGGGAAGCTCCGAGATGTCCTCGCCCTTGAGCGCCGCGATCGCCGCGACCGCGCACGTGTAGCTCGCCGTGTGACACCAGCTCTCCTCGATCTCGGGCGTGGCCACGACGACGTGGTCGCATTCCGCTGCGATCGGGCTGTCCGTCGCCCCGGTGACCAGCCACTTCTCGCCCGACCAGGCGCGCACAGCCTCGAGCGTGATCGGGGTGTCCCCTTCGTGGCTGACGACGACGAGCACGTCCGCGTCGCGGTCGGGCCGGAGGACGAGGTCGAGCGCCTGCACCGCTTCCCCTCCCGTCTGAGCGGCGTGAAAGGACGTCCCGCAGCCCGTGAACAGGAGCCTGCCGTCCGGAAAGCGTTCGCCGGTCGGCACCTGGCGGAGCCAGTCGGGCTGCGCGAAAACCGCCGTACGGGTGAGGTCGCCGGCCACAGAGGCGTCTATACCATGCGATCGAGTGGACGGATATCCCTTCGTGTACCGCGACACCGTGCGTTTCCGCGACCTCGACGGCATGGGCCACGTCAACAACGCGGTCTTCCTGACCTACATGGAGTCCGCCCGGATCGCCTTACTGTCGTCCCTCGGCGCCGGTGACAACCCGCAGCAGAGCCTGATCCTCGCGCGGGCGGAGGTGGACTTTCGGTCGCCGATCGCGTTTGGCGAGGACGTCGAGGTGGGAGTCAGGACCTCGCGGGTCGGAACGAAGAGCTTCGAGCTGGAGTACGCGATTCAGGCCGACGGGCGGCTGGCGGCGGAGGGCAAGAGCGTCCTCGTCGGCTACGACTACGAGAGAGGAGCAAGCGTGGAGATCCCTGCCGAGTGGCGGCAATGGTTGGCGCCGGAGGTGACCGTCTGATGCCGGTCTTCCAGCGAGAAGTCCTGCCGAACGGGCTGCGCTTCCTGTCGGCACCCATGCCGCAGGTGCAGTCGGTCGCCTGCTTCATCATGCTCGCCGCCGGCTCTCGCTACGAGACGCCCGAGACGAGCGGGATCGCGCACTTCGCCGAGCACATGTTCTTCAAGGGCACCGAGCGCCGTCCGACTGCGCAGATGATCGGCAACGAGCTCGACGGCATCGGCGCCGAGTTCAACGCGTTCACCGGCAAGGAGTACACCGGCTACTACGTGAAGTGCGCCGCCGAGCACCGTGGGCGCGCCTTCGACGTCCTCGTCGACATGCTCCGCAACTCCAAGTTCGACCCCGAGGAGATCGACCGCGAGAAGGGCGTGATCATCGAGGAGATGAACATGTACTTCGACACGCCGCGGGACTACATCTCCGGCGTCTACCACCATCTGCTTTTCGGTGACACCCCGCTCGGCTGGGACATCATCGGCCGCAAGGAGACCGTGCGGGGCGCGACGCGCGACACGTTCCTCGATTACGTCAACCGCTGGTACAAGGGCCCGAAGATGGTCGTCGGCATCGCCGGTAACTTCGACGAGAACGCGAGACGGGAGGTCGAGGAGCTCCTGGGTGAGGTCGAGTCCGGCGACCCCGGCGGAGCGGACCCGCTGTCAGACCTGAACGGCTCCGGCCCGCGCGTCTACATCCACACGAAGGAGTCGGATCAGGCGCACATCGCCATGGGCGTCCCCAGCTACTCGCTCACGCACCCTGACCGCTACGCACTCCAACTCCTGGGCACGGTGCTCGGGACAGGCATGTCGTCGCGGCTCTTCACGGAGGTCCGCGAGCGGCGCGGTCTTGCGTACTACGTGTTCGCGACGAACCACTCCTACACGGACACGGGCTCGCTCTACTCGCAGGCGGGTGTCGACATCAAGCGCATCGACGAGGCGGTCGAGACGATCGCGCGGGAGCTGAAGAAGATCACCGCGGAGCCAGTTCCGGCGGAGGAGCTCGAAAAATCGAAGAACGTCGCCAAGGGACGCTTCGTCCTCTCAACCGAGAGCCCGCACGGGATGATCATGTTCGGGCTGCGGCGGGAGGTGCTCGAGGGCCAGGTCGAGGAGCCGGAGGACGTTCTGGCCGGGATCGACGCCGTCACGATCGAGGATGTCCAGCGGGTGGCGCAGGACGTGCTCGGCAAGGACGGCCTGAAGCTGGCGTTGATCGGCCCCTTCGACGACGCGGAGCGCTTCGAGAAGATCCTGGCGGGCTAAGAGGCTCAGTCGCTAGAGCGTCGCGTAGTCCTTGAGGACGATTTCCTTGTCCTCCGGATCTTCGATCCGGTCTGCGAGCTCGCGGCGTTGCTCCTCGTAGCGCCGCGCGTCGTCCCCGTTGCCGGCAATCCGGTTCGCGCGGGAGAGCGCCTCGTAGGCGAAGGCCACATCCCAGTCCTCGACGTTGTCCGCGTGCTGCTCGCAGATTGCGAAGCAGCGCTGCGCGTGGTGGAGGGCGGGCTCGGCC
>JBKKAR010000015.1:0-5844 GCA_046714355.1 Gaiellaceae bacterium | reverse complement strand
GCTTGGCGTTAGCGTGCAGATACATCCGAGCCCTCCTTCGAGCGTAGGTCCTGGCAGACCCACAGCCTCGAAGGAGGGCCGGATAGATCCTCAGCCGTTCACAACCTCTGTAGGCAGCTCAGCTAGCTAAAGAAAATCCCGCCTAGGCGGATCATGTAGGGGTGAAGACCGCTGCGCGGCCGGACGCCGTCCTCGCCCAGATCGAGGAGACATACCGCGCGCGCTATCCCGTGTTCCTGCGCGTGGCGATCGCGATCGTCGGCGATGTCGAGTTGGCGAGGGACGCGGTGCACGACGCCTTCGTCCACGCGGTCCGGCACCGACGGCGGTTCCGCGGTGAGGGGACATCGAGCCGTGGCTCTGGCGGATCGTCGTCAACGCGGCGCGAAAACGGCGTGCGCGCGAGCGGGAGGTTCCAGCGGAGCTGGTGGAGCAGAGCGCGCCGGCGACGCCGCTGAACGGCGATCTGCGGGCGCTGGTCGCCTCGCTCCCCGAGCGCCAGCGCCAGGCGCTCTTCCTGCGCTACTACGCCGACCTTGACTACCAGTCGATCGCCGAGGCGCTCGGGATCAAGCCCGGGACGGTCGCGGCAAGCCTGCATGGAGCGCGCGAATCGCTGCGCCGACGCCTCGAGGAGGACGAACCATGAGCGAGCTCCACGACTCGATCCATCGCGCCGTCGACGGCCTCGTCGACGAGCGCGCCGAGCAGGGAAACTGGACCCGCGTCCTGGCGGACGCCGACCGGGGCAACCGACGCGCCTGGGTCGTGCGGGTCACCGTCGTGGCCGCCGCGGCGGTTGTCGCCGTCGGCGCGGCGCTCGTGTCGCCGTTCGAGGAGAGGCAGCCGCCCGGTGTGATCGAGCGCGCCTTCGCTGCGATCGGAGATGGCCCGGTCATCCACTTGGTTACGCGGGGAGACCTGGGCGGCACCCTGGTCGACATGAAGACCGGCGAGGTTACGCCGGTTTACGCAGAGTCGGAGGTCTGGTACGACCCTGATCGGGGGGCTCACTACGTCTCTCGGTTCGGCGACCGGATCCGCTTCGACACCGTCATACCGCCGAGCCGAGTATTGGAACGACAGGCCGACCAGTACGTCGCCCTAGCGAACCGCTATCGCGACGAGCTGAAGTCCGGCAAAGCTCGAGTCGTGGCCAGCGGCTCGGTCGGTGACCGGTCCGTCGTCTGGATTCGGCTCGAGGGCGAGCGGTATCCCGACGCCGCTGACGGTCGCGAGCACCTTCGAGCGGAGGAGGTCGCGGTCGATCGGGACACGTATGAGCCGGTGTACATGCGCTGGACGCTGGACGGCCGACCGACGCCGAACACGGGGCAACTAGTCCTGGAGCTCGAGACGCTCCGAGCGGGCGAGGGGGACTTCGACGCGGAGGAGAATGTGGGGCGGACCTTCGGCATGGCCGGATCGGGCCTCGGTCGTGATTTGACGCGTAGTGAGCTGGAAGCCGCACTCGACGGCCAGGCACTCTGGCTCGGGCCGGGGCACAAGGGAAAGCCGCTCGTCGAGTCGCGGGTGATCCAATTCCGCTACCGGCAGGACCGTGGCGACCAGTGGGAAACCGTCGAGGGAGTCTCCCTCTTCTATGGCTCTCTACTGACTCGTCGAGGGGGGATCCGGCTGCGAGACAACAACAGGCCGTTCGTTCAGATCATCCAGGCGACCGACCGTTCGCCGGCGTGGCACGCTGACACCCTCGCCGAAGACGTCCCCGAAGGATCCGTACTCGTCAATCCTGCCCGGGCGGCCATTTTTCGGCGCGGCGGTGTTCATGTCTCGGTCAACGCAAGGAGGAACGTCCGCGACGCGCTCGAGGCGGCGGCTGCCCTGCGGCCGGTAGGAGACGCTCCCCCGCCAGCAAGCGGCCTCGACTTCGGCAAGATCGCCGATGTCGTCGAGAACCGAGAGCTCGTGGGCGTTGAGGGATCCGCTCCCGTGCGCCCTCGTCCGCTTGTCCCTCGCCGCGGCAGGCAAATCAGGCGACCGAGAGCCGGGGAGTCAAGGTGGCCATCCATTCCGCTGGTGTCGCGCGGTTCGACACGCGCGGAATGGATGGAGACCTTCAGCGGGTGGTGCCTAGCGGGGTGGCCGCCAGGTGCTTCCGCGTTGTCAACGGCGTGCAGGGAAGCGGCGCCGGCGGGCCAATTCCCAAGAACGGCGTGAAGGACCTCGTTTTACTGGCACAACCCCAGCACGGTTCAACGCCGCTCGTTCGGGGACGGTTCGACGGCTGCGAGATCGCGACCGGTCTCGGACGGAACTGGCTGCGTCGTCTGGATTGGCACAGCCCGTTCGAGCTCCCGCTGACACAGCGTGGCATGCGATTCTTCGACGATCGTGCTGCTGAACGCCGAGCCCGCGCAAACAGGAATTAACAAACGCGCAAGGACCCGTTAACCGGGCGCAACCATGCTCAAACTAGACCACGGTAAAACTTCGTCGTGCTGAGACCTCCCCGCGCTCTCTCCGGCGCGGCCCCGCTACTCATCGCAGCTGTGCTGGGTGGCGGGGTTGCGCTCGCGGGTGCCGAGCTCACCGGGCTCTTCGACTCCGAGACGCGGGTCGAGGTGGCGGTCGGCACCGAGCCGAGCGGCCCGGCCGCGTTCGCGAACGAGCGCCGGCTCTCGATCAACGAGATCTACCGGCGCAGCGCGCCCGGCGTCGTCCAGATCACGACGACGAGCATCCGGACCGTCGAGCCCGATCCGTTCCTGAACCCGTTCGGCTTCCCCGAGGAGCAGACGCAGCAGGCGCTCGGCTCAGGGTTCGTGATCGACACCGCCGGCCACATCGTCACGAACTACCACGTGATCGAGGGCGCGGACAAGATCGAGGTCAGCTTCTCGAACAAGGACAGCGTCCGGGCCAGAGTGCTCGGCGCCGACCCCTCGACCGACATCGCTGTCTTGAAGGTCGACGTCGACGCGCGTGCTCTCCGGCCGCTCGAGCTGGGGAGCTCCGACCGGGTCCGCGTCGGGGATTCGGTCGTCGCGATCGGAAACCCCCTCGGGCTCGAGCGCAGCGTTACCTCCGGGATCGTCAGCGCCCTCCACCGTCCGCTGACCGCGCCGAACGACTTCACGATCGACGACGTGATTCAGACCGACGCCGCCATCAACAGCGGCAACTCGGGCGGCCCGCTCATCTCGGCCAACGGCTCTGTGATCGGCGTCAACACCGCGATCGCGACCGGCAGCACAGGGGCGCGAGGGAACATCGGCATCGGCTTCGCAGTCCCGATGGACACCGTCCAAAGCGTCGTCTCCCAGCTGATCGAGAAGGGGAAAGTCGAGCACCCCTTCATCGGGATCGGCGCCCAGGAGGTCGACCAGGAGATCTCACAGCTGTTCAACCTCCCCGCCGAGCGTGGACTGCTCGTCGCGCGCGTCTACGAGGACAGCGGCGCAGCCGAGGCCGGGCTTCGCGCCGGCACGCGGGAGGTCGTCGTTGCCGGCCAGAGCTACCGTCTCGGCGGCGACTTCATCGTCGAGATCGACGGGAAGGCGGTCTCGGCGTCACAGGATCTCCGGCGCGCGATCATGGGGAAGAAGGTCGGGGACAAGATCACGATCGAGGCTTACCGCGGGGACGACAAGCGCAGCTTCGACGTGACGCTCGGCCGGCAGCCGGCCACGTCGCAGGGCTAGCGGCCGTTTCCCGCTAGGTTCGGGGCGTGGATTTCGCCGCGTTCCTCGGGATCTCCGTGCTCGTCGCGCTCGGCCTCAGGCTCGCGACCGACCGCCGCTAGCTAGATGGTTGATGCCACGATCTCGCGCGTCCGGATGCGCGATCTGACGCGTCTGGGCCGCTCCCGAGCCGGACACCGGCCCGCAAAGCGGCCCTGTGCCCGGCTCGTGCGCTTCGCGTCGTCGAGTCGCCATCGATGCTGGGAGCATCGGCGACGCCTCGCCGGCGCACCCCAGAGCGGCCAGCTCGCGCCCCGAACCAGCGATCTCATGGCATCACCCATCTAGATGGCAATCGAGCAGCGCTTCGGCGAAAGCTCCCCGCTCTCGATCGGCGTCGAGGAGGAGGTGATGCTCCTGGACGGCGAGACCCTCGCGCCGGTCGGCGCTGTGCGCGAGCTCCTGGCCCGCACCGAGGGTCTGGACCTGCCGGGGACGCTCAAGACCGAGTTACACGCCTCGGTGGTCGAGCTGAACACGGACATCTGCGCGTCGCTCGTCGAAGCGGTCGACGCGATCCGGGTCCTGCGGACGCAGACCGCGGAGGCGCTCACGGGTCTCGGGTTCAGGATGGCGGCTGCCGCCTCGCACCCCTTCGCCGAGCCGGAGGAGCTCCCGATCACCGACGAGCAGCGTTACGAGGAGATGGTCGGCTACGCCGGAGTCACGGCGCGTCGGCAGGGCGTGAACGGCCTCCACGTCCATGTCGGGATGCCTTCCGCCGCCGAGTGCATGCGGACTCTCGAGACGATCCTGCCCTGGATGCCGCTCGTCCTCGCTCTCTCGGCCAACTCTCCCTACCTGGCCGGGCGCGCGACGGGTCTCGCATCGAATCGGGCCGAGATCCTCGCGCAGCTGCCACGGAGCGGCGCACCGCCCATCTTCGAGAGCTACGGCACGTGGGAGCAGTGGATCGAGGGCTTCATCGCCACGGGCCTGATGAAGGACTACACGCAGGCCTGGTGGGACGTTCGGCCACATCCCCGCTTCGGAACCCTCGAGATTCGCATGCCGGACCAACCCACCGACATCGCGCAGACGGCCGGGTTCATCGACCTCCTGCGGAACCTGTGTGAGTGGGCGCTCGAGCATCCGGCGCCGGAGGCGGCCGATCGCGGGATCTATCAGCAGAACCGGTGGGCAGCAGCGCGCTTTGGGCCGGATGCGGAACTCATCCATGGCGGGAGGCTCGTGTCGGTCCGTGAGCTGTACGACGCGCTTCCCTTCGAGACCTCTCTTGATCCGGCCGTGTCAGAAGCCGCGCTCCAGCTCAGGCATGGCGATGCCAAGGCGGCGTGCACCGATATCGTGGCGCGCACATGGCCGTCGTGAAGGAGACGATCGAAGTCAGCGGCATCCGCTGCGAGCGGTGCGTCAACCGGCTCTCGGCGGCGCTGCGCGGTCACGAGGGTCTCGAGTTCGCGACCGCGAACCTGATGGGTCAGGTCATGCTCGAGTGGGACGACGAGCGTACGAACCGAGAGGCCCTCGTAGACGCCATGGCGGGCGCCGGCTTCCGCCAGCAGTCGGCTTGACGCCCTGCTTCACCGCAAGCCGTTCGACTGAGTCACAGCTCTGCGCAGGCTGCTACCGCTGTCGCGGCCCGAACGCAACGGTGATCTGCTGACCGTCGCGAAGCTCGAGCAACCGCGGGTCTCCGGTGACTGGCTGTCCGTCGTCGAGAACCTGGAGGGCGTTCGCCTCGTCGGAGCAGAACGGGCCGACGCACCCGCGACCGAAGCGCAGACCCCAGACGTCGAAGAACTGACCGAGCGTGTAGTTGCGCGCGACGGGCGATGCAACATGGATGGTGCCCTCGGCGTCATGCGTGTGCAGGGCGGCGATCTTCCGTCCGTGGGTGCCGATGCCGGCCGACACCCACATGGGCTGGCCGTTCACGGTGACGCTCAACCGTGTCGTCAGCTGCATCGCGGTGCCTTCGCGGCGCGTGAGCGGCAGCTCGAGCAGCTTGAGGCGAGCGAGGAGACGCTCGTGGCCTGCGTGCCAGGGCGGGGGGTGATCCTGGAGGCCGGGGAGCCCCAGATTCGAGGTTGCGTTCCGCAGTTCCGAAGCATCTTCACTACCCGATGTGGTCCGCGGGGTCTCCGCCGACTCTTCGTTGCCAAGCGCAGCCCTCGCG
>JBKKAR010000014.1:0-6338 GCA_046714355.1 Gaiellaceae bacterium | reverse complement strand
CGCCCCGTTCGACCGCTCCGGCACCCCTCCGAACGGAGAAGGAGGGATTCGAACCCTCGAGGCAGGGATTTCCCCACCTAACGCCTTAGCAGGGCGCCGCCTTCAGCCACTCGGCCACTTCTCCGTGGCGGGCAGGATAGCCGTCCGCCTCGCTGATTCGTCCCTAGAAACGCGGAAACCCGCCTCGAGGGGTCGAAAGCGGGCCGCCGCAAGTGCCGGGGTATGTGAGGGGGGAGCCGGCTATCCAGGTATTGCAGGACCAGGCCCCACGAGCATGCCCCGGAAGGGTGAAATACCGATATGGCATCGCCGTTCGTCGAGCTCGAGGTCGGAGAGAGGACCGTCAAGGTCACGAATCCGGACAAGGTCTACTACCGGAAGCTGAAGGCGACCAAGCTCGATCACGTCCAGTACTACCTTTCGGTCGGCGAGGGGATTGTCCGGGCGCTCTACGAGCGGCCGACGCAGCTGAAGCGCCACCCCGACGGAGCCGAGGGCGAGGCGATCTACCAGAAGCGAGTGCCCGAGAAGCGGCCCGACTGGATCGAGACTGCGCGAGTGACCTTTCCGTCGGGCCGGCACGCCGACGAGCTCTGCGTGACGGAGGTGGCTCAGGTCGCCTGGGCCGCGAACCTCGGCACGATCGATTTCCATCCCTGGCCCTCGCGTCGCTCGCACGTCGACAACCCCGACGAGCTGCGGATCGACGTCGACCCTCAGCCGGGCACGACGTTCAAGGACGCGAAGAAGGTCGCGCTCGTCGTTCGTGAGGTTCTCGACGAGCTCGGCTTTGTCGGCTGGCCGAAAACGTCCGGGAACCGCGGCATCCACGTCGCCTGCCGGATCGAGCCCGAGTGGACCTTCCCGGAGGTCCGGCGCTGCGCGCTCGCCTTCGCCCGCGAGGTCGAGCGGCGCATGCCCAAGAAGGTCACAACCGCCTGGTGGAAGGAGGAGCGTGGCCGCCGCGTCTTCATCGACTACAACCAGAACGCCCGAGACCGGACGATCGCGTCGGCCTACTCGGTGCGGGCGCGGCCGGACGCGACCGTCTCGGCGCCGGTGACCTGGGATGAGCTACCCGACGTCGCGACCGAGGACTTCGACCTCCGGACGATGCCCAAGCGCTTCGCGAAGCTCGGGGACGTCCAGGCCGGGATCGACGACGCGGTCTGCGACCTGCGGAAGCTCTTCGAGTGGGTCGAGCGGGACGAGAAAGAGGGGATCGGCGAGGCGCCGTATCCGCCCCAGTTCCCGAAGATGCCCGGCGAGCCGAAGCGCGTGCAGCCGTCGCGGGCTAAGAGGAAGTCCTAGCTCGCGAGCAGGCTCTCGAACGTGGGGTCGTTGGGGTTGCGCGCCGGTCGCAGCTCGCGCCAGGTGCAGTCCTTCGGAGCCTTGTCTTCGCGGAAGCGGATGAAGCGGGTGCCGTGGCGGAAGCGGTTGCCCTGGACCTTGTCGTAGCGCACCTCGGCGACCAGCTTCGGCTTCAGGGCCGTCTCTTCCAGGTTGCCCGTGCCCCAGCGGTTCGGCTCCGAGAAGCGGCGATCCGACTTCTCGTCGATCAGTGGAATGACCTGCTCCGCGATCTGCGCGTGCTTGGACGCCCCCACCGCGGCCGAGCCGACGTAGTCCAGCCCGCCGTCGTCCCGGTAGAGCCCGAGAAGCAAGGTGGCGATCTTCTCGGGCTTGTTCTTCCACCGCAGGCCGACGATGACGGCGTCCGCGGTCTTGTACGGCTTGATCTTCGTGACGGCCTCGCGCGAGCCAGGCCGGTACGGCTGGTCGAGGCGCTTCGCGATCACGCCGTCGAGTCCGGCCGCCTCGAACGTGTCGAGCCACTCGCGTGCGGCCTCGGGGTCGACGGTGCACGGGGAGAGCAGGAAGCCCTTCGCGAGGCGCTCGAGCTCCTCCCGCCGCTTCCTCAACGGCAGCTCGTGCACAGGCTTGCCCTTCCATAAGAGGACGTCGAAGGCGATGAACTCGGCCGGGATCTCGGCCACGAGCTTGCGCACGCGGCTCTCGGCGGGATGCAGCCGCATCTGCATGGAGTCGAAGTCGAGGACGCCGTCGCGGGCGATCACGATCTCGCCGTCGAGCGCGGAGTGGGGTGGCAGCAGCTCGCCGAGCCCGCGCAGCTCCGGGAAGTAGCGGAGCAGCGGCCGCTCCTTGCGCGACCAGAGCGCGAGCTCGCCGCCGTCGTTCTCGAGGATCCCTCGGAAGCCGTCCCATTTCGGCTCGTACTGCCAGCCGTCGCCCTCGGGGAGCTCCGAGACGAGCTCGGCTTCCATGGGCGGAAAGGGGACGTCAGGGCCCGGTGCCATCGGCGTGAAGGCTATCCCCGTCCGAATCGGCCCCGTCTTCTGGAACAACTTCGTAACTTCGCGCCGCGCGAGGGACAGTCCCTCGCCCCGGCGGGGCACGGTGAAGCGAACGCGATCCTGGCCGCTGCATGGTCCGAGGGGACGCGCGAGGAGCGGATTAAGCTGGCCCGGTGCGCCGGGTCGTGATCACGGGGATGGGGGCGGTCAGTCCGCTCGGCAACGATCTGCCGACCACCTGGCAGGCCGCCATCGCCGGCGAGAGCGGCATCGACTTCATCCGCGCGTTCGACGCAAGCGACTTCCCTGTGCGGATCGCCGCCGAGGTGAAGGACTTCGAGACGCCGGACGTCGTCTCGCCGAAGGAGGCGCGGCGGCTCGACCGCAACGTCCTGCTTGCGGTCGCGGCGGGCAAAGAGGCGCTCGACGACGCCGGACTGGACTCCCACTACGAGCCCGAGCGGATCGGCGTCACCTTCGGCTCGGCGTTGGGCGGCTTTCTCGGGATCATGCAGCAGCACGAGGTGATGCAGGAGCGGGGCCTCCACCGTGTCTCGCCCCACTTCCTTCCGAGCGTTCTCGTCGATTCGGCGAGCGGCCAGCTCGCGATCTCGTTCGCGCTACGGGGCCCGAACTATGCGCCGGTCTCCGCCTGCGCCACCGGCTCCCACGCCGTCGGAGAGGGTGCGGAGATCGTCCGTCGCGGCGATGCCGACGCTGTTCTCGCGGGCGGGACCGAGGCCTGCATGCACCCCTTGATCCTTGCCGGCTTCTGCGCGATGCGCGGCCTTGCGGCGGAGGAGGAGCATCCGCCGCGCGCATCCCGGCCTTTCGACGCCACCCGCGCCGGCTTTGTGATCGGGGAAGGCGCGGGTGCGCTCGTCCTGGAGGAGCTGGAGGTGGCGCGAGCCCGCGGAGCGACGATCTACGCCGAGGTTCTCGGCTACGGGACGTCGAACGACGGGTACCACATGGCGGCGCCAGAGCCTGAGGCCACAGGCGTGGCGAACATGATGCGCGCGGCGCTCGACCGGGCCGGCGTCGAGCCTGACCAGGTCGACTACATCAACGCCCACGGAACCTCCACGCCGCTCGGCGACGCCGCCGAGACGAAGGCGATCAAGGACGTCTTCGGCGACCATGCCTACAAGCTCGCCGTCTCGTCGACGAAGTCGATGATGGGCCATTGCTTCGGCGCGGCCGGCGCAATCGAGGCGCAGATGGCGGCGCTTGCCATCCACCACGGGAAGCTACCGCCGACGATCAACTACGAGAACCCTGATCCAGCCTGCGATCTGGACTACGTCCCGAACGAGGCGCGGGACGCAAACGTCGAGATCGCGCTCTCGAACGCCATGGGCCTCGGCGGCCACAATGCATGCGTGCTTCTAGGCCGCGTGGACTAGCGAAATAGGCCGTTCGGCCCCAACCAGACCTTCACGACGGCCTCGCCGCCTCAGCCTCCCCCGCCACCACCTCCGCCTCCGCCGGCACCCCAGCCGCAACCGCGACCTCCGGCTCAGACGCGGTGCGTCGTGCCGAACGTCAAGGGCAAGTCGGTGGCGCAGGCTCGGCGAGCACTCGCGGCCGGCAAGTGCTCCCTGGGCAAGGTCACGCAAGCCTTCTCGGCCGCCAGCCGCGGCAAGCGCAAGTAACTCCGTCGCCGCATAGGCTGAGGCGGTGAGCTTCATCGTCAACGAGGATGTCGAGCGCTACGCGCTCGAGCACTCGACGCCGGATCCTGAGTTCTTCCGGCGGCTCGAGGAGGAGACCCGGGCGACGACGTCGGCGCCGCAGATGATGGTCGGGCCGCTCGAGGGCCAGTTCCTCGGCTGGCTCGTCCGGCTCTCGCGGGCGCAGCGCGTCCTCGAGATCGGCACCTTCACCGGCTACTCGTCCATCTCGATCGCCCTCGCGCTCAGGGACGGCGGCCGGATCACGAGCCTCGACGTGAACGAGGAGACCACGGCGGTCGCGCGACGCTACGCTGAGGAGGCGGGCGTCGCCGACCGGATCGACTACCGCGTCGGCCCGGCTATCGAGGAGATCGAACGGCTTGACGGCCCCTTCGACCTGGTTTTCATCGACGCGGACAAGCCGAACTACGTCAACTACTACGAGGCCGTGCTGCCGAAGCTCGGAGACGACGGCTTCATCGTCGCCGACAACGTGCTCTGGTCAGGTCGGGTCCTCGAGGACGACGGCGAGGAGAGCACGAAGGCGATCAAGGCCTTCAACGACCACGTCGCGGGCGACGACCGGGTCGAGTGCCTGATGCTCAGCGTCCGCGACGGCATGACACTGATTCGAGAGCGTCAGGCGTGAGTTCGGCCAGCGACTCGAGGGTGACATCCACAAGAGCGAGCGCGTCGTCGGACGGAGGGAAGCGGCGGTTCGGGATCGCGATCACCCGCATCCCCGCCGCCTCGGCCGAACGGATCCCGTTCGCCGAGTCCTCCACGGCGGCGGCGCGCTCGGGCGGGACGTCCAGCCGTAGAGCTGCCTCGAGGTAAACGTCGGGCGCCGGCTTCCCGCGCTCGACCTCCTCGGAGGAAACCGTCACGCGGAACTGGTCCGCGATGCCCATCTCCTCCAGCGCGAGGTCGATCAGTGGGCGGTTCGACGAGGAGGCGAGCCCGAGCGGCCACCGGTCGGCCAGGCGGCGAACCGCCTCGACCGCGCCGTCGATCACCGGGAGCCCGTCGCGGTACCGCTCCTGCATCCGCTCGACGACGAGCCGGTTCAGCTCCTCGGGCGATTCCGGCAGGCCGAGCTCCTCGTTGAGGTACCGCGACCACTCCGTCGAGCTCATCCCCATCATGTCCGCCTGCGCCCGGTCGTGCCAGCGGCCACCCCGCTCGCGGACGAGCGCCTCGCGCACCTCGTCCCAGACCTGCTCGGTGTCGATCAGCAGCCCGTCCAGGTCGAAGACGACGGCCTCGATCTCGCTCATAGATCGCGGTAGGCCTGCAAGACGTAGCCGAGCGGCCGGTCGGTCGGACCTGCAGCCGCGGACTCGATCTCGCCGACGAAGAACGTGTGCGAGCCGGCGGGATGCTCAGCCAGGATCTTGCCGCGGAGCCAGCCGACCGATCCTGCGAGGAGGGGCGGGCCGTCCTCGTCCAGCACGTCGACCCCCTGCCAGAGGGCGATCGGCGGCACGCCGCGAGCGAAGTGCTGCGCGAGCCCTTCCTGTCCTGCCGCGAGGAGGCTGACCCCGAAGATCTCTGCGCGGCGAAGAAGTTCGTGGAGCGCGGCGTCCTTTCGGATCGCGAAGCCGACGAGCGGCGGGTCGATCGAGAGTGAGACGAGCGTGCCGAGCGTGAGCCCGAGTCGCTCGCCGCCGGCGTCAACCGTGACGACCGCGACCCCGGCGGGGAATCGGCGCATGACATCGCGGAGGTCGTCCACGGCCAGGTCAGTGCTTGCGGCAGTTGCGGTCGCCCGCCGTGACCCGATCCTGCACGGCATTCATCGCGCGCTCATGCGTGACGTGTTGCTCGTTGCGCGGGTTGTAGTCGGGCACCCCATCGAGATAGCGAACCACGTCCGGCGTCACCCCGGACCCCTCGATCGTCAGCCGGTAACGGCGCCCGTTGCCGGGGCTCGACCTGCTGCCTCTGGCGCGGAACGTGTAGCAGAACGTGCCCGTCGGCCTGTGAGTCACGAACGCGTTCTCACGCCGCCAGCCCTGTGCGTAAGCGGAGCCGAACGTGTCCACGTAGACGAGCCTTCCATACTTGTCGAGGCGGGCGCCCTGTCGGGTCGTACGGAACCCGTGCACCGGGCGTCCACGGTATGTGAGCCGCCCGAAGAGGTGTGGAAGCGGCCGTTCCACGACCAGTCCGTCCACCCTTCCAGGACCACGAGCGGGCCTGTCCAGTGCGAGAGATGGAGCGCCCAAGCACGCTGCTGGCCAGTCCGGGGGAGAAAACCCAGAAGTGGAAGCTTCCGGCGGAACCGCTGCACGGCCCAGTACGAGCCGTCCGGCGCCTTGCAGGCTCTCACGAGCCACGGGAGCGG
>JBKKAR010000013.1:0-9680 GCA_046714355.1 Gaiellaceae bacterium | reverse complement strand
GTGATCACGCGGGAGGCCGCCGAGGAGCTCGCACTGGCTCCCGGCGCGCCGGCGACGGCACTCGTGAAGGCGACCTCCGTCATGGTGGAGCGTTGAGAGTTGTCACCGCGGCGGCAGCCCTCCTCCTCCTCACCGGGTGCGGTGGCGAGAGCGACCAGCCGCTGACGGTGTACGCCGCTTCCTCCCTCACCGAGGTCTTCCAGGAGCTCGATCCCGACGCCCGGTACAACTTCGCCGGCTCGAACGAGCTCGCGGCGCAGATCCGCGAGGGTGGAGAGGCCGATGTCTACGCGGCCGCGAGCCCGCGGTATCCCGAAGAGCTCCGCTCCGACGGACTGGTCGACGAGCCGAGAGTCTTCGCCACGAACAAGCTCGTCCTGATCGTCCCAAAGGCGAACCCCAGAGACGTCACTCACATCGAGGACCTACTCGCCGGCAACCCGAAGGTCGTCGTCGGGGCCGAGGGCGTCCCGATCGGCGACTACACGCGCGAGGTGCTCCGGCGAATGAGCCTCGGGGACATCCTCGAGCACGTCGTGAGCGAAGAGGAGAACGTCAAAGGGGTCCTCGCAAAGGTCGCGCTCGGCGAGGCCGACGCGGGCTTCGTTTACTCGACCGACGCGGTCGCCGCCGACGACGACGTCATGACGATTGCTCTGCCGCCGAAAGCTCAGGCCGACGTCCGCTACCCGATCGCAGTGGTGTCCGGCAGCGACCAGAAGGAGGAGGCGGAGGTCTTCGTCGAGCGCGTCCTCGGCACGGACGGACAGCGCGCGCTCGAACGAGCCGGGTTCGGCCGTCCATGAGACGACCGTTCGACCTCGTCATGGCGCTGGCGGCCGGTCTCGCCGTCGCCTTTCTGACCCTTCCGCTCGTCGCGCTCTTCATCCGTGTCCCGCCGGGAACGCTTGTCGCCCAGCTCGGCGACCCGGCCGTACGCGACGCGATCCTGGTCAGCGTCAAGACCACGCTGGTCGCTCACGGAATCGTCCTCCTCGTCGGGACGCCGGCCGCCTATCTGCTGGCGACACGAGGCTTCCCCGGCCGTGCGGCGGTTCTCACCGCGCTCGAACTGCCGCTCGTGCTCCCGCCGGCGGTCGCGGGGCTCGCGCTGCTCGCGGCCTTCGGGCGACGAGGGCTGCTGGGAGACGAGCTCGCCGCGCTCGGGCTCAGCATCCCGTTCACCCAGCTGGCCGTCGTCCTCGCAGTGGTCTTCGTCTCGATCCCGTTCTATCTCCGCTGGGGGGTCGCGGCGTTCGCAGCAGTCGACCCTCACCTCCTCGATGCTTCGCGGACGCTCGGGGCAGGCCCGGGACGGACCTTTAGACGCGTCGCGCTACCGCTCGCAGCAGGTGGTCTCGGTGCAGCATCGTCTCTGGCATGGGCGCGAGGCCTCGGCGAGTTCGGCGCGACGATCATGTTCGCCGGCAGCTTCCCGGGGGAGACCCGCACCCTGCCGCTCGCGGTCTACGCGGAGTTCGACCGCGACTTCGAAGTCGCCCTCGCGATCGGAGCGCTACTCGTCGTCGCGAGCCTCGCCGTCCTCGCCACCATTCGACTACTCACATGGACACGCTCGCCGTCGACATCACCGTTCCCCTTCGTTCGTTCTCCCTCCGCGTAGCGCTCGAAGTCGGCCGGGAGACCCTGGCCGTCGTCGGGCCTTCGGGCGCAGGGAAGACGACGCTGCTTCGTGCGATCGCGGGGCTGGCTCGGCCGTCAGAAGGGACAATCCGGCTGGGCGACGACGTCTGGTTCAACGGCAGGACGAACCTGCCGCCGGAAAGGCGGTCGGTCGGACTCGTCTTCCAGGACTACGCCCTCTTCCCGCACCTGACCGTGGCTCAGAACGTCGCCTACGGAGGATCAAACGGCGTGGCTGGGCTGCTGGACTCCTTCGGAATCACACATCTAGCCGATGCGCGGCCATCGAAGCTCTCCGGCGGAGAGCGTCAGCGGGTCGCGGTCGCACGGGCCGTCGCGCGTGAGCCGAGAGTTCTCCTCTTGGACGAGCCGCTCGCCGCCCTTGATTCGGGCACGCGAAAACACATCCGAACCGAGCTCGCCCAGCTGCTGGACGAGATCCGGCTGCCAACCCTCCTCGTGACGCACGACGAGGAAGACGCAACGCTCGCCGACCGCCGGATCGCCCTGCACGAAGGAGCCCTGCTCTAGAGTCGCCGCGAATGGACGACCGGACGCCTGCCTGGGGCATCGACCCCGTTCCCGAGCGGCTCCGATCCCTTGGTCTCGCCGATCTGACCGTCCTCTGGGGGAATCTCGGCGTCTCGCTGCTCGTGCTTGTGATCGGGGCGCTGCTCGTCCCGGCGCTGACCCTCCGCGACGCACTGCTCGCGATCGTCGTCGGCGGCCTGATCGGGAACGTGATGGTCGGCACCGCCGGGCTGATCGGCGCCGACGCCCGAGTGCCCTCGATGGTCCTGCTCCGGGCGCCGCTCGGACGCCGCGGCTCCTACGTCCCCACCGCGCTGAACGCGCTCCAGTGCCTGGGCTGGGCGACATTCGAGCTGATCATCATCGCGGCTGCCGCGAGTGCACTCTCGGACGAGGTCTTCGGCATCAAGGCTCGGCCGGCGTGGACGATCTTCTTCGGCGTCCTCGCCGCCGTGCTCGCCCTCCTCGGGCCTGTGGGCTTCGTGCGCAAGGTGCTCCGCCGGTACGGCGTCTGGGTCGTCCTCGCCTCGCTGCTCTACCTGAGCTGGTGGGCCCTCTCCGAAGCCGACGTCCGCGCGCTCTGGGAGGCCCCGGCCGCGGGTGGATCCTCGTTCTGGCTAGGCGTGGACCTGGTGATCGCGATCACCGTCTCCTGGGTGCCGCTCGTCGCCGACTACACGCGGTTCTCCCGCGACCGGCGGTCGGCGTTCTGGGGTGCGGGCGGCGGCTACTTCATCGGCGCGACGTGGATGCTCGCACTCGGAGTCTTCCTCGTCCTCGACCGCGGCCTGAGCGACCCCGTCGACATCCCGCCGTCCGTGGCCGCCGCCGGCTTCGCCGCCGCGCTCGCGCTGCTCGCGGTGACCGTGGACGAGACCGACGAGGCGTTCGCCAACGTCTACTCCGCCGCCGTCTCGCTGCAGAACGTGTTCGCGCAAGCCCAGCAGCGCGTGCTCGTCGTTTTCGTGGCGACGCTCGCCACCGTCGGTGCGCTCCTCGTCGAGCTGCGGAACTACGAGTCGTTCCTGCTCCTCCTGGGCTCCTTCTTCGTCCCGCTCTTCGGCGTGCTGCTCGCGGACTGGCTGCGGTCCGGCGCCCGCTACACCCGCTCGCAGATCTTCGACGCTCCTGCCTGGCGGCCCGAGATGCTGCTCGCCTGGCTCGTCGGGTTCGCTCTCTACCACTGGCTCCACGAGCCGCCGCTCGGACCCTCGTGGTGGGTTGACATCGTCGAGGAGACGCGCCAACAAACCCTCGGGATCGGGGCTTCGCTTCCGAGCTTCGCGGCCTCCTTTGCTCTCGCTCTCGGCCTCGGCTCGCTTGGGTCCCGGTTGCCCCAACCTGCTTCAAAGTGGTAAGGATCGGCCGTAAGAAACTTGGCCGAGGTCACTTTCTCAGAGGTTGCAAAGGTATTCGCCGACGGCACTCGGGCGGTCTCCGACCTGACCCTCGAGGCCGACGACGGAGAATTCATGGTTCTGGTCGGCCCGTCGGGCTGCGGCAAGACGACGGCGCTGCGAATGGTCGCCGGCCTCGAGGACATCTCGGAAGGCGAGATCCGGATCGGCGAGCGGGTCGTCAACCAGATGGCTTCGCGCGACCGGGACATCGCGATGGTCTTCCAGAGCTACGCGCTCTACCCGCACCTCACGGTCTTCGACAACATCGCGTTCAGCCTCCGGCTGCGCAAGGAAAGCAAGACCGAGATCGACAAGCGCGTCCGCGAGGCGGCGCGCATCCTCGACCTCGAGGCGCTGCTCGACCGCAAGCCACGCGCCCTCTCGGGCGGCCAGCGGCAACGGGTGGCAATGGGACGCGCGATCGTGCGCCAGCCGGCGGCGTTCCTGATGGACGAGCCGCTCTCGAACCTGGACGCGAAGCTCCGCGTCCAGATGCGGGCGGAGATCAGCAAGCTGCAGCGCACCCTCGGTGTCACGACGATCTACGTCACGCACGACCAGGTCGAGGCCATGACTATGGGGGACCGCGTGGCCGTCATGCGCAAGGGCCAGCTCCAACAGGTCGCCCCGCCACAGGAGCTCTATGACCGCCCGCTCAACCTCTTCGTCGGCGGCTTCATCGGCTCGCCGGCGATGAATCTCGTCGAGGCCACGCTCGAGCGTGAAGACGGCGGCCTCGCGACGGTACTCGGCGGGGCGCGGCTGAAGCTCGACGACGAGAATCTTTCGGCGCGGCCAGCCCTCCGCTCCTTCGAGGGCAAGAAGGTGGTCGTCGGAATCCGGCCGGAGCACCTCGAGGACGCCTCAATCGCCCGCGACAACCCGGCGGACCGTCGGCTCAAGGGACATGTCGAGCTGCGCGAGGCGCTGGGCTCCGAGCTGATGGTGCACCTGGCGATCGACGCGCGGCCCGCGATGACGCAGGAGGTCAAGGAGCTCGCCGAGGACGCCGGCACGACCGCCGAGGCCCTCCAAGGGGGCGACGTGAACCGGGCCGTGGTGGTCGGCCGCTTCAGCGCAGACTCGAAGCTCAAGACGGGCTCGGACGCCGAGGTCGCCGTCGACACCCGCGCCCTCCACTTCTTCGATCCGGACACAGGCCTGGCCATCTACGACGGAAGTGACACGAAAGGAGCTTCGACATGAAACGACGGTGGTTCATTCCAGCTGCCGTCCTGGCCGCGATGGCGCTTGGACTAGGGGCGTGCGGTGGGGACGACGGCGGCGGAACTGCGAAGGGAGACGGGACTGTCACCGTCTTCTCGCTCTGGGGTGGAAGCGAGCAGGAGGCGTTCCAGAAGGTCCTCACCCAGTTCACGCAGGACACGGGCATCGAGACGAAGTACGAGTCGGTCCGCGACTTCCTCCCGTTCATCCGGACCAGGCTCGCGTCCGGGAACCCACCCGAAGTCGGCGTCATCCCGCGCCCGGGCGTAGTCGCCGAGCTCGCTCGGGACGAGTCGCTGATCGCGCTGGAAGATCTCGGACTCGACCCGGAGGAGATCAACGGCAACTACAGCGACACCTGGACGAGCCTGGCGACCGTCGACGACAAGCTCTACGGCGTCGTCGCCAAGGCGAACTCGAAGAGCGTCATCTGGTACAAGCCCAACTCGTTCCGGGAGAACAGCTTCGAGATCCCGACGACCTGGGATGCGCTGCTCGACATCACAGAGCAGTACAACAGCAAGGGCAAGAAGCCCTGGGCGGTCGGCGCGCAGGGCCGCGACAACTCGTGGACCCTGACGGACTGGTTCGAGAACATCTACGCCCGCCAAGCCGGAGGCGACAACTACACGAAGCTCTTCAACGGCGACCTCCCGTTCAATGACCAGACGGTCAAGGACGCGTTGACCGAGATGACGAAGATCGTCAACGACAAGTACGTCGCCGGCGGCATCGACACCGCGCTCGGCATCGGCTTCGTCGACGGCATCGGCCGGGTGTTCAGCAAGAACCCCGTCGCCGAGATGTACATGGAGGGCGGCTTCGTCGGCGGCATCGCGCTCGGCGACGTCAATCCAGACCTGAAGGTCGGGGAGGACATCGACTTCTTCCCGTGGCCGATGATCGACGAGGCCAACGGCAACCCGCTCGTCGGCGGAGGTGACGTCGCGGCAGCGTTCGTCAACAACGAGGACGTCGCGAAGCTGATCGAGTACCTCTCCACGCCCGCGGCGGGCAAGGTCTGGGTCTCGACCGGCGCGATCGCGTCCCCCAACAAGGGCGTGACGGCCGGCGATTATCCGAACGAGCTCGTCGCCAAGGAGGCCGACCAGCTGAAGAACGCCGAGTCGTTCCTCTTCGACGGCTCCGACCTCCTGCCAGGCACGCTCGGCCAGGACTTCGGGACGCTTCTCCAGAACATCGTCAAGAGCCCGGACAACATGGACTCGCTCCTCGACGACTACCAGACGGAGGCGGAGAGCGCCTTCGCAGCCAAGTAACGGTTGAGCAGCACCGCCGTCCCCGGACCAGTCGGTAGACCCCGGGGACGGCGGCTGCCGTCGATCTTCAAGCGCCAGGGTTGGCAGGCGTTCCTCTTCATCGGGCCGGCCCTGCTACTCCTCGTCGTCCTGATCGTCTACCCGATGATCCGGACGATCATCTACAGCTTCGGCAACCTCAACTCGCGCCTCGAGGTCACGCGCTGGATCGGCTTCGACAACTACACGCGGATGTTCACGAGGGACAAGGGCTTCCTCAACCTCGAAGAGTTCCCGCCGAGCGGCGCCCTCGTCAACAACGTCAAGTGGATGATCCTGTACACCTCGCTTTCGCTGCTCCTCGGACTGCTGATCGCGGTGCTCGCCGCCCGTGTCCGGTACGAGGCGGTGATGAAGTCGATCGTCTTCGTCCCGATGGCGATCGCGGCCACCGCGGTCGCGATCATCTGGAAGTTCGTCTATGAGCCCGATCCGAAGCTCGGCTCGCTGAACGCCTTCGTCACGACTCTGGGCTCCGACCCGATCGCCTGGTTCGGGCGGGCCGACACCGTGAACTACGCGCTGATCTTTGCCTACGTCTGGGCGTCGACCGGGTTCGCGATGGTCGTGCTCTCGGCAGCTCTCAAGGGCATCTCGGAGGAGGTCATCGAGGCCGCCCGGACCGACGGTGCGAGCGAGTGGGACATCTTCCGGCGCATCCAGCTGCCGCTCCTTTCCCTTCCCATCGCCGTCGTCGCCGTCTGGCTCCTGATCAACGTGATCAAGGTCTTCGACCTCATCTACGTGATGACCGGAGGCGGGCCTGGCGGGTCGAGCGAGGTGATCGCCGTCACGATGGTCGACGAGTTCGGCAACGGCGAGGGCGGCTACGCCGCGGCGATCGCCGTCGTGATGATGCTCCTGATCATCCCGATCATGGCGTTCAACATCCGCCGGTTCCGGAGCGAGCGGGTGACCGGTTGATGGCCACCGCCGAAGCAGCGGTCCGGCCGCAGGCAGCGACGCCCAGCGCGCGGCTGGTCAAGTTCATCTCGCGCGCGCCCGTGCATCTGGGGCTGCTTCTCGTCGCCTTCATCTGGCTCGTGCCCACGGTCGGCCTGGCGGTGACGTCGTTCCGACCGCGCGGCGACATCCAGGCCTCCAGCTGGTGGAGCTCCCTCACCGAGTGGAGCTTCACGCTCCACAACTACAGCGAGGTCCTGAACCGAGCCAACATGGACAAGGCGTTCGTCAACAGCATCATCATCACGATCCCGTCCACACTCCTGCCGCTCGCGATCGCGGCCGCCGCCGCCTACGCCTTCTCCTGGATCTCGTTCCCCTTCCGGGACACGATCTTCCTGCTGATCGTCGCCCTGATGGTCGTGCCGGTGCAGATGGCGCTCGTCCCACTGCTGCGAATCTTCCGGGATCTAGGCGTCGCCAACGGGTTCGGCGGCATCTGGCTCGCGCACACGGCGTTCGGTCTGCCGCTCGGGATCTTCCTGCTTCGGAACTTCTTCATCACGATGCCGCGCGACCTGATCGAAGCGGCCAGGGTCGACGGGGCGTCGAACCTGCGGATCTTCCTGAAGGTCGTCCTTCCACTTTCCGTGCCAGCGCTTGCCTCGTTCGGGATCTTCCAGTTCCTCTGGGTCTGGAACGACCTGCTGATGTCGATCATCTTCATCCAGAACGGCGATCTGCTTCCGATGACGGTGCGAATCAACCAGATGCAGACGACCTACGGCGGCGAGTGGCACCTGCTCAGCGCGGGCGCGTTCCTGTTGATGATCGTCCCGCTGGCCGTCTTCTTTGCCCTGCAGCGGTACTTCGTCCAGGGTCTCCTGGCCGGCTCCGTGAAATAGAGTCCGCCCGCCTTGGCGGTCGTACACCTCGTTCCACACACCCACTGGGACCGGGAGTGGTACCTCCCGTTCCAGCGCTTCCGGCTTCAGCTCGTCGGTCTCGTCGACCGGCTCCTCGACCTGATGGAGGCCGACAAGCGATACCGCTTTACGCTCGACGGGCAGCTGGCGACCCTCGACGACTACCTCGAGGTGCGGCCCGAGGCAGAGCCGCGGATCCGGCTGCTCGTCGAGGAAGGCCGGCTCGCGATCGGGCCGTGGCAGGTGCTCATGGACGAGTTCCTCGTCTCCGGCGAGACGATCGTGCGGAACCTCGAGTACGGGCAGCGACGCGGCGCCGAGCTCGGCGGGGCGATGGCCGTGGGCTATCTGCCGGACATGTTCGGCCACGTCGCGCAGATGCCGCAGATCCTCCGGAGGGCAGGGATCGAGCAGGCGGTCGTCTGGCGCGGGGTGCCGGCAGCGATCGAGTCGCACGCCTTCGAGTGGGAGTCGCCGGACGGCTCGTCCGTGCGGACGGAATACCTGCCGCACGGCTACGGGAACGGCGCGTCCCTCCTGGACGTCCCGGGGCGGCTGGCGCACCGGCTCGAGGCCGTGCACGAGTCGCTGCACGCCTTCTACGGCGGCGACCCGGTGCTGGCGATGTACGGAACCGACCACATGGAACCGCTTCCCGAGCTCGCGGACGTCGTCGACGAGAGCGGGGCCGCCGTGGAGCTCTCCACGCTGGTGACCTACCTCGAGAGCGCGAACGGACGGCCGCGTCTACCACGCTGGACCGGCGAGCTCCGCTCGAGCGCCCGGGCCAACATGCTCATGGGAACGCTGTCGGCGCGGCTCGACCTGAAAGTGGCGATGGCTCGGGCCGAGCGGGCGTTGACCCGGTACGCGGAGCCGTTCCAGGCGCTGTACGGGGAGAAGTGGCCGGACCGCCTCCTCGACCTGGCCTGGCGGCGGGTGATCGAGAACTCGGCGCACGACTCGATCTGCGGCTGCTCCGTCGACGAGGTCTCGGCCCAGGTGCTCGTCCGCTGCGCCGAAGCGGAGCAGATCGGAATGGGGCTCGCGGAGGAGGCGGCGCGACTGGCGGCGCGGAAGGCTCCGCTCGGCTCGGTCGCCGCCTTCAACCCGTCGCCCTGCGGACGCTCTGGACTCGTGAAGCTGGAGCTCGCCGTCCCGGCCGAGTGGAAGGAGATCGCGCTCGAGCTCCACGACGGAAGCCTGGTCGCGACGCAGGAGGTCCGCCGGAACGAGCCCCTGGTTCACATCGAGCAGGTTCCGAGCGCGGACGTCCAGGAGTGGCTCCGCCGCCGGCTGCATGGCCGCGAGCTCTTCGCGCGGCGGCTGAACGGCATGACGGTCGAGGACCGGCGGGTGACGTTCAACGTCGACGAGGAGGACGACCCGATCTGGCTGGACATCGACGAGCTCAAGCACGAGCTCGAGATCGCGACGGGCGCCGAGAAGGGCGAGTGGGAGGTTCGGATCGTCGCCCGCCCCCGGACGACTTTGCTGGCCCAGGTGCCGGCGCCGCCACTCGGCTGGACCGCCGTTCAGCCCGTGGAGGGCAGCGGCGCGATCGAGCATCCAGTCCTAGTGGACGCAAACCGCCTCGACAACGGCCTGGTGTCGATCGGCGTCGCCGCCGACGGGACGCTCGAGCTGAACGGCGTCCAGGGGGTCGGACGTCTCGTGGACGGCGGCGACGCCGGAGACAGCTACAACTACGCGCCGCCCGCGGACGACCA
>JBKKAR010000012.1:0-4679 GCA_046714355.1 Gaiellaceae bacterium | reverse complement strand
GAGGAAGGCCAGCGCCGGCACGAAGATCCCGAGGAGGAGCGCGATCCCGCCCAGCCGCGGCACCGGGACCGTGTGAACACGCCGCGTCTCGCCCGGCTGATCCACGACTCCGAGGATGCGGGCAAAGCGGCCGACGCCCGGAGTGAGAACGAGCACGACGCCGAGCGCGAGCAGGAAGCTCCAAAGAATCTCAGGGTTGTCGCGAAAGGTCTGCACTAGTGCCTCTCCGCCTACTTCGTGCCGTAGAGGCGGTCTCCGGCGTCGCCGAGACCGGGGACGATGTAGCCGCGCTCGTTGAGGCCTCGGTCGACCGAGGCCGTGACGATCCGCACCTCCGGATGCTCCGAATGGACACGCTCGATTCCCTCCGGAGCGGCGACGAGGCAGACCAGCGTCACCGACCGAGCCCCCGCCTCCTTCACCTTGGAGATCGCAGCGACGCTCGAGTTCCCGGTTGCGAGCATCGGGTCGAGGACGATCGCGTCCCGCTCGGCGAGGTCGGTCGGCAGCTTCACGTAGTACTCGACCGGCTCGAGCGTCTCCTCGTCCCGGTAGAGCCCGATGAACCCGACGCGCGCGCCGGAAACGAGCGAGAGGACGCCGTCGAGCATCCCCATGCCGGCTCGCAGGACCGGGCAAACGGCGACCTTTTTCCCCGAGATCCGCTGGACCGTGGTCCGCTCGAGCGGCGTCTCGATCTCGATGTCCTCGGTCGGGAAGTCCTTCGTCGCCTCGTAGGTGAGCAGCAGGGTGACCTCGTTGGCGATCTTGCGGAAGTGGACCGTCGGCGTGTCCTTCTCCCGCAGGTACGAGAGCTTGTGCTGCACCAGCGGGTGGCGAACTTCGATCAGCCGGTCGGTCGCGACGGCGCTCACGCGACGTACGTCGTGAACCCGCGGAAGCCCGGGTACAGCGGATGCCGGTCGCAGAGCGCGGCGCTTCGGGCGGCGAGAGCCTCGACGTCGGCGCCCTCTGCCAGCGCTTCGGCGATCACGCGGCCGACCTCGCGGAAGTCCTCCTCCGCGAAACCCCGCATGGTGGCGGCGGGTGTGCCGATGCGGACGCCGGAAGCTACGGTCGGCGGTCGCTCGTCGAACGGCACTGTATTCCTGTTCACGGTCAGCTTGACCTCGTCCAGCCGCTCCTCTGCGTCCTTGCCCGTCCACTCGGTCCGGCGGAGGTCGAGCTGGAGCAGGTGCGTGTCCGTTCCGCCGGTGAGGACGTCGAGCCCGCCCTCGATGACCGTTTCCGCCAGCGTGTCGGCGTTCGCCCGCACCTGGCGCTGGTAGTCCCGGAAGGCCTCGGTCGCGGCGATCCGGAAGCACGCGGCCTTGGCGGCGATCGTGTGCTCGAGCGGGCCGCCCTGCATGCCCGGGAAGACGGCGCGGTCGACGGCCTGCGCGTATTCCTCGCGGCAGAGGACGAACCCGGCTCGCGGCCCGGCCAGAGTCTTGTGGGTCGTCGAGGTCACGAAGTCGCAATGCTCGACCGGGTTCGGGTGCAGCCCTGCGGCGACGAGCCCGGCGAAGTGCGCCATGTCGCAGAGCAGCAGGGCGCCGACCTCGTCCGCGATCTTGCGGAACCGATCGGTCTCCACCGTCCGTGGGTAGGCGGAGCCGCCGCAGATGATCAGCTTCGGCCGGTGCTCCTTGGCGAGACGAAGCACGTCGTCGTAGTCGACCATGTCCGTGTCGCGGGAGACGCCGTAGTGGGCGATGGTGTAGAGGCGGCCGGAGAAGTTGACCTTTAGTCCGTGGGTGAGGTGGCCTCCGTGCGCGAGCTCCAGCGACAGGATCGTGTCGCCCGGCTGGAGCGCAGCCATGTACACGGCCATGTTCGTCTGGGCGCCCGCGTGGGGCTGCACGTTGGCGTGTTCGGCGCCGAAGAGCGACTTCGCGCGGTCGATCGCGATCTGCTCGATCTCGTCGACGACCTCGCAGCCGCCGTAGTAGCGCTTCCCGGGGTAGCCCTCCGCGTACTTGTTCGTCGGCGTCGACCCGATCGCCTCGAGGACGCTCGGCCACGTGAAGTTCTCAGAGGCGATGAGCTCGATCTGCCCGCGCTGGCGCTCCAGCTCGCGCCCGAGGAGCTCGGCGATCTCGGGATCGACGTCGGAGAGACCGGCGGTGCGGAGCTGATCCAGCGTCTCCTGCGCGACGGCCATCCCCGGGATCGTACCCCCCATTCCGGCGCCGCTAGCCGGCGAGGCCGCCGAGCCGCTGCAGCGCTTCGCGCACCCGAACTGCACCCTCTCTGAGCACGAGCGGCTCGGCGCCGGTCAAGTCGAGCACCGTTGACGGCGTACCAGGCAGCTCGCCGCCGTCGAGCGCAGCGGCGCAGCCGCTCAGCAGCTCGGCCGGGACGTCCTCGAGCCGGCACGGATCGGGGCCGCCGGCGAGATTCGCGCTCGTCGCCGCCAACGCGCCGACGCGGTCTAGCACACCCTGTGCCTCGTCGGGAAGCTCTGGTACGCGCACGCCGATGGTGTCCGGCTTCTGTCCGGTCAGCCACCGAAACCGACGAGCCGGGTTCGGGAGGATCAGTGTGTACGGGCCGGGCAGCAGCGCCCGGGCGATCGTTCCCGCTCGCCCGCGTAGCTCGGGCACGGCGTCGAGCAGTACGTCGACGTCGGCCGCGAGGAGCGCGGTCGGCTGCATCTCCTCCCGCCCCTTGAGGCGATAGAGCCGTCGGACGGGCGCCTCGTGGTAGGCGTCCGCGCAGAGGCCGTAGACGGTGTCGGTCGGGAGAATGACGGGCTGTCCGGACCGGATCGCCTCAACAACTTCGTCGATCACGACCATCGCCCCTCGACGATCCGGTCGCGCCCCGCGAGGTCCTGCGAGACGCGGACGTCGGCGTACCCGAGCTTCGTCAGCAGCTCGGCGACGGTCGACGCCTGGCCGTCGCCCACCTCGAAGACGAGCGCCGCGCGGGGAGCCAGCGCTTCCAGCGCCGCCGTCGCCACCGCCTCGTGGGCGCCTTCCCCCACGAGCGCCCAGCACGGTTCGCTCCGCAGCTCCGGTTCCAGCCCCGCCAGCTCGTCGGCCGAGACATAGGGCGGGTTCGAGACGACCAGGTCGAAGGGGCCGGCCTCGCCTGCGAGGAGATCTCCGTGGACGAACCTGACGCGGCCGTCGACGCCGGCTCGCACGCGGTTCTCCTCGGCGACCTCGAGCGCCTCGCGCGACACGTCGGTCCCGACCACCCGGGCGTCAGGCCGCTCGTCGGCGAGCGCCAGCGCGATCGCCCCCGACCCGACGCCGACGTCGAGCACCGTGGGCTCGTTCACGCCTTCGAGCAGCGCAAGGCAGCGATCGACGACGACCTCGGTCTCCGGGCGCGGGATCAGCACGCGTGGGTCGACGGTGAGGGTGAGCCGCCGGAACCCCCACTCGCCGAGGATGTAGGCGAGCGGCTCTCGCTCCGCGCGCCGCTCGACGAGCGCACCGAAGCGGCCGAGCTCGGCGTCGTCGAGCTCACGCTCGCTCGCGTAGAGCTCGGAACGCTTGACGCCGCGCACCTGCGCAAGCAGCCACTCGGCATCGATCCGGGGAGACGGACAGCCCGCCTGCTCGAGCGCCTCGGTCGCCTCGGTGAGCGCGTCGCGAACCGTCAAACCGTTGCCGCGGCCTCGAGCGCGCGGCGCCGCTCCTCGGAGCTCAACGCCTCCGTGAACTCGTCAAGTTCGCCGTCGAGAACGCCGTCGAGGCGGTGGACGGTGACCTTGACGCGGTGGTCCGTGACGCGGTTCTCCGGAAAGTTGTAGGTGCGGATCTTCTCGGCCCGCTCGCCCGTCCCGATCTGCAAGCGGCGTGCGCTCTCGAGCTCGGCCCGCTGTTTCGCCCGCTCGTGCTCGAAGAGCCGGGCGCGCAGCACGCGCAGCGCCTTCGCCCGGTTCTGAAGCTGCGACTTCTCGTCCTGCATCGCCACGATGAGCCCCGTAGGAAGGTGCGTGATCCGGACTGCGGAGTCGGTCGTGTTGACGCTTTGACCCCCAGGTCCCGTGGAGCGGTAGACGTCGATCTTCAGGTCGTTCGGATCGATCTCGACCTCGACCTCCTCGGCCTCCGGCATCACCGCGACCGTCGCCGTCGAGGTGTGAATGCGTCCCTGTGACTCGGTGGCGGGCACGCGCTGCACCCTGTGGGTGCCGCCCTCCCACTTGAAGATCGAGTAGGCCCCGTCGCCCTTGATCGCGAAGGTGACCTCCTTGAAGCCGCCGCCGTCGTTCGCACTGGCGGAGAGCTGCTCGGACGAGAACCCGCGCCGCTCCGCGTAGCGCGCAAGCATGCGGAAGATGTCGCCGGCCCAGAGACTCGCCTCGTCTCCGCCGACGCCCTGCCGGACCTCGACGATCACATCCTTCCGGTCCGCCGGGTCAGCTTCGACGAGGGCAATCTTCAGCTCCTCCTCGAGACGCGCGATGTCCGCCGGGTCCGGCGCCAGTGACGCGAGCTCTGGATCGTCACGCGTCGCCTGCAGGTCCTCCTGCGCCTGTCGCCACTTCTGGGCGAGCTTGTGCGGGCCCTCGAGCTCCTTCAGCCTCCGGCCCGCGTCCGCCGCCTGCTTGTGGTCGTTGTAGACGGCCGGGTCCGACATGCGCTGCTGCGCCTCCGCATACGAGCGCTCGAGTTCGTCGATGAGGTCGCCCATCCCGGACATGCGAACAAGGTTAGATC
>JBKKAR010000011.1:0-8951 GCA_046714355.1 Gaiellaceae bacterium | reverse complement strand
GAGCGCCCGCTCCGCTTCTTCCCGGACTGCGTCGTCGCCGCCGACGAAGACGACGCCTTCGAGCTCCTCCTTGCGGCCGCCCGACTTCCAGAGGCCGGGGTCGTAGCCGCCGAGGACGACTCCGTCGACCACGGCCCGCGCCTGCTCGGCGGCCGAGAGCGGCAGCGAGTCGTCGAGGATCCAGGCGAGCGTCCCGCCGAGCGGCTCGACGAGGCGCGCGACTGCGCCGGTCGCCGTCCGGACCGCGTCGGCGTCGAGCTCCGGCCCGAGACCTCCGACCGCGACGCGCTCTGGTCCGGCATCCCTCGAAAGGTGGAGGAGAACCGCTTTGCCGGCCTCGCCCCGGAACCCGTCCTCCTCGAGGATCGAGCTGATCCGCTCGCCCACCGGGCCCGACGGCGTGGCGCCCTCGCCAACAGCGAGTGCGACGACCCGGGCCTCGACGGCAAGGGGGTCGGGACCCGATACCGAAACCTTCATGGACGCGCGATGCTAACTCAGCAACGACTTCGAAAAGCTTTTCCTCGACTTAACCGTTTCCTGATGCCGGCCGATGAGACTGAGGGCATGAGCACCTCTCTGCGGCAACCTGCTCCTGCGCGCCTCAATCCCGAGCGCCCGACCGTCGAGGACCTCGTCGGCCGCATCGCCGACCTCGTCCTTTTACGGCAGTCGCTGCGCGCGAACAGTGCCGACCAGCACGCGCTCGAGCGGAACCGCGCGGAACTCGTCTCCGCCCACTGGGATCTCTCCCATGCGCTCATCGAGCGTCACTGCCGGCCCGCGGCTTAGCAGCCGCGCCTTCGCTGAAAGTCTCACGACTTTCAGCGACTCTTAGAAGCCGGGCGACGCTTCGCGCCGCGCGGCCGAGGAGTCGCTCGGCGGTTCCTTTTCGATCTGCGTCTTCCGCGGCGAACTGACTAGGCCGAGCGAAGACGCCGCTGCGATTCGCTCGCAACGCGCTCGCGCAGCCACTCCGTCAGTTGCTCCGCCGGAACCGGTCTGCTGAGGTAGTAGCCCTGCGCGACGTCGCAGCCGAGCGAGGCGAGGCGGTTCCAGGCCGTCGCGCTCTCGACGCCCTCGGCCACGACGCGGAGGCCGAGGTTACGACCGAGATCGATCGTCGAGCGGACGATCACAGCGTCGTTCTCGCTCTCTTCCATGCCGAGGATGAACGACTTGTCGATCTTCAGCTCGTCGACGGGGAGACGCTTCAGATAGGCGAGCGAGGAGTAGCCCGTTCCGAAGTCGTCGATCGCGAGCCGGATGTCCATCTCGTGCAGCCGGGCGAGGATCTGCATCGCCCGGACCGGGTCGGCGAGGATCGTGCTCTCGGTGATCTCGAGCTCGAGCAGCCTCGCGGGCACCTCCCAGCGGGCCAGCAGTTCGCGGACGGTGTCCGGGAGGTGCACGTCGAGCAAGTTCCGGGTGGAGAGGTTGACGGCGACGCAGAGCTCCATTCCCTGCAGCGCCCAGGTCCGGCACTGGCGGAGCGCATCGTCGAGGACGAACATCGTCAGCGGGGCGATGACGCCCGTCTTCTGAGCCGGCGGGATGAACTCGTCGGGCGGAATCATCCCGCGCTCGGGGTGCTCCCAGCGAACGAGCGCCTCGACCCCCTGGATGGCGCCCGTTCGGAGGTCCGCCTTCGGCTGGTAGTGAAGGGTGAGCTGACCGCGGTCGATCGCCCGTCGCAGCTCGGTGAGGAGCGTCAGGCGATCCGGGCTGTACGCGTCCCGCTCGCGCGTGTACACCTCGCAACCCGCAGGATGTTCCTTCGCGACGTACATCGCGACGTCGGCCCGCTGGAGGAGGCTCTGGACGTCCGACCCGTGGTCCGGGAAGAGCGCAATGCCGATGCTCGCCTCCATCTGGAGTGCGAGGCCGTGGAGCGTGAACGGCTCCTCGAGGGTCGTCCGCAGCTTGCGGGCGACGGCGACGGCAGCCTCGGCGTCGAGCACCTTCGGGAGCAGGACGCCGAACTCGTCGCCGCCGAGCCGCGCGACCGTGTCGCTGTCGCGAAGGCTGTCGCGGAGCCGGAGGCCGACCTGCTTCAGGAGCTCGTCGCCGCTCGCATGCCCAAGGGTGTCGTTGACCTCCTTGAAACGGTCGAGATCCATGATCATGACCGCGGCGGGGACATGTTCCCTACGCGCCGAGGCGAGCGCCTGGTGGACCCGGTCGTGGAAGAGCGTTCGGTTCGGGAGGTCGGTCAGGGAGTCGTGAAGAGCCTGGTGCTCGTTCACCTCGGCCTGATGCCGCAGGGTCTTCGAGGCCCCGGCGACGATCCGGAACATGAGTCCGTAGAGGACGGCGAGCCCCATGAAGATGAGGAGCGAGTAGTTGTTCGTGCGGCCGCGAACGCCCGACTCGATCTTCGCGTAGGCGACGGAGATCTGAACGGCGCCGGCCGGGCGGCGGCTCGACTAGAGCCAGAGCGGCACGTAGACGTCGAGATTGCCGCCCGTCCGATGCGAGACGACCTCGCCTTTCAGCGCGAGCCGGACGGGGTTCGAGAGCGGCACCCGCCTGTTGATCTCGCGGCGCCTCGGCGAGTAGACGACCTTGAGCGCCCGGTTCCAGACTGTGATCCCCTGGACGTGGCGCTGGGTGTCCGGACGGAGGAGGGTCTCGTCGAGCGCGAGCATCTCCGGTTTCGTAAGACCGTATTTGAGGTCGTGCTCGGAGAGGAAGCGCTCCACCTCGCTCCGTGAGACCGTGAGCGCGTGCTTCGTCGCGTCGGAGACGGCGCGCTCGGATACGCGGCTCTGCAGGTAGTGCTGCAGGACGACCCCGAGCAGAAGAATCGGGATCAGGTTGACGAGCGCGAATTTCCAGAGCAGGCTGATGCGCGCCAGCCTGCTGAGCAACGCCATCGTTTTTGGCCTCCTCAGGGGGAACCGCAGAATCGTCCTCGTCTCACTGAAGCGGTCGTATTAGCCGTCAACGTCCCCCTTTCGAGTGACGGCTAGCCTGCCGAGGTGCGGCGAGAGATCGACAGGCGGGCGATCACGGCGCTGTCGGCAGGGCACTTCGCCACCGACTTCTCGAACGGCGCGCTGCCCGCGCTGCTGCCGTTTCTCGTCGGCCGTTTCGATCTCAGCTACACGCACGTGGGCGGGGTCGTGCTCGTGTCGGCGCTCGCCTCCTCGATCCTCCAGCCGCTCTTCGGGATCTGGTCGGACCGGCGCGGCGCTGTCTGGCTGTTGCCGGCGGGCGTGGCGCTGGCTGGGATCGGAATGGCGCTGGCCGCTTCGTCCGGGTCGTACGCGCTCTGCCTCGCCTTCGTGACGATGTCAGGGCTCGGAACGGCCGCGTATCACCCCGAAGGCTCCAAGTACGCGGCCTACGTGAGTGGCGCGCGGCGGGCGAGCGGCATGTCTTTGTTTTCGATCGGAGGCAATCTGGGCGTGGCGGTGGGCGCAGTCTCCACGGCGCCCCTGCTGCTCATCTTTGGGCGCTCCGGCGGGCTTCTGCTGGCGCTGCCGGCGGTCGTCGTCAGCCTCGCGCTCCTGGCCACGATTCCCTATCTGCGCGGCTTCGAGCCGGACCGCGAGCGCCGCCAGTCTTGGGTGGGTGAGGATCGGCCCGGAGCGCTCGCGCTGCTGCAGGGGGTCGTCACGTGCAGAAGCGTGGGTTGGTTCGGGCTCTTGACGTTCGTCCCGCTCTGGGCCGTCTCACTCGGGCACTCGGAGGCCTACGGGAACAACCTCCTCTCCCTGATGCTCTTCGTCGGCGGGGTCGGAACGCTCGCCGCCGGCCCCATCGCAGACCGAGTCGGCCGCCGGCCGGTGCTGCTCGCGAGCCTCGTAGCCACGCCGCCTCTGACCCTCGTGTTCATCACCCTCGGTGGAGTGGTTGGCGCCGTAGCGTTGGCTCTGGTCGGGGTCTGCGTGGTCGGAACCTTTGGCGTCATCGGCGTCATGAGCCAGGAATACCTTCCGAGCCGGATCGGGCTCGCCTCGGGAATCACGATCGGGTTTTCGATCGGGCTCGGCGGTGTAGCAGCGCTCGCGCTCGGAGCACTCGCAGACGCCGTCGATCTGGAGACGGCGCTCTACGCCTCGGCAGCCATTCCGGCACTCGGGATCGTCCTCGCCCTCTTCCTGCCCTCATCCCGAGGACAGCGGCGTCTCGCCCCCGAGCCGGTCGGATAGTCTCGCCGCTCAATCGAGTGAGGAGGGGACGTTGGCGAGCGCGCGCGAGTTCTTCGAGGGCCTGGAGGGGCGGATCGACCCCTCCAAGACAGCAGGGATGACCAACTCCTATGTGTTCGAGATCGACGGGGCCGGGACCTGGCTCGTCGACGTCGACGACGGCAAGGTGTCGGTCAAAGAGGGCGACGGCGATGCCGACGCGACAATTGCCGCTACGGAGGACACATTCGAGCAGATCGCCTCCGGCGACCTCAACGCCACCACCGCCTACATGACGGGGAAGCTCAAGGTGAGCGGCGACATGGGCGCCGCGATGAAGCTGCAGAAACTGTTCTGACATGGACCGGTACGAGCTCCTGAAGTTCGTCCACGTCGTGGCGGCGATGATCTGGATCGGAGGCGTGCTGATGATGCAGGCGTTCGCGCTGCGCGCCCGCGCCACCCGTGACCAGTCCCACATGGCGGCGGTTTCGGCCGACATCGGCCATCTCGGCAAGCGAATGATGCTCCCCGCCTCCCTGACCGTGATCCTCGTCGGCTTCCTGATGATCTGGGACGGCCCTTGGACGCTGGGCATGGAGTGGGTGTGGGTCTCGCTGATCCTTTTCGGCGTCAGCTTCGCGGCCGGGATCGGCTACTTCGAGCCGGAGGGGAAACGCATCGCCGCGCTCCTCGAGGGCGGGGGAGGGGACTCGCCGGAGGTGCAGGAACGGATCACGCGAAACATCAGGCTCTCCCACCTGGACTTCCTGCTCCTCGTCGCCATCGTCTTCCTGATGGTGACGAAGCCCGGCGTGTGATTGACCCGCTGCACCGCTGGCGCGAGTACGGCGAGAAGCCGGACTACGCGGGTCTGCTGACCTTCGGCGGGGCGCCGTACACCGAGGATCCAGCGGAGCTGGAGGACGTGGACGTCGCGGTCGTCGGAGCCCCGACCGACGACCTTGTCTCCGACCGGCCCGGAACCCGCTTTGCGCCACGGGCGATTCGAGCGGCGAGCTGTCCGCCGGGCCCGCATCTCGAAGCGGGCGTCGATGCCTTCGAGGAACTCCGGGTCGTGGACTTCGGCGACGCTCCGGTGATCCCGGCCAACGCCGAGCGTTCACACCGGGCGATCGAGGAGACGGTGCGCCAGGTGCTCGCGGCCGACGCCGTGCCGGTCATCCTCGGCGGCGACCACTCGATCACGGAGCCCAACGTCAAGGCCTGTGCCGCCGTGCACGGCCCAATCGGTCTCGTCCACTTCGACACGCACACCGACACCGGGACGGAGGTGTTCGGCGTGAAGCACTCGCACGGGACGCCGATGTATCGGCTCGTCGAGGCGGGCTGGATCGACCCGAAGCGCTACGTCCAGATCGGCCTCCGGGGGTACTGGCCCGGAGAGGCCGAGTTCGCCTGGCAGCGGGAGAAGGGCATCACGAGCTTCTTCATGCACGACATCCGCGAGCAGGGCATCGCCGCCCTCGTCGACCGCACGCTGGAGACGGTGGGCGAGGGGCCGGTCTTCCTGACCGTGGACGTCGACGTGCTCGACCCTGCCTTCGCGCCCGGCACCGGGACGCCCGAGCCGGGCGGGATGACGCCCGGCGAGCTGCTCCCGTCCGTGCGCCGCATCGCCGAGGCGCTCGAGCTCGTCGGCCTGGACGTGGTGGAGGTGATCCCGACGGCGCCGGGGTCGGCGGACATCACCGCTCTCGTGGCCGACCGGATCGTCCGCGAGGCGCTGACGGGGCTCGCGCTCAGGAAACGCCAGTAGCGTCGGCGGACGAGGTCGTCGGTGCGCGGCTTGCGGGACTGGGCGGCTCGGCCTGCGTCGCGTGTAGCTACTCGTCGAGCTCGACGAGAAGCGCACCTCCGGCGACCCGATCGTTCGCCTTCACGTGCACCGCCTTGACGACGCCGTCGCGGGGCGAGACGACCGGCGTCTCCATCTTCATCGCCTCGAGCAGGAGCAGCGTCTGACGGTGGGTCACGTGGTCGCCCTCCTTCACCAGCACTTCGATCACGGTTCCGGGCATCGGAGCGGCGAGCGCGCTCTCGGTCGTACCCGCCGGGCCCGACGCGTGCGCCGCCTCGTCGACGTCCGGCGGCGAGTGGGGCGCCGGCGCGGGGAGGTTGAGGCGCCACGAGCCGTCCCATGGGCGACCCGGCATCCGCAGCGGTGGCTCCGAGAGCGGCGGATAGTCGGTCAGGAACGCCGTCGTCGTCCTGCCTTCACGGACGGCGGGGTGGGAGACGAGCCAGCGGAGGAACGGGAGGTTCGTCGTCACGCCGGCGACCTCAGTCTCTGCGAGCGCATCTGCGAGCCGGGCAAGCGCCTCGTCTCGCGTCGGGCCGTGGGCAATCAGTTTCGCGATCATCGGGTCGTAGCCGACCCCGACCTCGTCGCCCTCCTCGACGCCGGCGTCCACGCGGATGCCGCTCGGCAGGCGCAGCCGCTCGATCCGCCCAGCCTGCGGGAGAAACGTCCGAGGATCCTCGGCGTACAGCCGAACTTCCACAGCGTGGCCGTCGAGTAACACTGTGTCACTTGTGTCCAAAGGCCCGCCGCTTGCGATCCGAAGTTGCGCGGCGACCAGGTCCACGCCCGTGACCAGCTCGGTTACGGGATGCTCGACCTGAATCCGGCCGTTGAGCTCCAGGAGGTAGTAGTCCCGTCCGGCCAGCATGAACTCGGCCGTGCCTGCGCTCCGGTAGCCGATCGCCTCGGCGAATCGAACGGCGGCGTCGCTCATCTCCCTGCGAAGCGCCGAATCGAGCGCGGTCGAGGGTGATTCCTCCAGCACCTTCTGGTGGCGCCGCTGGATCGAGCATTCGCGCTCGCCGAGGGCGACGACGGTCGACCCATCCCCGAAAAGCTGGATCTCGACGTGGCGTGGCCGCTCCACGTAGCGCTCGCAGAAGACGCGGTCGTCGCCGAACGCTGCCTTCGCCTCTCTCCCAGCCGCCTCGAGGGCGTCGTCCAGCTCGGAAGGGTCGCGGACGACACGCATCCCGCGACCGCCCCCTCCGGCAGCGGCCTTGATGATGACCGGGAAGCCGATCTCGTCGGGCTCGCCGCTGGGCACCACGGGAACGCCGGCTTCGGCCGCGATTCGCTTCGCCTCGAGCTTGTCGCCGCCCAGCCTCAGCGCCTCCGGGGTCGGGCCGACGAAGACGAGGCCGGCAGCTTCCACGGCCTCAGCGAAGTCCGGGCTCTCGGCAAGGAAGCCGTAGCCCGGGTGGATCGCGTCGGCGCCGGTCTCCTTGGCCGCCCGAATGTGCTCCTCCGAGTGGAGGTAGCTCGTGATCTCCACGGTCTCGTCGGCCGACCGCCCGTGCAGCGAACCACGGTCGTCGGGTGCGACGACCGCGGCCGTTGCGATTCCGAGCTCGCGGGCAGCGCGGAACACGCGCAGCGCGATCTCGCCGCGGTTGGCTAGGAGGAGCTTCTGGATCGCCATAGGAGCGCAAACGTAAGCAAGCAGGTCGCAGCGAGGAGCAGGTACGGAACCGCGTCGCTCGTCACATGCGCGATTGCGCCACCTCCCGCGGAGCCCACGGCGTGCCCCGGAGCCCAGGCCAGGTTGATAAGGGCGAACGCGTAGGCGTACTCGAGTCCTCGCTCCGAGGCTTCGTCGGACAGCAGCGCCATGGCGGGCGTCCAGAAGCTGCCGAACGAGAGCCCGGCGAGGACGACGAGCCCAGCGAGCACGAAGCTGTCGCCGGGCCACGGGAGCAGGAGGGCGACGACCGCTGACGCCAGGAGCGAGACCCGCATCGGCCCGAAGCGCCCGACACGGTCCGACAACCGGCCGATGAGTGGATTGACGATCGCCTCGAGTCCTGCGGTGCAGAGCCACAGCACGCCGATCGCGACCGCGGTGAAGCCGAGCTCCTCGAGTCGCAGCGGAGCGAGGACGCCGAGCGTCCCGAAGAGCAGGGCGGGGAGGACGACCAGCCAGACGCTCAGGGCGATCCGCCGGTTCCGGAGAGCTCGAAGGAAAACGGTCAGCGGCTGGGGCGAGGCTCTCGCCGGTGCGTGGGTGAGCGCCGCCCAGACGGCAAGGCCGACCGCGGCCAGTCCGGCGGCGCCGAACGCGAGACCCTGGCCCACGACGGCCGCGATGCCCCCGAGGACAGGGCCGAAAAGCGCACCGACGATTGCTGCGGCCATCGCGGTACCGATGGTCTGGCCGCGGCGCTCCGCAGGCGCCTCACTGACGAGCCAGGCGAGCCCAGCCGTCCAGGCGAGCGCGCTTCCGAAGCCCTGCACGAAGCGCGAGACGTCGAGTACCAGGATCGAGTCCCCCGTAGCGAAGATGAACGTGGTCACGGCAATCACCAGAAGGCCGGCAATTGCGGTCGCGCGTGCCCCGAGCCGCGCTGCGGCGATGCCGCCGGGGATACCGCCGACGAGAGCGCCCGCGGGGTAGGCCGCGGACAGGACGCCGGCGCCGGCTTTCGAGAGGCCGAACTCGTCTGCGTAGTCGGGGAGGAGCGGCGTCAGCGCCGCGAAGAACATCGTGTCGACGAAGACGATGCCGCCGACGAGCAGCAGGAGCCGCCGCACGCCGCCGTCAGTCGAGCCAGCCGGGCTTGCGCCGCTCGAGGAAAGCGCGGAGACCCTCCTGGCCCTCCTCGCTTGCGCGCATGCGCGCCGCTAGCTGCGCCGTTTCCTCGCCCTGGGGTCGCATCCGGATCAGGCGCTTTGCCTCCCTCACTGCCTGCGGGCCCGACGTCAGGAGCTCGCCGACGACTCGCTCGACTGCTCCGTCGAGGTCGGCGGCCACCTCGTGCACGAGCCCGATC
>JBKKAR010000010.1:0-5057 GCA_046714355.1 Gaiellaceae bacterium | reverse complement strand
GCTCTCGTCCTCCCACTGCTCGCGCTCCTCCTCTTCGGCGTGATCCAGTTCGGGATCGTCTTCAACCACTACATCACGCTGACCGACGCGGTTCGGGCCGGCGCCCGGAAGGGCGCAGTCGGCCGCCATCTCAGCGATCCGGAGGGATCGGTGGTCGCGCAGGTGCGCACTGCGGCGACCGACCTCAAGTCCTCCAACCTGGCCATCGACGTCGAGTCGAGCTGGCAGTCGGGCGAAGAGGTGCGAGTCGAAGCGTCTTACCCCTACTCAATCAACCTGCTCGGCCTCGTCGTCAAGGCGGGCCGGCTCAAAAGCGTGACTACGGAGCGTGTCGAATGAGCAACTATCTGTCCCTCCTCCGGCGCTCCGAGCGCGCACAGTCGCTCGTGATCACGCTGGTGTTCATGACGGTGCTGATCGGGATGGCCGCGGCCGTCCTCGACGTCGGCTCCTGGTACCGGGCCGACCGCAAGCTTCAAGCCAATGCGGACGCCGCCGCGCTTGCGGGCGCCCGTGAGCTCCCGGAGAACCCCGCGCAGGCACAGGCGGTAGCCCTTGACTACGCAGACCGCAACGACGGCGGTCTCGAGTCGAGCGGCATCAAGTTCCGCAGGACTACCACCCCCAACGACACGATCGAGGTGCTCGCTGAGCGTCCCGCTCCCGGGTTCTTCGCCAAGCTCTTCGGCCTCGACTCCGTCCAGGTTCGAGCGAAGGCAGTGGCTCGCGCCGGCGTCCTTGGTCGAGCGAAGTGGGCTGCTCCCATCGCCGTCGACTGGAGACACGAGAAGCTGCAATGCAAGTGCTGGGGCGAGCAGACGACGATCGACTTCGAGAAGACGGGACCTGGCGCTTTTCGTCTGATGAACATCGACAGCTCCCGCGGAGGTACCGGTCCGCAGGACATCGGCCTGTGGATCCGAGAAGGCCTTAACGCCTGGATGGACAAGGATCGCTGGTACTACTCGGATCCCGGCATGAAGCCGAATTCGTCGCACATCAAGGGCGCTTTGACCGTTCGCGACGAAAGCGAGCTGCTTTTCCCGGTCTACAACGCGGTGAGAGCTCAAGGTGCAGGGTTTGAGTACTACGTGATCGGCTGGGCCGTCTTCCACGTCACTGGTTACACGATTCACGGCGCGAACGATTCAAAGGTTCACGGCTATTTCGTGGACATGATCTGGGCAGGAATTCAAAGCGAAACCGCGGGTGAGCCTGACTTCGGTGCCCGTACGGTCTCGCTCATCGAATAGAGAACGACGAGAAGGAGAGATACCGCCGCCATGTCCTACAGACTACGAAACATCGGAATCGCTGTCGCGCTTGCCGTTCTGGCGGCGCTTCTGACGGTCTTTTACGTGACGAATTACAAGAAGAGCGTCCAGCAGGGCGAGGATCTCGTCGCCGTCTGGGTCGCCGCCCGCGACATCCCTGTCGGTACGGCGGGATCCGAGGTTGGCGACCGGAACCTGCTCCGGCCGCAGGAGATCGCCCAGCGCAGCGTCGTTCCGGGCGCAATCTCGAAGCCCGAGCAGATCGACCAGCTGGTGGCAACCGAGCGCGTCTACGAAGGCGAGCAGGTCACGCTCAACCGGTTTCACCCGCTTGGCGAGCAAGGAATCCGCGCTCAGCTGAAGGGTCGTCTCCGGGCGATTCAGGTGCCTGGAACCGAGGATCAGCTGCTCGTCGGCATCCTCGAAGACGGCGACCGCATCGACTTCGTCGGCACACTCGAGAGTGGTGGCGACGGCGGTTTCACCCGCGTCGTGCTGCGCGATCTCCTGGTCTTGAAGGCTCCCTCGACCGGCAACGTCGAGAGCAAGATCGGCGCGCGGCCGGACGAGGCCTTCTCGACCGTCCTCGCCCTGACCGACGCCCAGTCGCAGAAGCTCTGGCACACCGTCGTCAACGGCGAATGGTCGCTCGAGCTTCGCCCGGTGACGGACGCCGCCGACAGCCGTGAGGACGTGGAGACCAACGCGACGATCCTGCGCGAGGGCCTCAGCCTCCGTGCCGTCAAACGGCTCCTCGGGCTCTTCCAGCTGTTCGAATCCGCTGTTGGAAAGGGTGGTCGTTGATGTCTGACTCATTCCGCGAAGGAACCCGGATCTACATCACCGGTGGCTGCGAGGGGCTGAACGAGCTCACGGAGGCGCTGGAACGCCATCCCGAGATCCAGCTCGTGGGCCGCAGCCAGACGGTGCGGGAGGGCGCGGGCGCACTAGCCGGCGGCCACCTCCAGACGGTGCTCCACGCCACACGGGCGTCAGACCTCCCGGAGGACGACCTGGCGGCGATCCGCGAGTACACACGGGCCCCGATCGTCCTGCTCGCATCGGGCGAGGCCTCGATGCTGCTCGACGCAGCCCTCGAGGCCGACGTCGCCGACGTCCTGCTGCTCCCGCAGCTGCCCGAGAACGTCGTCTTCGCGATCCGGAAGGCGAGCCACAGCGGCCGCCAGGGCACCGCGGGCGCCGAGGGCCGCGTCCTGACCGTGTTCTCGCCGAAGGGCGGGACCGGCAAGACCGTCATGTCCTCGAACCTCGCGTGCGCGTTTGCGAAGCACGGCGGGAAGAAGACGCTACTGCTCGACCTCGACCTCCAGTTCGGCGACGCCGCGATCATGCTGGGAATCGAGCCCGACAAGACGATCTACGACCTGGTCGTCGCGCCTGGGGAGCTCGACCCGGAGAAGCTCGCGGGCTACACGACCCGCCACGCCTCCGGGGTCGACGTCCTTCCCGCGCCGATCCGGCCGGAGGACGCCGAGCTCGTGACCGAGGCGAAGCTGTCCCGGCTGCTCGAGGTGGCGAAGGAGTCGTACGAGATGATCGTCGTCGACACCTCGCCGTTCTTCCACGGGCCGATGCTGGCGACGCTCGACCGGACGGACGAGCTGCTCCTCCTGTGCGGACTCGACGTTCCGACGATCAAGAACGTCCGGCTCAGCCTGCAGACGCTCGAGCTCCTCTCGTTCCCGACGGATCGCATCCGCGTCGTGCTGAACCGAGCGAACACGAATGTCGGAATGAAGCGCGGAGAGGTCGAGGCTGCGCTCGAGCAATCAGTCCGCTTCGAGATCCCGAGCGACCGCGCAGTCCCGCTGGCCGTGAACCGCGGCAACCCCGCCGTGGTCTCCGACCCGAAGGCCGACTTCTCCCGCGCCGTGCGCGAGATGGCGAAGGCTCTTCAGCCGGCGACCCCCGCCCCTTCGAAGAAGCGCTGGCGCCGAGGCGCGCTGGCGAAGGCGTAGGGACCGGCCATGGGACTTCACGACCGCATCAAAGGCGGAAACGGGACAGGCCCCGGCGAGTCCGGGGGCGACCAGCCGATGCAGCTCGTCGGCGCACCTGTCCGCGAGCCTGAGCCGGAGCGGCCGCACAACGACCCGTACGCCGAGCTCAAGACCCGGGTCCACCACGCGTGTATCCAGAAGCTCGGACCGCAGCTCTTCACGACCGAGACGAATGAGGACCTGCACGAGCAGGTCCACCGCGCCGTCACCGAGCAGCTCGCCCTCGACCGCACGCCCCTCACTCGCGAGGAGCGCCGGCGGATCGTCCGCGAGCTCACAGACGACATTCTCGGCTACGGGCCGCTCGAGCCGCTACTCCGAGACGACGACGTGACCGAGGTCATGGTCAACAACTTCGACCAGGTCTACATCGAGCGGCGGGGACGCATCGAGCACACGGAGACGACGTTCGCCGACAACGCCCACCTGCTCCGGATCATCGACAAGATCGTGTCGCAGGTCGGGCGTCGCGTGGACGAAGCGTCTCCGATGGTCGACGCGCGCCTGCCCGACGGCAGCCGCGTCAACGCGATCATCCCGCCCCTCTCGCTCAGAGGGCCGACGCTGACGATCCGGAAGTTCTCCCGCGACCCGTACACGATGGACGACCTGATCAACTTCGGCTCCCTGAATCCGCAGGCAGCGCAGTTCCTGGCCGCGTGCGTGAAGGGCAAGCTGAACGTGCTCATCTCCGGCGGTACCGGCACCGGTAAGACGACGATGCTGAACGCCATGTCGGCGTTCGTGCCGGACGACGAGCGGATCGTCACGATCGAGGACGCGGCCGAGCTCCAGCTCCAGCAGGAGCACGTGATCACGCTCGAGTCGCGGCCCCCGAACATCGAGGGCCAGGGCGAGATCCGCATCCGCGAGCTCGTCCGCAACGCCCTGCGCATGCGCCCTGACCGGATCATCGTCGGCGAGGTTCGCGGCGCGGAGACGCTCGACATGCTCCAGGCCATGAACACGGGCCACGAGGGCTCGCTGACCACGATCCACGCGAACACCCCTCGTGACGCGCTCTCCCGGCTGGAGACGCTCGTGCTCACCGCCGGCGTCGACCTGCCGCTGCGGGCGATCCGCGAGCAGACCTCGAGCGCGTTCGACGTGCTCGTGCAGATCTCTCGCCTCGTCGACGGCTCGCGCCGTGTCACCCACATCACCGAGGTGCTGCGGATGGAGTCCGACGTGATCACGCTCCAGGACCTGTTCGTCGCCAAGGCTCCCGACGAGGAGAATGCAGGGACGTCGCGGAGCACGCGGCTGCTCCTGCCCCTCGCCTGCACGGGCCTGAAGCCGCACTTCCTCGAGAAGATGGCCGGGAACGGCGTCATCCTGCCGCCGACCTTCTTCCGGCACGACGTCGGGCCCCGGCCGACGTTCAGCGCCGCGCCGTACGGCGGGGGTCACCAGTGAGGCGGATCCTCGCTCTCGTCGTTCTCTGCGCTGCTCTTCCCGCCGTCGCGTCGGCGGCCGGTCCCAAGATCACCAGCCTCGACACGGCCGGCTATCCGACCGTGCGCACGACCGTCGTGACGCCGAAGCCGGTTGGAACCGCGCCGAAGCTGACCGAGAACGGCCGGCCGGTCGTCGGCCTTCGCGCCGTCAACCTCGGCCGTGAGAAGAGCGTCATCCTGATCGTCGACCGTTCGCAGTCGATGCTCGGCCGGGCGATCGACGATGCGTCGGCGGCCGCCCGCCAATTCGTGGGCTCGAAGCCGCGGCGCGACCGGATCGCGATCGTCGCCGTCGGCAAGAAGGC
>JBKKAR010000009.1:0-7836 GCA_046714355.1 Gaiellaceae bacterium | reverse complement strand
GCGACGGCTCGGAACGCGTTCAAGTTCGACCGGCTCGAGGACATCGCCGTTCGCGGCGGCACGCAGGACCCGAGCCAGGAGCACATCACGTACATCGCGGACACCGGCAAGCCGTCTGCTCGCCGGGGCCGGATCTACGAGTTCGTCTTCGACCGGAACGATCCGACGAAGGCGACGCTGAAGATGATCCTGAACGGCGATCCGCCGGACGGGGACGACATCTTCAACCCGGACAACATGGACGCTTCGGACAGGGTGCTCATGATCCAGGAGGATCGTGAGTCGCCGCACCGCGGCAGCCCGAGCCGGATCCTGATGTACGACTTCGCGACGAAGGACATCAAGACGGTCGCCAACGTCCTGACGCCCGACCTTCTGGCTCCCTTTGCCTGGGAGTCGTCGGGGATCATCGACGCCGGCGACCTCCTCGGGAAGGACTGGTGGCTCGTCGACGTTCAGGCGCACGGCAAGACCGAGAGGCAGCCTGGGCCTACGCTCGTGCCGAATACAGGCACGGGTGAGGACGGTCAGCTCCTGGCGATCAAGGTCCCCGGAAGCCAGGGGGGCGGCGGTGGCCACGACGACGATGACGACGATGACGACTGACTGAGTTAGCGCTAGATCTGGTCAGACCGGAGGGCCGCGGAGACGCGGCCCTCCGCCTGGTCCTGGCGCCGCTGGGGCGCCTTCACCATCGTGGACAGCCGCGAGACGGCCTCGAGCGTCTCGCCTTCCTCGACCATCCGGCCGAGGTCCGCGAGCTCCTCGTCGAGCCACTCCGCGAGGATCGGCGCACGTCGCGCGCGGCTGATCTTGGGATGCGTGGTCTCCGCGACCTCTTCGTCCGGCCCCCACAGCTGCTCGTGGAGCTTCTCGCCGGCCCGAACGCCGACGAAACTGATCGGGATGTCCCGCTCGGGCTCCCTCCCCGAGAGACGGATCATGTCGCGGGCCAGCTCGAGAATGCTGACCGGGTCGCCCATGTCGAGAACGAAGATCTCGCCTCGCCCGCCGATCGCGCCCGCCCGCACAACCAGCGACGCGGCCTCGGCGATCGTCATGAAGTAGCGCGTCATCTCCGGATGCGTGATCGTGACCGGGCCGCCGTTCGCGATCTGCCGGCGGAAGATCGTGATCACGCTGCCGGCCGAGCCAAGGACGTTGCCGAAGCGAACGGCCATGAAGCGCGTCTCGACGTCCTCCCGGCATCCGTACGCCTCGGTGATCCACTCGGCGAGCGCCTTGCACTGCCCGTAGACCGCCTTCGGGTTGAGCGCCTTGTCGGTCGAGACGAGGACGAACCGCTTGGCGCCGAACTCGACCGCCGTGTCCGCGACGACCTTCGTCCCGAGGACGTTGTTGCGGATCGACTCGAGCGGGTTCGCCTCCATCAAAGGCACGTGCTTGTACGCGGCGGCGTGGAAGACGACACCCGGGCGATAGCGGTCGAAGACCTGGCGCATCTTCGTGCGATTGCCGACGTCGGCGAGCACGGGGATGCTGGCCGTGAACTCCCGCTCGTCGACGAGCTCTCGCTCGATCTCGAAGAGCGGAGTCTCCGCCTGGTCGACGAGGACCAGACGCGCCGGATTCGCGCGGGCGATCTGGCGGCAGAGCTCGGAGCCGATCGAGCCGCCGGCGCCCGTGACGAGGACGGTCTCGCCCGCTAGGTACGACGAGATCGCCTCGAGGTCGACCTCGACGGGCTCGCGCCCGAGGACGTCCTCCACCTGCACCGGCCGGATCTGCGCGGCGAGGTTGTCCTCGTCGGCGATCAGCTCGTACAGGCCCGGGAGCGTCTTGACCGGGACGCTCGCCCGGCGGGCGATCTCGACCACGCGCTGGCGCGCCTCACCGGAGGCGGACGGGATGGCGATCAGGAGCTCGTCCGGGCGGTTGTCGCGCAGGATGTGCTGAAGCTCGTCGGTCGTCCCCAGCACCCGGACGCCGTGGACGCGGAGGTTCTTCTTGCGCGGGTCGTCGTCGACGATGCCGATCGGGGTGTAGCCGAGCTGGCGCGAGCGCTGCATCTCCTTGATCACGAGCTGGCCGGCGTCCCCGGCCCCGACCACGATCACTTCCTTGCCGCGGGCGACCAACCTCGACGCTGAGGGCCGCTCGAAGATGCTGCGGGCGGCGAGCCGGGTGCCGGCGACGAGGCCGAGCAGGAGCACGCCGTCCATGAGCGCGACCCCTCGCGGAAGCCGACGCTCGAAGGGATCCAAGAAGTAGATCGCGTTCGCCGCGATCACGGAGGCGACGACCACGCCGAGTGCGGCGCGCCACATGTCCTTCGTGGAGACGTAGCGCCACCAGCGGTTGTAGAAGCCGAAGGCGACGAAAACGGCGAGCTTGATCGCGACGACGATCCCAAGCGTCGTCCAGAGCCCGTCCCTGAAGTTGGCCGGGACGTCGAAGTCGAACCGGAGCTGGAACGCCAGCCACCACGCAAGCCCGATCAGCGCCGCGTCGGCGGCGAGCTGCCAGAGGCGGTGGCGGTTGACCGGGAGCATCAGCTCACAGGCGTCGCGACGGCGGAGCGCACCGTCTCGACCACCCGCTCCTGGATCTGCGGCGCGATTCCCGGCCAGAGCGGCACGGAGAAGTTCTCGCGGGCGGCCTTCTCGGTCTCGGGCAGCGATCCCGGCTCGTAGCCGAGGAACCGTAGCGCCGGCTGGAGGTGCAACGGTGTCGTGTAGTAGGTGGCCGAGGCGATCTCCGCGGCGCTCAGCGCCTCGCGGATCCGATCGCGGTCGGGCGAGCGGGAGACGATGAGGTGGTAGACGTGGCCGGGCTCGTCCTCCGGCAACTCGACCAACTCGCCGAGGCCCAGCTCGGCGTAGCGGGCCGCGGCCTCACGGCGACCGCGCGTCCACTCGTCGAGGTGCGCGAGGAACACGCGCAGGAACGCCGCCTGGAGCTCGTCGAGCCGCGAGTTGTAGCCGACGAACTCGAACTCGGTCTTGTCTCTGGAACCGTGGAAGGCCAGCATCCGCACTCGCTCCGCGAGGTCTTCGTCGTTGGCGGTGACGAGACCTCCGTCCCCGAGGCAGAAAAGGTTCTTCGTCGGGTAGAAGCTGAAGGTCGAGGCGATGCCGGTCTGCGCGATCCCCGGGGCGCCGAACGCCTGCGCGGCGTCCTCGATCAGCGGCACGCCGAGCGCGGCCAGCTCGGGCATCGGCGCCGGCCGGCCGAACAGATGCACGGGCATGATTGCCCGCGTTCGATCGGTGATCCGGCTCGAAACGTCCTCCGGATCGAGGTTGAGCGTGGAGGCGTCGATGTCGGCGAAAACGGGCGTGGCTCCGCGGCGCGCGATCGACTCGGCGGTTGCGTAGAACGTGAACGCCGGGCAGATGACCTCGTCGCCCGGGCCGATCCCCATCGCGTCGAGCACGAGGACGAGCGCGTCGGTGCCGTTCGCTACGCCGACCGCACGCTTCACGCCGAGGTAGGCGGAGGCCTCCTCCTCGAAAGCGCGGACATTCGGGCCGCGGATGAACTGGGCCGACTCGAGGACAGCCTCGAAGCGGCTCCGCAGCTCGTCCGCCAGGGGCGCGTACTGCGCCTGGACGTCAACCAGCGGGATCTTCGGCACGGCGGTCAAGTGTAGAGGAGCGTCGGTGGCGCACTATTCCGGCAGCGATCGCAGCCAGGATCGCGGCAGCGACCACGTATTCGGCGTAGCGGAAGTTGTGGTGGAACTCCTCCCAGCGCGAGCCGAGCGCCCAGCCGGCGCCGGCGAATGCGAAGGCCCACGCCAGCGAGCCGGGGATGGTGAGCAGCGTGTACCGGCCGAGCGGCATGCGGAACAGACCCGCCGGGATGGCGATGAACGAGCGGACGACCGGCGTCACGCGGCCGATCGCCACGGCCCAGTCGCCGAATCGGTCGAACCACGACTCGGCCTTGGCGAGCGTGTGTGAGGTGACGTGCAGCCACCGGCCGCGGCGCTCGAGGAACGGGCGGCCACCGTAGTAGCCGATCGCCCAGCCGCCGATCGAGCCGACGATGTACCCGATCCCGCCCGACATGGCCATTGCGACGTATGCCCACGGCTCCGACTCGATCCTCTCGCCGAAGACGACGACGTTCTGGCCCGCGAACGCTCCTGCGGCGACGGCGCCGGCGTAGACCATCACGAGCTCGCTCGCCGCCGGGAGCACGGCGTCCACGAGCATGAGGATGAAGACGGCGTAGACCCCGTGATCGCCGACGATCTCTGTCAGCGCGTCCGTAATCGCCGAAAGGATGGAGGCACTGGGCATGCAGCGAGTCTAGGCTCCGCGGCGACCGCGCCTCGATCCGATGTAAAAGTTCTGCAAATCCGCCAAATCGGACCTATCAAAAGGGCACGAGCCGGGCATGGTGTGGGGAGGGAGATACCACCATGCAGACGACCAAGCGTCATTTCAGAGCTCGCCACGAGCGGGCAGTGTTCGTCGCAGACGACGACCGGCGTTCGCGACGCCTGCGGACGGGCGTCGGGGCCGCGAGCGCCTTCGCGTTGCTCTGGGCCGCCGGGTTGGGGATCGGCATGCTCGGTTCGGGACATCTCCCCGGCATCTCGCTGCAGATTCCTGGACGAGGCAGCGACCAACCTCAGTCCAACGAGTCGAACGAGGTTTCCCGTCGACCACCACAGTTCATCGCCGAGGGCTCCACGGCCCTCGAAGTGGCTCAGCGTGGTGACCCTGCGGTCCGCCGTGACCGGGCCGGTACGGGAGGCAGAGCTGCTGGCTCTCCGCTCAACGCTCGCACGGTTGTTCGAGGTGGCCCTCCCCGCCTCACCGAACCGCCGCCCGTCGGCCCGGGCCAGGTCGCGCAGCCTCCGGCCCAGGCGGCGTCTCAGCCGGTGCCTCCTGGACTCGCGCGCCGAGGCTTGACGGCCCCACCCGGCCAGGAGCGAAGGGCGACCGGGCCGCAGCCGCCCGAGACGCAACCCGGACAGGCGCGGCGCCCCGAGACGACCACGGCCAGGGCGAGCCCGACGACGACGACCGAGACGCTCCCTGCCGGTCAGCAGAAGCCCGACAAGCCGCCACCGAAGGGCTAGCCCCATGCCGACGGGCGGACCGTCGAGCCGCGACGGGCGATCGGCGGCGCGCTGGGCCACGCTCGCCCTCCTGCTCGGGCCGCTCGTCGTCCTTCTTGCCGTTCAGGGTCTCTCCACCCGGACGACCGGTCGGAGCGCAACCCCCCAGACCGGCACGCCAGGGCGCCTCGCGTCAGCCGGTCCAATCCTGCTGTGGGACGGCAACCGGCTGGTATCACGCGGTCGCAAACCCGGCCACAGGATCGCGCTGACGTTCGACGACGGCCCCGACCCCAAGTGGACTCCCCGGATCGCGGAAGCGCTCCGCCGGCTGGACGTCCCGGCGACGTTCTTCGTGGTCGGGAGCGAGGTTGCCCGCCATCCCGACGTCGTCCGCGATCTGTACGCCGAAGGCTTCGAGATCGGCAATCACACGTTCACTCATTCCGACGTCTCGTCGCTGCCCGCGTGGGAGCAGAGACTCCAGGTCGGTCTGACGGAGAACGCCGTCGCAGGCACCGTCGGGATCCGTCCGCGGCTGTTCAGGCCTCCGTACTCCTCGAGCCCGGCTGCCGTCACGGAACGCCAGGAGGAGGCACTCGCTCGGCTCGCCCAAGCGGGCTACGTCATCGCCCTTTCCGATCTGGACGGCGAGGACTGGCGCCGTCCCGGAGTCGACAAGATCGCGGACGCGATCACGCCCAACGGGCGTGCCGGCGGAATCGTCCTGCTGCACGACGGCGGCGGGGATCGCTCACAGACCATCGCTGCGCTCGAGCGGGTCGTTCCACGGCTCCGAGCCCGTGGGTTCGAGTTCGTTCGGGTCTCCGGCTTCGGAGCGCTCCCACCGAGCGAGGTCGAGTTGCCGGCCGGTGGCTGGGGTGAGGCGAAAGGGCGCCTACTGCTCCTCACACTGGGCATGTCCCGGTGGACGACAGCGGCGTTCGCCGCCCTCCTCGTCGCGGTTGGGCTGCTCTTTGCCGCGCGGATCGTGCTGCTCGTCTTCTTCGCCCGACGCCACGCACGCGTGGTCCGCGCTCGGCCGCACGATCAGTCCTTCGCAGAATCGGTCTCGATCATCGTGCCCGCCTTCAACGAGGCGCTCGGCATCGAGCGGGCGGTCAGGTCCCTCTCGGCGAGCGAGTACACCGACTTCGAGATCATCGTCGTGGACGACGGTTCGACCGACGGCACCGCAGACCTGGTCGAGCGGCTCGGCCTGCCTCGAGTTCTCGTGCTGCGTCAACCCAATCAGGGGAAGCCCGCTGCGTTGAACCGCGGAATCGATGCCGCACGACACGACATCCTGGTCATGGTCGACGCTGACACCGTCTTCGAAATCGAGACCTTGCGCCGCCTCGTCCAGCCTTTCGCGAAGGAGAGCGTCGGTGGCGTGTCCGGGAACACGAAGGTCGGCAACCGCAAGCGGCTGCTCGGACGCTGGCAGCACATCGAGTACGTGATGGGCTTCAACCTCGACCGCCGCCTGTACGACACGCTCCAGTGCATGCCGACGGTTCCGGGGGCGATCGGAGCGTTTCGTCGACAGGCACTGAGAGACGTCGGTGGCGTTTCCGGGGCCACCCTCGCGGAGGACACGGATCTCACGCTCGGCGTCGGGCGTGCCGGGTGGCAGGTCGTCTATGTCGAAGAGGCGCGCGCGTGGACGGAGGCTCCCTCGTCTCTGCGCGCCCTCTGGCGCCAGAGGTACCGCTGGAGCTACGGGACGCTCCAGGCGGTCTGGAAACACCGGGCGGCTGTCTGGCGTCGCGGCGAGGGGCGCATCGGTCGGCGCGGCCTGCCGTACCTCGTGCTCTTTCAGATTGCACTGCCCTTGCTCGCGCCGCTGATCGACATCTTCTCGCTCTACGGGCTCGTCTTTCTCGACGTGCGGTCAGTGGCGGCCTTCTGGATGGGCTTCACCGCGCTCCAGCTTGGCCTGGGCTGGTACGCCTTCCGCCTCGACGGCGAGTCGCCGCGGGTGTTGTGGTCGATGCCGCTACAGCAGTTCGTGTACCGCCAGCTCATGTATCTCGTCGTGATCGAATCGGTGCTCACAGCCATTCGCGGCACGCCCTTCCACTGGCGCGCCATGCAGCGAACGGGGGAGCTGGAAGTTCCGGGCGAGCGCGGCTAGGAGGCCAAGCCCTCCTACAAGCCGCTCAGCGGGCGCGCCGCACCTGGAACGACCGAGCGAGCTCGGCGCGGCCCACGCTGTTCGTCGCGACGACCTTCGCGACGTAGGTTCCGGCGTAGACGGGCTTCTTGTTCGGATAGCGGCCGTCCCAGATGACCGCGACCTTGCCGGCCGCGGCATTCGCGTTCCGAACGACGCGCAACAGCTGTCCCGTCTTCGACGTGATCGTCACGCTGATGCGGGCGGGGCGAGTGAGCGTGAAGCCGATCAGCAGTTTTCCTCCGCGCTTCTTGCGCACGACGACACGCGATGGGCTCACGGTGATGAACCCGAGCGTGTTGTTGAGCACGAAGACACGTTCCGCCGTTGAGCGACGACCGTCGGAGTCGATAGCGTTGATCGTCCAGCGGTAACGCCCCTCGCGCTCAGCTTGCCCGCTTCGCTGGCTGCGCTGCCCCGCGAACGAGAACTTGTAGATCCCCGGCTTCCGTTCGCCGGAGTCGAGCGTCCGAGCCACGCCGTCCGGGCCCGTGAGCGTCGCCGTCACGGTCGAAGGCTTGACGATCTTGTACTCGAGCCTTTGCTTGTCGCCTGCTCCGTCAGCGTTCGGCGAGAACGAGGGCTCGGTGTCGGGCGCGTAGACGCCGTAGTACATGACGAGCAG
>JBKKAR010000008.1:0-5633 GCA_046714355.1 Gaiellaceae bacterium | reverse complement strand
AGCAGCTGGTGGCCAAGGCAGATCCCGAAGATCGGAACCCGCCCGAGCAACGCTTTCACGGTCTCGACCTGCTCGATCAGCGGCTCGGGATCGCCGGGGCCGTTCGAGAGGACGACGCCGTCGAAGCTCGCCAGCTCGGCTGCGTCGGCCGTGGCCGGAAAGACGGTCACCCTCGCTCCGGACTTGGCGAGGCGACGCAGGATCGATCGCTTGCAGCCGTAGTCGACGACCGCGATGCGAAGTCGGCCCGACTCCGAGAAGACGTACGGCTCGTCACATGAAACACGAGCGGCCAGCGGCCGCCCCGCCATCGGCGGCTGTTCGCGGACGGCGCGGAGCGCCTCGTCCACGGACGCCTCGCCCGCGACGAGTGCTGCGCGCATCGCTCCTCCCTCCCGCAGGCGAAGGACGAGCGAGCGCGTGTCGATCCCGGTGAGCGCCGGCACACCGCGTTCGTGGAGCCAGTCCGTCCAGGCCGGGCCCCGCGCCTCGCGCATCAGAACCCCGCGGGCGTGCACGCGGGTGGACTCGGATCGCTCGGGGTCGACGCCGTAGTTGCCGACCATCGGGGCCGTGAAGCAGACGATCTGCTCGGCAAAGCTCGGATCGGTGACGATCTCCTGGTAACCGGTCATCGCCGTCGTGAACACCGCCTCGCCGAAGGCGAAGCATGGAGCGCCGACCGACTCGCCGCGGAAGAGCGTCCCGTCTTCGAGGACGAGATAGCCGGTCATGCTTCGTGCACCGTCCTCCCGGCGGCGACCGTCATCCGCACCTTGCCGGTGAGGCGCTCGCCGAGGAGCCATGAGTTCACCGAGCGGGAGCGGAACCCATTCGCGTCCACCCGCCAGCCGGCTCGCGTGTCGAGCAGGACGAGGTTCGCCTGCTCGCCCGCCGCGATCCGCGGAGTCGGGAGCCCGTAGACCTCCGCCGGGCCGGCGGACATCCGCTCCAGCAGCAGCTCGAGCGGGATCAGACCGGGCTCAACCAGATGGGTGTAGAGCGCCGCGAACGCCGTCTCGAGGCCGGTGACCCCGAAGGGCGCCGCCTCGAACGGCACCTCCTTCTCATGTCGAGCGTGTGGAGCGTGGTCCGTGGCGACCGCCTGGATCGTCCCGTCGCGGAGCCCTTCGACGAGCGCGGCCCGGTCGTCGGTCGACCGGAGGGGCGGGTTCATCTTCACGTTCGAGTCGAGCGAGCGGACGGCCTCGTCGGTCAGGCAGAGGTGGTGCGGCGTGACCTCCGCGGTGGCCCGAACACCGGTGGCGCGTGCCCTCCGAACGGCATCCACGGACTCGCGGGCGGAGAGGTGGAGCAGGTGGACAGGTCGGCCCTCGTAGGCGGCAAGCGAAAGGTCTCGCTCGACCATCAGGCTCTCCGCGACCGACGGGTAGCCGGCGAACCCGAGCTCCGCCGAGACGGCGCCCTCGTGCATCTGTCCGCTCCGGGAGAGCGTCGGCTCCTCGCAGTGGAGGGCGAGCGGCCGGTCGGTGACGGCTCCGTACTGGAGCGCCCTGCGCATGAGTCCCGGCGCGGTCACCGGCCTCCCGTCGTCGCTGAACCCGGCGGCGCCTGCATCGGCGAGCTCGGCCATCTCGGTCAGCTCGCCGCCGTCCAGGCCCTTGCTGATCGCGGCGAGGAACCCGACGGGAACCTCCGCCTCCGCCTGCGCTGCCTCGACGAGCGAGCCGAGCACGGCGGCCGAGTCGACGACCGGATCGGTGTTCGGCATGGCGAGGATCGCGCAGTAGCCGCCGGCTGCGGCCGCCTGCGTGCCGCTGGCGATCGTCTCCTCGTCCTCCCTGCCCGGAGTCCGCAGATGGACGTGCGGGTCGACGAACGCCGCGGCCAGCGTGAGGCCCTCGGCCTCGACGACGCGGTGCGCGTTCGGGTCGAGACGAGCTCCGATCTCCGCGATCGTCCCGCCGTCGATCCGAACATCGAGGACGGCGTCGATCTTCTCGACGGGATCGAGGACTCGAGCGCCTCGGATGATCAGATTCTCGCCGGCGGCCCGCTTGGAGTACAGCATCATGCGACCTCCGTCAGCTGAGCAGCCTTGACCCCGACCGGCCCGGCCGTCAGCAGGTCGTAGAGGACCGCCATGCGCGTGACCAGCCCGGCGCGCACCTGACCCTCGATGAGGGCGTCCGACGCATCCGCCACCCGCGGGTCGATCTCGACGCCGCGGTTCATCGGCCCGGGGTGCATCACCTTTTGGCCGGCCCGCAGGCGTTCGGGTGTCACGCCCCAGCGCTCGGTGTACTCGCGAAGGCTCGGGACGTAGTTGGCGCCCTCGAGCATCCGCTCCTTCTGCATCCGGAGGACATAGACGACGTCGGCGGCGCCGATCGACCCGATGTCCGTCGAGGTCTCGCAGCCCAGCGCCTCCACCCCGCGCGGCAGCAGCGTCGGCGGGCCTACGAGCGTCACCCGCGCCCCGACCAGGTCGAGCGCCTGGACGAGCGACCGCGCGACGCGGGAGTGCAGGACGTCGCCGACGATTGCGACGTGCAGGCCGTCCAGCCGGCCGAACTCGTCCTGGAGCGTGTAGAGGTCGAGCAGCGCCTGGGTCGGGTGCTGGTGCTTCCCGTCGCCGGCGTTCACGACGTGCGCGCCCGTCAAGCGGGCCACGAAATGCGCGGCGCCGATCTGCGGGTGGCGCATGACGATGACGTCCGGGTCGTAGGCGCCGAGCGTCAGCGCCGTATCCTTCAGCGACTCGCCCTTGTCCACCGCGGAGCCGGAGGCCTTGATCGACATCGTGTCGGCCGAGAGCCGCTTCGCCGCCAGCTCGAAGCTCGACGAGGTGCGGGTTGACGACTCGTAGAAGACGTTCACGACGAGTCGCCCACGCAGGGTGGGCAGCTTCTTCATCTCCCGCTCGAGCGAGCGAGCGAAGCTGCGGGCGGTGCCGAGCAGTCGTTCGATGTCCTCGCGGGACAGGTCGGCGACGGACAGGAGATGCCGGCGCTCGGCCGGTGGCTGCTGCGGCGGCAGCAGGGCGTCGCGCATGACGCGAAGTTCAGCCATGGTCTTCCTCCGGGGCAGGGACGAGCAGGACGCGGTCGACCTCGTCGACCTCGACGAGTTGGACCTGGATCCGCTCGCCGCGGGAGGTCGGCAGGTTCTTGCCGACGTAGTCGGGACGGATGGGAAGCTCTCGGTGGCCGCGGTCGGCGAGGCAGGCAAGCTGCACTCGCGCCGGGCGCCCGTAGTCGAAGAGCGCGTCGATCGCCGAGCGGATCGTGCGCCCCGTGTAGAGGACGTCGTCGACGAGCACGCACGTCATCCCCTCGAGAGGGAAGTCGAGTCGCGTGGAGCGGACGACGGGCTGCGCCTGCTTCGGCGGCTCGCCGCCGCGGACCTGGACGTCGTCGCGATAGAAGGTGATGTCGAGGGAACCGCTCAGGAACTCCTCCCCGCTGAGCTCGTGGATCAGGCGGCGGAGGCGCTGCGCGAGGGGGACCCCGCGCGTGTGGATCCCGATCAGCGCGGCCCGGTCGAGGTCCGGGTTGCCCTCGATGATCTCGTGCGCGATGCGGGTCAGCGTCCGGGCGATCGCGGCCTCGTCCAGCAGGACTTTCGGGCTCGTCTGAGCAGGCAGCGTCAACCGAACTCCTTTCCGGCCTCTCGGACCGAGTTAAAGGACGTGAAGCGAGCGGGACTCTACAACGACGGCCGGACGACGTCGGCGACGACGACGAGGAGGTGTTGCTCGGCTTCGATCTGCTCTGGCAGCTCGCGCTCGGCTCGGGCAAGACCCTCGGCGTACTCCTCTTCGTCGAGCAGTAGGAGCGTCGAAATGAAGCGGCCGCGAATCCGCTCGAGGATCCAGTTCCTGCTCAGGCTCGTCCGCTGGAGGAGCGGCAGCGTGCGCGGCGCGAACCCGGCCGCCTCGAGCTCCGCCGTCAGAGCCTCCCGGGTGGGGAACCGCGCTCGGTCGATCCCCGCCAGCGACGGGAAGTACGGGTTCAGGTAGTAGTCGTCGAACTGCGCATGGTCGAAGGTGGCGATGGCGATGCGGCCGTCCGGCGTGAGCGCACGGCGCAGCTCGGCGAAGGCACGGGGCCGGTCGAGCACGTGGATGACAAGCACGAGCAGGGCCCGGTCGAACCACCCTTCCTTGAACGGAAGGGTCTCGACGCTCGCTCGCTTCGCGTTGACGCCCCGCCCCCGCGCCAGCTCGACCATCTCCACCGAGGCGTCGATCCCCCACACCCGCGAGCCACGCTCCGCGAGTGCCTCCGACCACCGCCCGGTTCCGCAACCGACGTCGAGAACTCGCCTGCCGAGCAGGTCGCCTTCGCGGGCAAGGAGCTCGAAGAGCTCCCACCAGCGCGGGTCCTGGGGCCGCAGCTCGTCATACCGCGCCGCGACCAGGCCGTAATCAGGCGTCTGAGACGATCTCGTCGGGGTCGCTGAGGGACTCGATGGCGTGAATCGCCGCCTCGAGCGAGCTCTCGGGGACGAGGACCTTCTGCGGCGCGTCCTCGACCTCCCGCGGGTGGTGGTCGATCGCGGGCTCGAGCTGGGCCTCGATTCCGGCGGTCCGGAGCATCGACTGGAGCTCCTCCGCCTCTGTCACGTCGCCGGCGACGGCGACCTGCACCATCCGGGTCATCGCGGTGCCTCCTCGACGATGGGAACGGCTTCCGGCTTCGGAGCCGCCTGCACGTGCTTGTGCGTGGCTCCTCCCTTCACGAGCTCTGGCGCCCCCCGCTCCTGGAACGGGACGACGATGATATCGAGGTCTCGGGGCACGACCGTGTCCGGGAAGGCGGTCTGAGCCTCCCGCTCGATCTCGCCGCCGAAGTAGCGGTTGGAGAGATGGGTGAGCGCGAGAAGCCCGACCTCGGCGTCGCGCGCGACCTGCGCCGCCTCGAGAGCGGTCGAGTGCAGGGTCTCGTGCGCGCGCTCCCGTTCCTCCTCCGCGAAGGTCGCCTCGTGCACGAGCAGGTCCGCCCCCCTCGCCGCCTCGACGACCGACCTCGCGTATGCCGTGTCCGCCGAGATCACGACCTTTCGGCCTGGGCGAGGCGGCCCGAGCACGGTGTCCGGCGTGATCACGCGGCCGTCCGGCAGCGTCACCGCCTCACCGCGCTGCAGCGCTCCCCGCTCGGGGCCTTCCGGGATCTGGAGGGCGTCGGCGGCGTCCGCGTCGAACCGGCCGGGACGCGGGCGCTCCACGAGCGCGTAGCCGAGTGCCGACACCCCATGGTCGACCGGGAAGGTGGTGAGTTGGTACTCGCCGCGCTCGAGCTTCTCTCCCGGCTCGAGCTCTCTGAGCTCGTAGCGGTAGGTGAGCTTCCCGAAGATGCGGCGCAGCGATGCGAACAGGTCGCCGAGGCCGCGCGGGCCGTAGATGGTCATCGGGGCCTCTCGCCCCCGGAGCGCGAAGGTCTTGAGCATCCCGGGCAGTCCGAGGTAGTGGTCGGCGTGGTAGTGCGTGAGGAAGATCTCGCGGAGCTCGATCAGTCCGACGTTCGAGCGCAGGAGCTGCCGCTGCGTGCCTTCCGCACAGTCGAAGAGCAGCCGCTCGCCGCCCCTCCGCAGCAGCATCGCGCTCGGCGCACGCTGTGCGGTCGGCATCGACCCCGACGTCCCGAGAAAGACGAGATCCAGATCCACGC
>JBKKAR010000007.1:0-2582 GCA_046714355.1 Gaiellaceae bacterium | reverse complement strand
CTCCCACTCCATGCCGCGGCGTTCTCGTACAACGACGTCGGAATTGTGGCCACGGGCTGGTCGAAGGGTGGAAAGACCGAGTCGCTTCTCGCGTTTGCCGCTCGGGGAGCCCGGTACGTAGGCGACGAGTGGGCCTACATCAGCGGTGACGGGGCGCGGGTGTACGGCATCCCCGAGCCTGTCCGCGTCTGGGACTGGCATCTCCGCCAGGCGCCGTACTTCCGGAACCGGATTGGCCGCAAGCGGCGCGCGCGCCTCGGCGTGCTTCGGGTCGCCGCCGCCACCGAGCGCCCGGCTCGTGCGCTTCGTGTCGGCCGCCCTGGTGGCGCGGTGGATCGCGTGTACGCCCTGCTCCGAGGCCAGCTGCACGTCGACGCCGAGCCGGAAGGCCTCTTCGGCGAGCGCCTGCCGAGCACCACGTTCGACCGTCTCTTCTTCCTGATGAGCCACGACTCGCCCGAAACCACGGTGGAGCCCGCCGATCCGGAGGAGATCGCGGGGCGCATGCTCTTCTCGCTGCAGCACGAGCGGATGGACCTGCTGGCGGCCTACTGGAAGCTCCGGTTCGCCTTTCCGGAAGCAGCGAGCCCGCTGATCGAGGTGGCCCAGCTCATGGAGCGTGATCGACTGCTCGAGGTGTTCCGCGGCAAGCAGGCGTACGTCGTGCGCCATCCGTACCCGACCTCCCTCGACGCCCTCTACGACGCTATGCGCCGATACTGCTGAGATGACTCGTCGGACGAAAGCGTTCACCGTCGCCCTGATCGGCCCGGACGGCGCCGGCAAGACGACGCTCGCCCAGCGCCTCGAGCGGGACCTGCCGATGTCCGCGGAGTACATCTACATGGGCGTGAACGCGGAGGCAAGCAACCACCTGCTCCCGACCACGCGGCTCATCCGGGCGCTGAAGCGTCGGCGGGGCGCTCCACCCGACGCCGGCGGTCCTCCGGATCCCGCCGACGTCTCGAAGCCGAAACCGAAGGGACTGGCGCGCCGTGCCCGGAGCGCCGCCCGGGCCGGCCTCCGCCTGTCGAACCAGCTGGCTGAGGAGTCCTATCGGCATCTGATCGCCAGGCGCCACGTGCGCCGCGGCTCGGTTGTCCTCTTCGACCGTCACTTCTTCTCGGACTACTACGCGTACGACATCGCGAACAACGGACCGCGGCCGCTCAGCCGGCGCATGCACGGGTGGGCGCTGCAGCGGATCCACCCGAAGCCGGATCTCGTCATTTACCTCGACGCGCCCGCGGAGGTCCTGCTGGAGCGCAAGGGGGAGGGGACGGCGGAAGCGCTCGAGCGCCGCCGCGGCGACTACCTGGCGCTGCGCGAGGTCACGCCGAACTTCGAGGTCGTGGACGCGGGTAGGCCGCTGGACGAGGTGGCCGACGACCTGGTGCGCGTCATCTCGGAGTTCTCGAGGCGGCAGGACCGGTCGTGAGCGCCCCGCGCGTGATCGTCACGGACGCGGCGCGGGCGAGCGCAGTGTCGATCATCCGATCGCTCGGCCGGCGCGGCGCCCACGTGATCGCCGCGGATTCGATCCAGAGAAGCCCGGGCTTCCACTCGCGCTTCGCGGCCGAAAGGCTCCTCTACCCGCAGGCGAACGAGCACCCGGAGGAAGCGGTCGAGGTCCTCCTTCGAGCGGCGGTCGAGCGGAATGTCGATCTCATCATTCCGGTCACAGACGACCTCGTTGTCCCGCTCTCCAAGGCGCGCGACCGCTTCAATGGGATCTGTGCCCTCGCGATCGCCGAACCCGAGGCGCTCGCCGCCACGCGTAACAAGGGTGCGACGCTCGACCTGGCTCGCAGGCTCGGGGTTCCTGCTCCGCGCACCGCGCTCGTGACGACCGCGGACGAGGCTCGGCGGGAGGCGGCCTCTCTGGGCTGGCCCGTTGTCCTCAAGCCCCAGGCGTCGAGGGTCTACGGAGCCGACAATGCGACGCTCGATGCGCTGAGCGTGACGTACGCAGGAGGATTCGCGCGGCTCGACGAGCGCATGCGACCCTTCGAGGGGGTCTGCCCGGTGCTCCTCCAGGAGTACACGACGGGCGAGGCGTTCGGTGTGGAGCTCCTGATGGACCGCGGCCGGCCCGTCGCCGCCTTCCAGCACCGCCGCCTGCGCGAGGTTCCCGTGACCGGCGGCGCCAGTTCGTACCGCGAGAGCGTCCGACTTGACCCGGAGCTGTACGACTACGCGGTCCGGATGCTCCAGGCGCTCGAGTGGACCGGGCTTGCGATGGTCGAGTTCAAGACCGGCCCGAAAGGCCCGCGGTTGATGGAGATCAACGGACGTGTGTGGGGCTCGCTTCCTCTCGCCATCCGGAGCGGCATCGACTTCCCGGCGGCCCTGCTCGACATCTACCTGGGATCGGCGTCGGGGAACGGGACCGGCGCCGGCCCGAACACGGACTACGAGATCGGCGTGCGCGCCCGCCACCTCGAGCTCGAGGTGGTCTGGATCGGCTCCGTTCTGCGGGGCAAGCGGCGATATCCGTTTCTGCCGATCCCGCCCCGGCGCGCGGCGCTCGCCGCCGCTGCGGGCCTCATCTCCGGGAAGGACTCGTTCGACATGGTCGACCC
>JBKKAR010000006.1:0-32999 GCA_046714355.1 Gaiellaceae bacterium | reverse complement strand
GCCGGCCAACGGACGACGGCGTTCGTCGCGAGCCGCGCGAACCGGCGGCCGAGCCCTACTCCGAGTCGGCCCGTAGCCGCACCTCCGTCCCGGCTCTCACGCCGAAGGTTTGCGCAGCGTTTCCGCGCGAGATCGCGACGGCGATGTTCCCGTACGCGTCCTCGTAGAGGACGATGTCGCCCGGCCGCGCATCGGAGAACGTCCGCGCAGCCACGGCGTAGAAGCGATCGACGGGGAGCTCGATCTCGACCCGCTGCCCGGGGACGATTCCCTGGCCTTCCACGTCGCCCGCGGTCAGGTTCAGCTGGATGTTCCCGAAACGATCGACGTAGAGACACGTCGCCCTGATCCTTCGGCTGCCCATTGCGGGCTTCGGGACCTCGAGCTCGACGAGCGAGTCGGCCTCGACGGCGTCGCCGAGATCGCCGGGATCGACCCCCAGTGCTAGATGCGCGGCAGCCGGCGAGAAGACGTCCCGGCCGTGAAAGGTCGGGGAGACCGGTTCGAGCGCATACGCCCGGTTCGTGATCTCGTTGACCGCGACGGCGCCGCCCAATGCTTCCGCGGCCGGAACCAGCAGGCCGTTGTCCGGGCCCACCAGCAGCCGGCCGTCGCCGGTTCGCACGACCAGCGCCCGTCGGTGCGTCCCGACATCCGGATCGACGACCGCGAGATGGATGCCGACCGGCATGTAGGGCAGCGTGTTCGCGAGGACGATGGCGCCCTGGAGGATGCTCGTGGCGTCAATCCCGTGCGTGATGTGGATCACGTCCACCTGGGGCGCTATCCGCTTGATCACGCCGTGACAGACGCCCGAGAAGTCGTCCTCGACCCCGAAATCGGACAAGAACGTGATGACCACAGAACGCGAACCTAACGGGTCGCCTCGGCCACGGCCGAGATCAGCCCGTCCAGATCGTGTGTGGCCGCCTCCGCGACGACGCGAATGCCGGCTTCCTCAGCCGCCGAGGTCGTCTCCGGGCCGATCGAAACAGCGGGAATCCGGGCGCCGAGCTCCGCGAAGGCGCGGCCGGCCGAGGGCGAGGCCAGGATCACGAGATCCGCGGCGGGGACGTTCTCGGGCCGGAGCTCGCGCGTCCGGTAAAGGGGGAGAAAGTCGGCATCCAGCTCGTCGATGAGCAGTCGGCGCGCACCCTCGGCTCCCGCGAAGACGACGCGCCCGGCCGGCCTCGGAAGCTCGGCCAGGAGCCCTTCCTGAGTGGACTCGCGAGCTACGAGGTCGGCGCCACCGAACGCCTCGGCGGTCGCCCGGCCGATGGCGGCGACGCGACTCGCCCGGCCTCGCGCACGACGCCGCAGCTCGAGCGCGCCGGTCGCGCTGGTCAGGACGAGCCAGTCGTACCCGTCGAGGTCGATCGGATCGTCCCCGAGCGGCTCGACTGCGATCAGCGGCTCGCAGACGACCTCGTGCCCCATGCCCCGTAGCGCTTCGGCGAGCTGCTCGTTTCGGCCCTCCGGTCGAGTGAGGAGCACCTTCACGGGACGAGCGAGACGAGCTCGGCGCCAAGCGCGGCCGGATCGTCTCCCGACCGCCGCTCGACCCAGCTTCCGTCCTCGGCCGCCACGAGCGCGGTCAGGGTCGTCCCGTCGTGGTAAGCAGCGACAGGCGCGAGGCAGCCGCCGCCGACGGCCGCAAGGCACGCTCGCTCGGCTTCGACCCGCAGTCTCGTCTCGGCGTGGTCGGCGTGGTCGACGAGCCGTTCCTTCCCGGTGCGGACCTGGAGGGCGAGTGCCCCCTGGCCGGCCTCCGGCAGGAGCTCGTCCGGGTCGAACCTGAGCCCGATCTCGTCTTGAAGCCCGAGGCGGTCGAGCCCGCACGCTGCGAGCACGACAGCGTCGAGGCCGCGCTCGCCCCGCTTCCTGAGTCGTGTGTCGATGTTCCCTCGCAGCGGCTCGATCCGGACGCCGGGCTCCAGCGCGAGCAGCTGGGCACGACGCCGCACCGACGCCGTGCCGATGCGCATGCCAGGTTCGACCCGATCGGCCCCGCACAGGGCGTCCCGCGGATCCTCCCGCTCGAGATACGCGCCCACAGCAAGCCCCTCCGTGTCCGTGGAGGTCATGTCCTTCGCAGAGTGGACGGCGAGATCGATGCGGCCCTCGAGAAGCGCCTCCTCGAGCTCCTTCACGAAGACGCCGCGCGCTCCGATCTCACCGAAAGGCCGCGAGCGGTCGCGGTCGCCGGCGGTCGTGACCGGCACGAGCGCGAACTCGAGCCCGGGACGCCGCAACCGCTCGACGGCGAGCTCAGCCTGCGTCAGCGCGAGCCGGCTACCCCTCGAGCCGACCCTGAGGAGCACGGCGCTCGTCCTCCTCTCCAAGCCCTGCTTCCTTCAGGCGCATGATCGGCTGGTGCAGGAGCTTGTTCACGATCTGGTTCGTGAGGGACTCGACCGCGTGACGCTCACCGTCGGACAGGCCGGAGAGGCGCGCGCTCGCCTTCGCCAGCTCGCTCCGCCGAATCGTCTCGGCCCGGTCGCGAAGCGAGGCGATCGCGGGCACGGAATCGAGCGACGCCAGCCAGTCGTGGAAGCGCTCGCCCTCGGCGGCAACGATCGCCTCGGCCCGAGTAGCCTCTCCCCGCCGCCCGGACAGGCTCTCTTCCACGACGCTCTGAAGATCGTCGATGTCGTACAGGAAGCATCCGTGGAGATCCTTGATCCGCGGATCGAGGTCGCGAGGAACAGCGAGGTCGACGAGCAGCAGCGGCCGACCCTTGCGAACGGGCAGCACGCGCTCGACCTGCTCCCGGGCGAGGATCGGTTCGCGCGCGCTCGTCGACGAGACGACGATGTCCGCGTGCGCGAGCTCCTGCTCGACACTCTCGAGCGGTAGCGCCGACCCGCCGAAGCGCTCGGCCAGCGAAGAGGCGCGGTCGACGGTCCGGTTGGCGACGAACGAGAGCTCCGCGCCGCGCTTCACGAGGCTGCGAGCGGCCAGCTCACCCATCTTGCCCGCGCCGATCACGAGGATCCGGCGGCCCGCCAGATCGCCGAAGACCTGCGCGGCGAGCGCCGCGGCGGCCGAAGCGACCGAGGCGGGACTCTCGCTGATCGCCGTCTCGCTGCGCACCCGCTTGCCCGCGTGGAGCGCGTGGCGGAAGAGGCGGTCGAGGAGCGGCCCGACGGCGCCGCGCTCGTACGCCGAGCGAACCTGGCCCTGAATCTCTCCCTCGCCCGGAATCAGCGAGTCGAGTCCCGCGGCGACGCGGAAGAGGTGCGCGGCGGCCGCCTCCTGCTCGAGGCGGTAGAGGTACGGCTCCAGCTCCGCCCTCGGGATCCCGCCGAGGTCGGCGAGCTCCGCGGTCGCCCGCTCGCCGGCTGCGTCCGTGTCGGAGGCTGCGAGGTAGAGCTCGGTTCGGTTGCAAGTCGAGAGGCACACCGCCTCGCCTCCCTCGCCGAGCCGACTCGCGAAAGCCGCCTCGCCGTCCGGGTCGAGTGCGACTCGCTCGCGCACCTCGACGGGCGCGATTCGATGGGAGGTGCCGACGAGCAGCAGTCTCATGCGACGTGGGCGAAGAGAAGCCCGAGTTGGAGGACGATGACCGCGCCGACCCCGCCGAGGGCGAGCACAGCGGCCAGCTCTCGCCGGCCCGCCCGCACCCTGAGGTAAAGCACGGACGCGCCGAGCGCCCAGAGAACGACGGTCCCCGCGATCAGGACGTCGAGCCCGCGCTCCGGCAGTCGCGCGAGGCCGGGAATGATTCCTGCCGTCAGCGCGGCGAGCGAGACGCCGACCGTCGAGATCGTGAGTCGGTCGAGAGCGACGAGCGAGGGAACGCGAAGGCGCAGCAGCCCCGCGGGGTGGCTCTTGAGCACCCGCTCCTGCCACAGCTCGAGTGCGGCGAGCCCACCGGCGACCGTGAAGCCGGCGAACGAGACGAGCACCAAGGCGATGTGCAGGACGAGGAGGACGTCGCCCCAGGCTGCTCCGCCTGCCTCCTCCGTCCCGCCGGCGAGGTACGAGACGGCGAGCAGCGCCGCCGCGAGCGGCATGACTCCGAGCCCGAGCAGGCGGTAGCGCGGGCTGCAGCCCCAGATCAGGAACGCGCCGACGACGAGCCAGACAAAGAGGTTGAGCGAGCCCGCCCACGTGCTCCACGGGAAGCCGTTGCCCCTTGTGGCCTGGAAGACGAGCAGCGCTGTCTGCGCGAGCCACCCGAGGCGGACGCCCCACGTCGCTAGCCGGCCGTAGAGGCCGGGGTTGCGGACGTTGCCCGCGTACGCCACCGCAGCCTCGCCGTACGCGAGCAGCGCCGGCCAGACGAGGAGCTCAGCCACCGGACTTCTCCGCGCGGTCGCGGGCAGCCCGCGCCAGCTCGGCGAGCTCCCGCTCGAGCCGGCCGACCTTGAGCGCGATCAGCACCACGTAGAGCAGGATCGTGGCGAACACGACGAGGTATGCCGCCCAGAGGTACTTCTCTCCCGAGCTCATGCGAGTCGCTCCCGCAACTCGCGGAGGTACGCATCCGCCCGCTTCCCGCTGAGCTCAAGCAGGTACATGCCGCCGGCGAGCGCCAGCATCCCGAAGAGACACACGCAGAAGGTCAGGAACATCGAGCCGTCCATGTCGGGGCCGTCCCGCTTGAAGACGACGGGGTGGATCAGCCCTTCGGCAAGGCGGATCGCCATGAAGCTGACCGGGATCAGCACGACGCCGAAGAGCGCGTAGACGGCGGACGTGCGCGCACGCCGAGGGCCGGGATCGGTCGAGTACCGGAGCATGAAGTACGCGGAGTAGAACAGGAACAGGATCAGGAAGAGCGTCAGCTGTTGCTCGCTCCACACCCACCAGTGCCCCCAGGAGATCTTCGCCCAGATCGACCCGGTGACCAGGGTGAGCACGCCGAAGATCACGCCCATGTGCACGGCCGTGTAACTCTCAAGGTCGTAGCGCTCGCCACCCTTCCAGAGCAGGCGGAGCGCCTTCCACGCCGCCCAGAAAAACGCGGCATACGCAGTGAGCGCAATCGGAACGTGGACGTAGAAGATCTTCTGGCTGAAACCCTGATCCGCGTCTTCGGGTGCCCAGAAGATCGCGAGTGTCAAACCCGCGACCAGGAGTGCCGCCGCTGCCAGCGAGAGAAGGGCGGCGCCGTTATTCCGTAACGACGTACTCAAAGCTTGCCCACGAGAGGATCGCAAAGATGAGGTCGTAGAGGCCGAGGAAGGCCAGATACCGGCCCGGTTCGTCCGAGACGGTCGCACCAACTCCACCGACGACGAGCGGAATCGCCACCGGCAGGAAGAGCAGCGGCAGCAGGAGCTCGCGGGCCCGGGCCGCGGCTGCCATGGCGCCGAGCAACGTCCCGACTGTCGCGATCCCCACGTTCGCGAGCGCCAGGCCGGCGACGAGCTCCCAGGTCACGGACTCGTAGAAGAGGGCGAACGCGGGGAGCGCGACGGCCTCGGCGAAGAGTAGGAAGGCGAGCACGCTGAGCGTCTTCCCGAGCCAGATCGCGCTGCGGTCGCACGGGGCGAGGATCAGCCCGTCGAGCGTCGACTGGTCGCGCTCGCCGACGAACGCGCGGACGAGGGCGAGCAGCGCGGTGAAGAGCATCGCGATCCAGAGCATTCCGCTCGCCGCCAGTTGCGAGCTCTCCTCCGGGAGCGCGAAGTGGAAGACGACGAGCGCCGCGACGACGAAGAGCAGCATCGCCGGAACGGTGTCGCGGGTGCGCAGCTCGACGAGCAGATCCTTGCGGGCGAGGGCGGCCACATCGGCGAAGTAGGCGCTCATGCGAGGGCCAGCCGCTCGGTGGCGTAGCCGGCGAGCCGCTCTGGCTCGTGGCTCGCAACGACGACGGTCTTCGCACCGTGGCCGGCGAGCTCGGCGTCGAGCAGCTCGGCGCCCTCGGCGTCGAGTGCGCTGAAGGGCTCGTCGAACAACAGCAGTTCGGGATCGTGCAGGAGCGCGCGGCAAAGCGCGAGACGCTGGACCATCCCGCGCGAGAGCGACGAGACGGGCTCTGCACGCGCCGCCCAGAGGCCGAAGCGCTCGAGCAGCATGCCGGTGCGCTCGCGTCGCTCCGGTACCCGGTAGAGCCGCCCGTAGAGGTCAAGGTTCTCGAGCGCGGTCAGCTCGCGGTAGACGAGCGGCTCATGGCCGAGGAAGCCGATCCGGCCGCGGTCGGCGTCGACCTCGAGGGTTCCGGAGGTTGGGGCGAGCAGACCGCCGAGGAGCCGCATCAGCGTCGTCTTGCCCGAGCCGTTCGGCCCCGTGACAAGGAGAAAGTCCCCCGAGCCGAGGTCGAGATCGACACCCGAGAGGATTGGGCGATCGCCGAAGCGCCGGCCGAGCCCGCGGGCACGAACGATACGGCGCGGCGCGCCTAGGTCTCGGTGCGCAGGAACCCCCAAACTCTTCCCCGATGCGATCGTATCGGTGCGGCGGCGATCACGTCTGTCGGTGCCCACCCGCCTCGCCTGAGACGAGACGAATCGCATGCGGAAGAGCCCCCCGCACGACCGCGAAGCCATCGCGGCAGCCGCCCGGCGAGCCGGGGAGGTTGATGACGAGCGCCGATCCGCGCACGCCGGCGATGCCCCGCGAGAGCAGACCGTGCGGCGTGCGGCTGAAGGCGTCCGCGCGAATCGCCTCCGAGAGCCCGGGAACCTGGCGCTCGACGACTGAAGCGGTTGCCTCCGGGGTGACATCCCTGGGCGCCACGCCCGTCCCGCCCGTCGTGATCACGAGCTCGGCCTGTTCAGTGAGCTCTTCGATCGCCACGGCGATCTCGCTCCGCTCGTCGGGCACGACGCGACGCGACACCTCGTAGCCCTCGCCTTCGAGCAGCTGCTGCAGAAGGGCTCCGCTCTCGTCCACCCGCTCGCCACGCGCTACGCCGTCTGAAACCGTCAGGACGACGGCTCTCAGATCTCCTCCTTCGTCTTCTCCAGGAGCCGTACGTCGGTCAGGGCCATCGAATCGTCGACGGCCTTCGCCATGTCATAGATCGTGAGAGCCGCCACAGTCGCCGCGACGAGCGCTTCCATTTCTACTCCGGTCTGCGCTGTTGTCTCGACTGAAGACGTAACGTCCGCCCCGTTCTCTACGATGGCAACATGGACCTCTACCACGGAGAGAGGGAGAGGATGACAGAGCGGGATCAGTTCGCTGGTGCGCTTGGCCGCCATCACCCCGGCGACCTGTGCGGTTGTCAATGCGTCGCCCTTCGGCAGCTCGGCGAGCCGAGCGGCCGTCTCGGGCTTCATCTCGATTCGCGCGCGGGCGCTCGCCCGCCGCCGTGACATCGGCTTGCCTCCGACATCGACCATCCGGACCCCTCCGCTCTCCTCGATGTGCGAGAAGCCCGTCACGAACGAGCGCGAGCCGGGGCGACCGCGGAGTCGAGATCCGCGAGTTGGGCTTCGATCCACTCGGAGAGATCGTGCTCCCGGATGTGGCTGCACATCGCGTCGCTGCGCCTGGCGCGCTCCTCGGCCGGCATCTCGATAGCTGCGTGGAGGGCCTCGGCCTGGCCCGCGATGTCGAACGGGTTCACCGTGAGCGCCCACTCGCTCAGCTCCTCGTGCGCTCCGGCGTTCTCGGACAGGATCAAAACTCCGTCGCGCCCGTTCACGAGCGGAGCCTCCTTGGCGACGAGGTTGAGCCCGTCGAAGATCGCGTTCACGAGCAGGACGTCGTACTGCTTGTAGGCGGCCACCGAGGCGAGGAAGTCGTCCTCGATTCGAAGCTCGATCGGCGACCACCCGTCGCGCTGGAAGCGATCGTTCACCACGCGGGCGGTCCGCTGGATCGCGCCGAGGTACTCCGCGTACTCGGGAATGTCCTGCCGGCTGGGATCCAGCAGCGCGAGCATCCCCACCCGGCCGTGCAGCTCTGGGTGATCTGACAGGAAGCGCTCGAAGGCCCGAAACCCTCGAACGACGTTTTTCGACGGATCCGTCCGGTCGACACGGAGCACCAACCACTCGGGCCGGGACGCGGCGAGCTCCGACTCCCGTTTCCGAACGGCCTCGCTGGCCGCGAGCTCGTCGAACTCGCTCGGATCGACCGAGATCGGATGGCTCGTGGTGGCGATTCGCCGCCCGTCGTACTCGGCGACGTAGTCGGCGAAGTTTGCGTCGGCGCCCACGATGTCCGCACACGAGCGGAGGAAGTTCCGCCGCCAGCGATCCGTGTGGAAGCCGACGACGTCGTTCGCCAGCAGCCCGTCGTGCAGGGCGCGGCGGATCGCGGCCGGGAGCACGTGCCAGTAGTCCGGCTGCGGCCAGGGGATGTGAATGAAGTGGGCGAGCGCGGCGTCCGGTACCCGGGTCCGCACGAATCGGGGCGCGAGGTAAAGGTGGTAGTCGTGGAAGAAGACCGCCGCCTCCGGCTCGACCTCGAGCTCGGCGATGACGGCCTCGGCGAAGCCGGCGTTCACGGCGACGTAGCCCTCGTCCCACGCGTGGTGGAGGGCGCGATCGAGATTCGGCGCTTGCGCGAGGTTCCAGAGGTAGTGCTGCAGGAACCACAGCGTCGGATTCGCCACCACGTTGTAGAACCAGTCGTAGGCGGTCGGCTCGTGCGCAACGAGCCGCAGCCGGTACGGCGAACCGTCGTGGGCGGTCTCCTCGATTGCGCGCCCGCCCGCCTCAGCGGCGACGACGCGCTCCTCGTCGGTCATTGCGCTCGCGATCCAGGTGACGTCGTGCATCGCAACGAGGCTCCTCAGCGCCGTCACGAGACCGCCGCCGCCCCGCTTGACCACCCGCGCACCGTCGGCGTCCCGGTCGAAGGTGACCGGGCCGCGATTCGAGACGACGATCAGCTTCCGGCGCGCACCCACCGGCGCCACCCTACCCCAGGGCGAATTCCCCGTAACCGAGCGGTTCAGGCGGTGCCGGCCGAGACCGTCACGAGCTCGGTTTCGCCGGTGTCGTTGCCGTCGAGCCGGTTGAAGAGCGCAAGCCAGTCGCGCAGGAGTCGCGGCGTCAGGAAGTGTTGGCGTACGTACTCCTTACCCCGTTGGCCACGGCGCCTGGCCTCTTCCGGGGCCTCGAGAATCTCGCGGCAGGCGGCCGCGCATTCCTCGACGGAATCGACGAGCCAGCCGGTCTCGCCGTCCTGGATCTGGGACGGAATGCCCCCGACCCGGCCGGCGACCGTCGGCCTGGACTTCCAGAGGCCCTCGGTCACCGTCAGGCCGAAACCCTCGCGGATCGACTTCTGGAGCACGGCCGCCGAGTGCACCTGGAACGCGTTGACCTCGACCGAGCCGATGTTGTTGAGGTTCGAGAGGATGAAGATGTCGGGGTCGCCCGCCGCGTAGTCGACGGTCTGGTTGTAGAACTCCCACCCCTCCGGGTCGTCGTGGGCCATCGAGCCGACGAGGCCGAGCTGGATCCCCGGGTGCGCCTCGCGCACGAGGCGGAACGCGTCGATCACGCCGAGCGGGTCCTTCCACGGGTCGAACCGCGAGACCTGGGTCAAGAGGAGCCGGTCGACGTCGATGCCGAACTGGTCGACGATGTACGCAGCGTCCTCGGGCGACAGCGCCATGTTCTTCGGGGTCAGGGGGTCGATGGCGGGCGGCCAGATGAACGCCTCCGGCAGGTCGCCCGAGCGCGGCACGTACTGCGGCATGTGAAAGATCGCCGCGTCGTAGCGCGCAATCGACGGCAGCAGGGCGTTGAGGACGTCCTCGTTCGGGGTCGAAAGGTCGATGTGGCAGCGCCAGATCCATTGCGCGGACGAGTCGGGGAAGTGGTCGATCATCGCGACCGGCTGCGGGTCGTGGACGATGACGAAGTCGTACTCGGAGTCGTCGAACTCGGCGGCATTCGCCGCGTTGTACTGGTGGAAGATCCGCTCCTGCTCCTCCGTCAGGCCCTGCGGATTCCCCTGCAGCGCGTTGTGGATCATCTTCGTGACGTTGAAGAACTCGTCCTCGCCCTTGATGATCAGCCAGTCGGCCTGGAGGCCGGCGCTGTGCATCAGCGGCACGAGCGTGTAGTTGATCTCCGCCACCCCGCCGCCGAACGCGGTGGCCGAGAGATGGGCGACGCGCTTCCCCTCGAGCGGGCCTGCGAGCCGCTGGATCTCGGCCATCAGGCCACGGCCGCTGATCGTCGCGTAGTCCGCGAGCAGCTTCGTTCCAACGTTGACGATCGGGAGCATGTATCAGGCGTCCGTGCTGGGTCAGGCGTCCGTACTGGGCCGGGGCGTGAGTATCGGTCGGTGTCGGCCTAGGCCTGGATGAACTTTACGAACCGAAGCCGAGATCCCTGCCCGCCGTCGCCCGAACTGAGCTCGAGCTCATCGGAGAGCTCCCTGATGATGGCAATGCCGAGGCCGCCCTCGGACAGCGTCCCGTCGTCCTCGGGGACCGGCTCGCGCTCGCAAAAAACCGTGAAGCCCTCGCCGTCGTCGGAGACCTCGACGACGAGACGGTCCGCATGAACCTCGTAGACGATCTCCACGGAGCCCTCCCGCCCGTCGCGGTAGGCGTGCCGCACCGAGTTCGAGCACGCTTCGGTAACCGCGAGCTTCAGGTCGCCCAGAGTCTCGTCCGGCAGCTGGCGCGACTGGTACAAGCCGCTCAGGGCGAGGCGGACAAGCGAGATGTACTCGGCCTTTGCCGGGATCGTCAGGCGAACGGTGGGTACCCCGCCATTCGTCTCCGCCGCAGTGGTGGAAGGGTTTGACAACGGTTTCAGGAGTTTCTACCAGGTTGACCGGCATTGGTTCCGGTCGGTTCGACTATTCCAGGCAGGCGGTAGAACTAAACGCGATCAGCGATCGACCTGCGGCCGCCGCGGCCGCTCACCGAGGCGAACCGGCAGGACAAGGCGCCGGCCGTCCCGAAGCACCGTGAATCGGACGACCTGGCCGGGGACGAGCTGCTCGCTCACGACACGCACCAGATCGTCTGCGCTTTCGACCGTTTGCTCCCCGATGCGCACGACGACGTCGCCGCCGACCCGAAAGTCGAATCCATTGATGCGGCGCTGGTCGCTTCCGCCACGGAGACCGGCCTTTGCGCCCGGGCTCTCAGGCACGATCGTCGCGATCACGGCGCCACGCTCGACGGCGTAGCCGAAGCGCCGCGCGATCGTGGGCGTCAGATCCTCCGCGTTCACGCCCACATAGGCGTAGGCGACGCGACCGTTTCGGACGAGTTGCCGGAAGGAGCGCTTCGCGGCGTTGATCGGAATCGCGAAGCCGACGCCCTCGGCCTGCCCAGACTCGCTCCGGATCTGGGCGTTGATGCCGATCACCCGACCTCGAGCGTCGAACAGCGGGCCGCCGGAGTTACCGTGCGTGATCGGCGCGTCGGTCTGGATGGCGTCCCCGACCGTGTACCCGGAGGTCAGCGAGTCGATCGAACGCTTCGTCGCCGACACCACTCCGACTGCGAGCGAGCTCTCGTTTCCGAAGGGGCTACCGAGGGCGGCAACCGGCTCACCGACGACGACGCGGCCGGAATCGCCAAGCGGGACCGGGTCGAGCGAGTGAGCCGCGGGATCGACCTTCAGCACGCTCACGTCGTCGAAAACGTCCCATCCGACCACTGTCGCCTCGACCCGGTCACGGTCGCGGAAGCCCACGAAGACACGATCGGCGGCCTCCGCTTCGCTGCCGCTGTCGTCCTCCCCCGCCGTGGTCACGACGTGGGCGCTCGTGAGGATGTAGCCCTCGCGGGAAATCACGAAGCCCGAGCCCTGCGCGGCGTGCTGCGCCGGCGGGCGATCGTCGAAGTACGCGTAGACGGTGACGACTCCACCGCTGCGGGACTGATAGACCGTCGCGGGGTCGAAACTGTTCCCGGCCAGGGGTTTGGCGGAGTTGTCGGGCGTCTCGATCTCGCGCTCGACGGGCAGCGCCGCGCCGGATCCCGTGATGAACACGGTCTCGGTCCTGCCCTCGAGCAGGCCGGTGCGGTCGGCCGCTACGACGGAGACGAGGCCGCCGGCGACTGCGACGAGGAGCACGACGGCTGCGAGGGCGGGCGGGCGCACGAGCTTCTCACTGTAGCCATGCGGTTCCGGCCGACCACCTTCGTTTGCACGTGAAAACGCTCAGATCGCGCTTACCGGGCCAATGCGGGCTCGCGTTCGTCAACTGGAGCCGGGCTGCGGGGAAGTTTCAACGTGAAAACGGTCCGGCCGGGCCGCGAGTCGAGCCCGATCTCGCCGCCCATGACGGCTGCCAGGTCCTTCGCGATCGCAAGTCCCAGGCCCGAGCCTGACGCGAGCGTGCCGTCGCTCCGGTAGAAGCGCTCGAAGACCTGCTGCTGATCGGCCTCCGAAACTCCCGGGCCGTTGTCCTCGACGCGAAACGCCGCGCCGTCGTCCGTTTCCGCCGTGGTCAGGCGGATCTCGGTGCCGGGTGGAGTGTGGAGGATGGCGTTCTCGACGAGGATGCGGCCGATCTGACGCACGCGCTCCTCGTCCGCGAGCGCAGTCACCCCCAGCTCGGGATCCGCCTCCAGTACGTGCTCCCGGCCCCGTCCGACACCCCCGAACTCGGCTGCGAGCGAGCCGGCGATCTCGCCGAGGTCGACGGGGGCCAATTCCACGTGCAAACGGCCGGCGTCGAGCCGGGAGAGGTCGAGCAGGTCCGTCGCAAGCTTCGTGAGCCGCTCGATCTGGACGCGCATCTCGGCGAGAAACTCCCGCCGCGTCTCCTCGTCCATGTCCTCGTCCGTCAAGAGCTCGACATGGCCGCCGAGCGCGAAGATCGGTGTGCGCAGCTCGTGCGAGGCGTTCGCGATGAATTCTCGTCGCGCCCGCTCGAGTGCAGCTAACCGCTCGCGCATGCGATCGAAGGCGACCGCAAGCTCCCCGAGCTCGTCCGCGCTCCGATCGGCGACGGGCTCGTCGAAGCGGCCGCCCGCGATCCGCTCAGCCGCCCGCTCGAGCCGATGGATGCGGCGGGCGAAGGCCCGGGACAGCAGGAATCCGACGAGAGCCGCGGCGAGGAGCGCGACAATGCCGGACACGAGGAGCCGCTCGCGGACGAGCGAAACGTTCTCCAGCGTGTCGTCGAGTGGCGCGGAGACGAGAAGAACGAAGGCCGATCTGAAGGGGACCGCAACTTCGGCGACCTGAGCTCCGCCTCGCTCGATCACGCCGCTCTGGGTGCGGGCTCGCTCGGCGGCCCGGTGCGCCATCGGGTCGCCAGCCTCCGACTGACCCAGCGGGTTCGATTCCGCGAACGGGCGAAGGAATACGGGTGACGACTCGCTCAGCACCTCGTAGGCGGTCACGCGTACCCCGCGGATTTGGCTCTCCGCGGTGACAAAGCTGTCCCAGACGAATGTCGGCTCGTCCGCCTGACGGGTGTAGTCGGCGATGATCGCGTCGGCAGTTCGCTGCAGCTGGGAGATTCGCCCGTCGACGAGCCGGTTCTCCAGCGTGGGGACGACCGCCACGTAGACGATCGCGAGGGCGCCGGCGACGAGCACGATCAGGGCCAGGCTCAGCTTGACGCCGACCGTGCGAAACCGCATCACGGATCCCGGAAGCGGTAACCCGCGCCGCGGACGGTGAGAATGAACTCCGGCTCGCTCGCATCACGCTCCAGCTTCTCGCGCAGGTGGCGAACGTGGACGTCGATCGTCCGCGGCTCGCGGTAGGACGCGTCGCCCCAGAGTGCCTCGAGCAGCTGGCGGCGGCTGAAGACCCGCCCGGGATTTCCCGCCAGGGCTCTGAGCAGCTCGAACTCGACGTACGTCAGCTGCACCGCATCGCCGCGCACCTCGACCGACCGCCGTGCGGGATCGACGACGAGGCCGTCCGTCTCGATCCTCTCGCTCTCCCGCCGATCCTCCTTGGCCGGCAATGAGGCGCGGCGGAGCAGTGCCCGGACACGGCTTCGGAACTCGCGGATGGAGAACGGCTTCGTGATGTAGTCGTCGGCCCCGAGCTCGAGCCCGAGGACCTTGTCGAGTTCGTCGTCCCGGGCGGTGAGCATGATGATCGGGACGGTGCTCTGCGCTCTGAGGCGCTTGCACACCTCGAGACCGTCGAGCCTCGGAAGCATCAGGTCGAGGACAACGAGGTCAACCGGCTCCGATTCGAACTTCGCGAGCGCCTCCTCGCCGTCCTTTGCGACCAGCACGCGGTAGCCGTCGCGTTCAAGCGGATAGGAGAGGACCTTCTGGACGGAGTCCTCGTCGTCTACGAGGAGGATTGTCGAGGAGTCGGGCACGGGCGCATCACCGCCAGGCGCGCTACGCCGAGGCCCTCCCTACTATAGCCCCGGCATGCCGCTCCGGCCCCCATCTGCACGGAGGCGGCCGCGGCCCGGATCGCTCGAGCGACCGGTGAACGCGCGCGCCTATCGAGGCACGGCTCTGCTCGTCGCAATCCCGCTGCTGATCGCGGCGTTCACGATCACTCGGCCGGAGAGTCTCCCGCCCCCGACCTTTCCCACCGCATTCGACGACCTCGGCGCCACGCAGACCGCGCGAGAGCTCACATCGATCGCCTCGATCCGATCGCCGGGCTCTACGGGCGCCGCCGACGCGGCGGGCTGGGTTGCGGAGCGCCTCGCCTCGTTCGGTTTCCGCGTACAGCGCGACCGTTTCCGGGCCACCGTGCCGGGCCAGGGGAGGGTCGGGCTCGAGAACATTCTCGCCGTCTCACCCGGGCGCTCCCCCGAGGTGCTCGTCGTCATGGCGCATCGAGACAACCTGGGCACCGGGCAGGGGGCGAACGACAACGCATCCGGAACCGGAGCGCTCCTCGAGCTCGCGCGCGCCTACGGCCTCCGGGCTACGCCCGCACCGGGTGCGCCAAGAGCGCCGGTCAGCCCGACCCACACGATTGTCTTCCTCTCTACGGACGGTGGGGCCTTCGGGGGACTGGGCGCGGTCCGCTTCCTCGAGACGTCTCCGTACCGGACACGACTCGCCGCCGCCGTGAACCTCGTGGCGATCGGAGGGCCGGATCGGCTTCGCATCGAGATCGCCGGCGATCGGCCTCGATCGACCGACTCCACGCTCGTGGCGACCGCGGCAGCCCGCATCCAGCGGGTGGGAGCTCAGCCACGGCGTACGAGCGCGGCCGGCCAGCTGATCGATCTCGCCTTTCCTTTCAGCCTCTATGAGCAGGCGCCGCTGATCGGCCGCGGCATTCCCGCTGTAACGCTGACGACGGCCGGACCTCGACCACCTCGACCCGAGACGGACACGCTCGATCGGCTCAACGATCGCCGCATCGGACAGGCCGGGCGCGCCGCGGAGTCGATCCTCGGGTCTCTCGACGAGGGCGTCGCGCTCGCACGCGACACATCGAGCTACGTCTATCTCGGCCCGCGGATCGTCCAGGGCTGGGCAGTGAAGCTCGTCCTCATCAGCGCGCTGCTCCCGTTCCTCCTCGCCGCGGTCGACCTGTTTGCGCGCTGTCGCAGGCGCCGGATTCCGCTCGCGCCGGCGCTACGAAGCTACCGCAGCCGGCTCGCGTTCTGGCTCTGGGCCGGCGTGCTGTTCGCGTTCTTCGGCCTCGTAGGTGCCTGGCCGGAAGCCGAATCCCGTCCGCCGCCGCCGGACACCCAGGTCGCCGGCGACTGGCCCATGCTCGCGCTCGGCATCTTCGCCGTCCTGGCCTTCTTCGGCTGGCTGGTCGGCCGCGAACGGCTGCTGCCGCGCCGCCCGGTCTCGTCAGAGGAAGAGCTGGCGGGCCAGACGGCCGCCCTGCTCGTCCTCGCCGTTCTCGCGCTTCTGACGGTGGCGACGAACGCGTTCGCGCTCATCTTCCTGCTTCCCTCACTTCATGCCTGGCTTTGGATGCCACAGCTGCGGTACGGGCCGGCGTGGCTGCGCGGGGCGGCTCTCGCCGCCGGTCTGACCGGTCCCGCGCTGCTGCTCGGCTCGTTCGCGTTTCGTTTCGATCTCGGCTTCGACGCGCCGTGGTACGTCCTGGAGCTAGTCGCGATCGGCTACGTCCCGCTTCCCTCGGTCGCCATCGCGCTCGCATGGCTCGCTGCGGCCGGGCAGTTGACTGCGATCGCCGCCGGGAGATACGCGCCCTATCCGAGCGTCCGCGAACGACCTCCCCGAGGCCCGATCCGTTTACTGATCGGACGCATCTTGCGCATCGCCCTTGGCCTCCGGCCGGCTCGCGACCTCAAGCGAGCCGTAGGTAGCTGACCTCGGAGCCGGCGGGGAGCTCCTCAGTACCCGCGGGAACGAGAACGAGAGCGTCAGCCCCCGCCGCCCTCGCGATCATGTGCGACTCCTGTCCGCTCAGGACGTCGAGCTCGACTCCTCCGCCGGCGACCACCGCCCGGGCGCGCACGAGCTCTGTCCGGGCCGGGTTCGGGCGGGCCGGTCGCACGAGACGACCCGGCTCGAACCGGGGGAGCGGGTCGGCGACACCCTGGAGGGCAAGGACGGCGGGCCGGACGAACAACTCGAAGCAGACGAGCGTCGAGACGGGGTTCCCGGGCAGGCCGAATACGAGCGTCCGGTCGCGGACGCCGAACCACAGCGGCTTGCCGGGCTTGACGGCGACGCCCCACAGGACCTCCTCGATGCCAAGGTCTTGGCCTACCGAGCGCACGAGGTCGTGCGGCCCCACGGAGACGCCGCCCGAGGTGACGAGCACGTCCGCGCGAAGGCCGGTTTCCAGGGCTTCCCGGTGCGCCAGCTCGTCGTCCTCGACCGCCTCGAGCCGCTCGGGCTCAGCCCCGGCCGTCCGCAGCTGGGCGGCGAGGATCACCCCGTTCGCCTCGTAGATCTCGCCCGCTTCGAGCTCCTCGCCCGGCTGACGGAGCTCGGTTCCCGTCGAGAGCACGGCGACCCGCGGACGCCGTGCGCACGGGAGGTCGGCGACGCCGCCCGCGGCGAGCGCGCCGAGCTGCGCCGGCCCGAGCCGCTCGCCGGCCGGGACGAGGACGTCTCCGCGACGAACGTCGCCGCCGCGCGGCCGAACATTGGCGCCGGTGGGAACTTCATCGGCAATCTCGATATCATTGTCATTATCGACAACATACTCGAGTGGGATGACAGCATCGGCACCGGCTGGAACCGCGCCGCCCGTCGCAATCGCCATCGTCTCTCCCGACGCGAGCGAGCGCCCGGCCGGTCGGCCGGCCGGAATCCGCGCGACGACCGGCAGCCTCCCCGGCGTGTCCTCCGCACGGACAGCGAAGCCGTCCATCGCCGAACTGTCGAACGGCGGCAGGTCGACTTGCGCCGTCGCCGGCTCCGCTGTCACCCGCCCGGCGGCGGCGTCCAGACGCACGCGCTCGGTCTCGAGCGGCTGAACCCGCTCCAGAATGAGGCGCTGTGCCTCCTCGATGGACAAGAGCGCTCCCACCTCACACATAAGCTACTGACGTGATCTCGGTCGTCGTTCCCGTCCACGACGAGGATCGCAGCGTCGAGCTCCTCTACGACGAGCTCGCGAGCGCGCTCGAGCCCCTCGAGCGGCCCTGGGAGGCCGTCTTCGTCGACGACGGCTCCACGGACGGCTCGTTCGCGGCGCTTACTCGTCTCCACAGCCGAGCTTCGAATGTCCGCGTCGTCCGTCTCCGCCGGAATTTCGGCAAGGCTGCCGCGCTGGCGGCCGGCTTCCGTCATTCGGCGGGCGACGTCGTCGTGACGATCGACGCGGATCTCCAGGACGATCCCGCGGAGATCCCGCGCCTCCTCGCCAAGCTGGACGAGGGCTTCGACCTCGTCTCCGGCTGGAAGACGCAGCGCCGGGACCCGCTGTCGCGCCGGCTGGTCTCGAGGATTTTCAATGCCGTCGTGGGCCGGGCTTCCGGTCTGAAGCTGCACGACATGAACTGCGGCCTGAAGGCGTACCGCGCCGAAGTCGTTCGATCGCTTCGCATCTACGGCGAACTTCACCGCTTCCTACCCGTCCTTGCTCACGACCGCGGTTTTCGGGTCGCCGAGCTGCCCGTGAACCACCGGCCGCGCGAGCACGGCCGCTCGCGCTACGGCGTCGAGCGTTACGCGCGCGGCTTTCTGGACTTCCTGACGGTGTCGTTCATGGGGCGATACCGGCACCGGCCACTCCACCTCTTCGGCGGCCTCGGGCTCGTCTTCGCGCTGATCGGGAGCGCTGTGCTCGTCTATCTCACGATCCTCAAGATCTCGGGCGCGGCGATCGGCAACCGGCCGCTGCTGACCCTCGGCGTCCTCCTCGTCGTCGTCGGCTTCCAGTTTTTCTCGCTCGGCCTCCTCAGCGAGCTGATCACGAGCCATCACGAGGAACGCACAGGAGCAGCCGACGAGCTTCACGTCGACGAGATCCTGGAACCGGTACGGCGCGAGCCCGTCGCGCACTAGACGGCACTAGTGCGCGTCCTCTACTTCGGAACATACGAGCGCCGTTACCCGCGAAACGCCCAGGTGATCTCCTGCCTGCGGCGCGCCGGAGTGGAGGTGGTCGAGCGGCACGAGGCCGTCTGGGAGGGCAAGGAGGAAAAGTGGTCCGCGGGGCCGGGCGCCGCAGCGCGTCTGGCGCTCGCGGAGGCTCGCCTCCTCGCCCGGCGGTCGCCGGACACGGACATCGTGCTCGTCGGCTATCCCGGACACCTCGACCTGCTGGCCGCGCGCCGCGCCGCGCGCGGCCAGCCTGTCGTCTTCAACCCGCTCGTCTCGCTCTCCGACACGCTCGTCGGCGACCGCGGCCGGTTCGGCCCGAGCTCGCTCCCGGCCCGCATCCTGCGAGCGATCGACCGCCGAGCGCTTCGTTCGGCCGACCTCGTGGTCGCCGATACGGAGACACACGCCGACTTTCTCGCCGAGCTCGCCGGCCTTCCGCGGGAGCGCTTCGAGGTCTGTTTCGTCGGCGCGGAGGAGAGCGTCTTCCGACCCGGCTGGTCGCCGCAAGGGCCATTCACCGCCCTCTTCGTCGGGAAACTGATCCCGCTGCACGGCCTCGACACGATCCTCGAGGCCGCGCGGCTCGTGCCGGAGCTCGGCATCCGCATCGTGGGCAGCGGCCAGCTCGACCACCTCCTCGCGACACGGCCGCCGAACGTGGAATGGGTTCCGTGGGTCGAGTACGAGCAGCTGGCGGCAGAGCTCCACGCTGCGTCCTGCGCGCTCGGGATCTTCGGCACGTCGGACAAGGCGCGGCGCGTGATCCCCAACAAGGCGTTCCAGGCGCTCGCCTGCGGCACGCCGCTCGTCACAGCCGACACGGCGGCCGCGCGCGAGCTCCTGACCGACGGCGAGACGGCGACACTCGTACCGCCCGGGGATCCACAGGCCCTGGCCGACGCCCTCCGCCAGCTCGCCGCCGAACCGGAGAGGACACAAAGGCTGGCCGAAGCGGGCCACGCCGTCTATCGAGAGCGCGCCGGCGAGGATGTGCTCGGAACGCGCTGGCGCGGGCTGCTCGAGGCACTGCTCTGACCGGCGGGCACGAGTGGGGGACGGCGCCCGAGTTCGTCGGACCACGACACGAGCTTCGCGAGCGGCTTCTCCTCGACCTCTTCCTCTCGGGGTCGCCCGGGGGGCGCGTGCTCGACGCCGGCGCCGGGCAGGGGACGATGGCCTCCCGCCTCGAGCGTCTGGGCTTCGAGGTCACGAGCACGGACGCTTCCGGAGCCGCGGTCGAGGTGCTGCGCAAGCGTCTCGCCGGCGAGGTGAAGCAGGCTGACGTGACGGCGCTCCCATTTGCGGACTCGAGCTTCGACGGCGCCGTCCTCGGAGAGGTGCTGGAGCACGTCGAGGGGGATCGAGAGGCGCTGGCCGAGCTCAGGCGGGTGCTGCGGCCGGCCGGCGTGCTCGCGCTCTCGGTTCCGGCGAATCCGAGCCTCTTCGGGCCGAGCGACGAGTGGGCGGGCCACGTACGCCGCTACGACCGACGCGATCTCATCGAGGCCTGCACGGATGCCGGGCTGACCGTGAACCGTTGCGTCGCCTGGGGCTTCCCGTTCTCGCGCCTCTACCATCGCCACGTCTATGAGCGGTACCTCGCCCGGCACGGGCCGGCCCGGCCCGGTGACCGACACCGACCCCTCGTCGCTGCGCTCGGAGCCGTCCTCCAGCTCGACCGGCTCTTCGTCGGCGTCGAGCGCGGCTCGCTCGGGTATCTCCTTCTGGCGACACGTCGCTAGCCCGGCCCGAGCCGTCTGGGCCGGGATGGCAGCGTTCGCGGGCGGGTTCGGCGGCCTGGCGGCGCTCGAGCATCGCGCCTTCGAGACGGGGCGCTTCGACCTCGGAAACATGGCGCAGGCGGTCTGGTCGACGGCGCACGGCCGGCCGCTCGAGGTGACGGAGCTCGGCGGCGACCAGATCACGCGCCTCGGCGCGCACGTCGATCCGCTGCTCGTGGCGTTCGCGCCTCTCTGGTGGGTCTGGCCGAGCCCAGCGATGCTGCTGGTCGTCCAGGCGATCGTGATCGCTCTCGGCGCACTCCCAGTCTTCTGGCTCGGCCGAAAGCATCTGGGATCGGAGTGGGCCGGCGCTCTGTGCGGCCTCGCCTACCTCGCGTATCCCGCCGTTCAGTGGCTCGCGCTCGACGAGTTTCACCCGGTGTCGCTCGCCTGTCCGCTCCTCGTCTTCGCGTTCTGGTACCTCGACGAGGACCGGCTGTGGGCGTTCGTCCCCTTCGGCGTGCTCGCCGCGCTGACCAAGGAGGAGATCCCCCTCGTCGTCGGCGCACTTGGAGTCTGGTACGCCTTGGCCAAGGGACGGCGTGCCGCGGGCGCCTCCATCGCCGTCGTGGGGACGGCCGTGACCGTCCTCTCGCTCGGCCTCGTGATGCCGCACTTCCGAGAGGGGGCGGATCCCGCGTTCTACGGACGCTACGAGGCGGTGGGCGCATCGCCTACGGGGCTCGTGAGGACTGCCTTGACCGAACCGCTGGCCGTGCTTGGCGCAGTGACGGAGGTACGCGATCTGCTCTACCTCGCCGAACTGACGCTCCCGCTCCTCGCCCTCTTCGTGCTTGCGCCACTCGCGCTCGTCCCCGTGCTGCCGGAGCTCCTGGCCAACCTGCTCTCCTCGGTCTCGACTCAAACGTCGATCCGCTTCCACTACACGGCGCCCATCGCGCCCTTCCTCATCGTCGGAGCAATCCTGGGCGCCGCCCGGCTCGGGCGCCCGCGCGAGGTCTCCGCCGCGCTGCTCGCTGCCTGTGTCGCCGGGGCGATCGCCGTCGGGCCGCTCGGTGCCGGCGAGCTCAAACCGGACCGCCGGTCGGAGCACGACGGTGCAGCTGCGCGCGCGCTCGCGCTCATTCCACCGGACGCCGCCGTCAGCAGCACGAACGGCCTGGGGGCCCACCTCTCGGAGCGCCGCCGCATCCAGAGCTTCCCCGTCGTCCGCGACGCGGACTGGGTTGCGGTCGATCTAAAGCGTGCGTCCTATCTCGACCGGCGCTCGGCATCGTCAACCACCGCTGTGCCCCTCGCGCTCCTGCTGAAGAGCGGCTCCTGGCGAACGGTGTTCGACGACGACGGCATCCTCGTCCTCCAGAGGGAGAACACGAGCACCCCGTAGAGCGCGGCGAGCAGGAGGTCGCGGAGAACGACGAGCCAGACGGTCGCCTCGAGCCCGAAGATCTCGCGGTAGTGGAAGAACCACAGCCGGCCGGCGAGTAGCGCGAGGCCGAGCAGCGCCGTGCCCACGACCCCAACGGTTCCTCCGACCAGCGGGACGATCGGGACGAGCCAGACGAGGTACTGCGGGGACACGAAGCGGGCGAAGGCCACGAATCCTGCGAGTGTCGCCGCCGTCGCCCAGACGAGCCGCTCGCCGTCCCGGCGGCCGCGGAAGAAGAGGACAGCCGCGATTGCGACCGCTCCCGCCTGCACGACTGTCGTTGCGATCGCAAGAGCGTCCGGCAGGGACCCGGCGAGGTCTCGCGAGAGCGCCGCCGTCGATCCACGGATCACTTCGGCCTCGTACACGCCGAGTCGGTGGGCAGCCAGGAGCAGCGCGCTGCCGAGACTCTCGATCTGCAGACCGCGTCCCGCCTGGGCCCGAACGCTCTCCACGAGGCCGTCCCAGCCGAGGACCGCGAACGGCCCAACCAGGACGACCACGGCAGTCGTGAATGCAAGCACGGGCCGCCCCAGAGGCCGGTTCGTCCGCCACAGCCAGAGGAGGAAGAGCGGGACGAGAGCAGCCGCGTACAGCTTCGCGGCGAACGCCACCCCGAGCAGCGAGAACGCGATCGGGTCCCGGCCGAAGAGGAGCCCTGCGACCGCGCCGGCCACGAGTAGCGCCGGCCAGGCGTCATAGGTGTTCAGCGAGACCGGGCCGAGCACGAGCGGCGAGAGGGCCATCGCCAACAGCGCGCCATGCAGGCGGGCGCCGCTCGCGCCCAGGCGGACGAGGATGAGAGCGGCCACGACGACAGTCGCTACGCCGACGAGCGCCATGAGCGCCTTGAAGGCGTGGAGATACCAGCCATCCGGAAGCAGCGCCGGCGGGGTGAAGACGAGAAAGCCGCCTGGTGGGTACTCGACGAAGAAGTCGCGGTACGGGATCCGGCCGTCGAGGAGGGCGCCGCCGTAATCCCCGTAGAGGCCGACGTCCCGGAACCGCCGCTCGCGAAAGAGACCGCCGGGCGGCAGCGCCGCCGCAAGCAGGTAGATCGGCGCCGCGAGCGCGGCTGCCCGCAGCGCCCGGCCCACCGCGGATCTCCTAGTCGTCGCCCGGCCGCGGCGGGTGCACCGGCGGCGCGGAGACCGGGCCTGTCGGGGGCGGCGGGAGCGGGGGCGGCGTGGGCTCCGGCTCCGGCTGTGGCTCCGGCTGTGGCTCCGGCTGTGGCTCCGGCTCGGGGGAAGGCGACGGCGGGTAGTAGTAGTTGTCGTTGTCGTAGGAATTGGCGTATTGCCCGCGCTCGAACGGCTTCCAGACCGGAACGGAGCTTGGCTCGGGGAAGTCACCAGGATCCGTGTTCCCGATCGCCGGGCGCATGAAGAGGTTCCAGATCGTCGCCGGGAAGGTGCCGCCTGCGACCGAGATCCCGTGCACGTTCTCCATGGGGACCTGCCCCTGCGGGTAGCCGACCCAGACTGTCGTGGAGAGGTTCGGCGTATAGCCGCAGAACCAGGCATCCGTGTGCTCGTCGGTCGTCCCGGTCTTCCCGGCGGTCGGGAGGTCGAAGAAGATGCCCGCGCCCGTCCCGGTGCCGCTGTCGACGTTGTCCTCGAGGATCTTCGTGACCTCGTCCGCGACCCAGTCGGCGATCGCGCGTCGCCGCTGCGGCTTGCCCCAGCCGGCGTCCTTGTCCTCGGTGCCGTCGGGGAGGACGACCTTGCGGATCGCCATCGGCTCGGAGTAGATCCCCCCCGCGGCGAGCGTGGCGTAGGCGGAGGCCATGTCCAGCGGAGAGATGGCCGCGGAGCCCAGGCCGAGAGAGGGCACGTAGACGCCCTCCTTCGTCTTCAGGTTCGAACGGACGCCGAGCCGGTGCGCCATCGCGGCGACCTTCTCCGGCCCGATATCGAGGGTCAGCTGGGCGTACACGGTGTTGTCCGAGGCAAGCGTCGCCCGCGAGATCGGGACGGATCCGAGGTACTCGTGGCTGTAGGTCGAGACCTCCCACGGCTCGCTCAGCGGGTCGGGCTGGTAGACGAACGGCCTGGACGAGTACGTCGTCGAGTCGGGATCGACACCCTCCGCGATCGCAGCGGCGAGGACGAAGGTCTTGAACGTCGATCCGGCCTGGCGACGGCCCTGCGAGGCCAGGTTGAACTGGTTGCCCCGCCTCCCCGGGGTCACGGCCGTCATCGCCCGGATCGCGCCGTTTGCCGGGTTGATCGAGACGACCGCCGCAGCCGGGTCGTCGCGATAGGGGAGGGTGCGGAGGATTGCGTTGCGAGCCGCCTGCTGGAAGCGCCGGTCGACGGTCGTGTAAACGCGCAGCCCGCCGGAGCGAACTGTGTTTGCCCCGTACTGCGCGACAAGCAGCGGCCGCACGTAACTGAAGAAGTACGGCTCGCGGATCCTCGTGTAGAGCTTGCCCGGCCGGAGCCGGAGCTCTCGCTCAGACAGCGCTTCTCGGTACTGCCGGGCCGTGATCTTGCCCTGCTCGAGCATGGCCGCCAGCACCTGATTGCGTCTGGCGATCGCGGTGCGCGGGTTGTTGAACGGGTCGTAGAGCGACGGCGCCTGCGTCAGTCCAGCGAGCAGCGCCGCCTGGCCGAGGCCCAGCCGCCACGCCGGCTTCGAGAAGTACGTCTGCGACGCAGCGTGGACGCCGTACGCGCGGCTGCCATAGAAGACTGTGTTGAGGTAGCTCTCGAGGATCCAGTCCTTCGAGCGTCGCCGGTTGAGGCGGACAGCGAGGCAGGCCTCGATCGCCTTGCGCTCGAAGGTGACCTCGCTGCCGACGTAGAGGTTGCGAACGAGCTGTTGCGTGAGGGTCGAGCCGCCCTCTACGACCTTGCCCGCGCGGACGTCGGCGGCGAGCGCTCGGGCGATGCCCTCAAGGTCGATCCCGCTGTGCTCGTAGAAGCGGCGATCCTCGATCGCGATCGTCGCGAGGCGCATCCACTTGCTGATCCGGTTGAGCCGCACCGGCTGCCGGTTCTTCTCGGCCGGGATCGATCCAAGCAGGGAGCCGTCGGCCGCGTAGACGAACGAGTTCTGGCCGATCTCGACCGGGCGCAGCTTGTCGAGGTCGCACTGCGGGGCGACCGTCGCGGCGCCCGTGATGCCGGCCGCGCCGATACCGGCGAGAACTAGGACGACGGCCGCGACGATGAAGGCGAGCTTGCGGCGATGCCGTGCTCTCTCGCGGCGGCGCTGGCGTCTCGTGCGACGGCGGTACGCGTCCTCGTCGGGGTAGCGGCCGCTCTGCCGGCTGCGGCGGGAGGGGCTCACGCGTAGATCCCGGCTTGCCGGAGCCGCGAATGCGACCGAAGCCGGAGCTCACTCTCGAGGCGCCGTGCCTGGGCCTCGTCCTCGGCCCATGCGCGAAGAGTCACGACGGCGTCGGCGTCGAGTGCTGTGACGAGGACGTCACTCGGTGTCATTGCTTCGCGAAGGAGGTCGACCACGGCTTGCAAATCCTTGTCGCGCGGCACGGGGACGGTGATCTCGGCCAGCGTCTCCCGGCTCGCGATGGTGGAGTTCTTGATCGTATCGGCAGCCAGACGCTCGTTCGGGATCACGAGCCGTGTCCGGTCGTCCTGCCGGATGCGTGTGTAAACGAGGCCGATCTCCTCGACCACCCCCTCGCCCTCCGGCACCGTGACACGGTCCCCGAGCCGGATCGGCTGGCTGAGCCCGATCATCACGCCCGCGACGAAGTTGGAGAGCGTTCGCTGGGCAGCGAGGCCGATGACGAGACCGACGATCGCCGAGGACGCGAGCAGGCCGCCGGCGATCGCCCTGATTTGCGGAATCACGAGCAACGCCGACAGGACGCCGACGAAGATGATCGCGCCCATGATGCTCCGGCGCAGCACGCGGTAGCGGGTGGCGGAGCCCGGCGCGAGCTCGCGCCGGGCCATCCGCATGTCGACGAGCTTGGCGAAGGCAGCTGCGACGAGGATGACGGCGCAGACGACGGCGAGGCGTTCCCAGGCTTCCACGGCTGGCTAGTTCGACGCGCTAGAGCGGTTTCCGGCCTGAGAAGCCATCCTCGGGGCCGTGCCAGAACTCGATCTCGTCCTCGCCGAGATGCCAGCAGAGCAGGATCTCCTCGCCGTCTCGGAGCGCGGGGAAGTCGAGCAGGCCCTGATCGAGATCCTTGACGAGCGCGCCGGCGGCCTGGAGCTGCTCGATGCATCGAGCCAGTGCCGACGCCTGGAGCTCGAGCTCCGCCTCGACCTCACTGAAGTCCGTCGGCGTCAGGTCGCCGCCGTTCGAGCCCGCCTGCTCGGTGAGCTCGCCACGCTGGTGCTGTGCGACGAGCAGCCGCCGTCTGTGTTCGACCATCTGCGCGACGACGGGGCGGAGCTTCTCGACCGCCTCGTTTGCCTCGTCCAGGGTGAAGTAGCGTGACGCCATCGGTCGCATTCTCGACCTCTTCTTGTGGAGCCGGGCCGCGATCTGGGCTGCGGTGGTATTCGCGTACCTGACATTCGAGCCCAACAGCCATCCGGATGTCGAACGCTGGGACCGTCCGGAGTTGACGAACGACGCCGGTCTGCTCATCGACGTGTGGGCCCGCTGGGACAGCGTGTGGTTCCTCCGCATCGCGGAGAACGGCTACGTCGCGACGGAGGAGGCCGCGGCCGCCTTCTACCCGCTCTACCCGCTCCTCGTTGGCCTCCTGGGGCGAGTCTTCTTCGGGCACTACGTGCTGGCCGGCGTGGTGATCTCACTGGTGACTGCACTCGGCGCCTTCGCGCTTCTCTTTCGCCTCGCGGCCCCGCGGCTCGGAGAACCGGGCGCCCGGCGCGCGGTCCTCTACCTCGCGATCTTCCCGTTCGCAGTGTTTCTCGGAGCCGTGTACAGCGAGTCGCTCTTCCTGTTCCTGACCGTGGCGAGCTTCGTGCTCGCCGAGCGGGGGAGCCACCTCGGCGCCGGAGCCGCCGCGGGTCTCGCGTGGCTGACCCGTCCACTCGGCATCGCGCTCCTCCCAGCGCTGGCCCTCATCGCCTGGCGGGCGCCTCGGCGGAGGCAAGCACTCCTGCAGCTCGGCGCCGCCCCGGCGCTCTTTGCGCTCTACCCGCTGTATCTCTGGTGGCGGTTGGGCGATCCACTCGCGTTCGTCCACGCGGAAGGAACGTGGAGCCGACACGTCTCGCCTGTCGGCCCGCTGGGCGGGGTCTGGGACGGCCTGCGCGCCGGCTGGGCGGGAGTCCGACAGCTCGCGTCCGGCTCCGACGCCACCCGCTACTGGAGCGCCGTCCAGGACACCGATCCCGATCGGGTCGCCGCCATCAACCTCACCCAGCTCGTCTTCCTGATCCTCTTCGCCGGGTTGACCGTCGTCGCCTGGCGACGGTTCGGCGCGCCCTACGGCCTCTTCTCGGCATTGAGTCTCGCGATTCCCCTCAGCGTCCCGGGCGAACGGTGGCCGCTGCTCTCGATCCAGCGTTTCGGGCTCGTCGTCTTCCCGCTCTTCATGGCGCTGGCGGTTGTCGGTTCCCGCCCGCGGGTACACACGGCGGTGGTAGTCGTGAGTGCGGTGTTTCTCGGCGTCGTGTCGGCCCAGTGGGCCCTCTGGCAGTGGGTCGCGTGAGCGAGCGCTCGGTCGGCCGGAAGCTCGTCGCATGGTGGGTGCTCGTGGGCGCCCTGTCGCTCCTCGCCTACAGCGCGAACTTCGCGGACAGCGACCCCCCGGACGACGTCCTCTTTCGCTACGAGTCCGCGGTCCTCGGAATCCTGCTCTACGGCGTGATCATGGCGATCCTGCTCGTGATCGCCTCCGGCATCGATTTCCGCGAGGCCTTCGGGCTGCGACGCCCCGCCTCCTGGATGGCCGCCGCCGGCTGGGCGTTCGGGCTCCTCGTCGTGTTCTTCGCCATCGCCGCAGCGCTGGAACCGGTCCTCGGCGGCGGCGAGGAGCAGGGCCTCGACCCGAGCGGCTGGCGCTCAGACCGCGCGTTCGCGTTCGTCCTCAACGCGATCGTCATCGCCGGCGTAGCACCGATCGTGGAGGAGCTCATGTATCGCGGCCTCGGCTACACCCTGCTCGCCCCGCTCGGAGCCGCCGGCGCGATCGTGGTGATCGGGATCGCCTTCGCGCTCGCCCACGGGCTGATCCGAGCCTTCCCGGTGCTGTTCCTGATCGGCGCCGGGCTCGCCTTTCTGCGCTGGCGAACGGGAAGCATCTACCCCGCGATCATCCTTCACGCCTGCTTCAACGGCGTCGGCCTGCTGGCCGGCCTGGCGAACTAGTCGTTCGGTCCTTCCCGAGAGGCGCCGTAGATACCGAGCCCCGTCTCGGGATCGAAGAAGTGCGTTCGGCCTGGGGTGACCCGGAGCTCGGCACGCTCGCCCTCGCGCAGGCCCGTCCCTCGGCCGAGACGCGCGACGAAGAGGCTTCCGTGCTGCCGCACCTGCTCCTCGCGGGCATCAATGGCATCGGCCCCGACCGCGGCCCTGACGTCCTCTCCACGGACCGGATGCCCGCCGACCGCGAAGTGGATGAAGACCTCGGAGCCCATGTCCTCCCTGATGTCGACCACCGCCGAGATCCGCCGGTCCCCACCTTCCCCGGTTGCGTACTCGAAGTCCTCCGGACGAATGCCAAGGATCACGCGCTTTCCCTCGAACCGGCGGAGCGCGGGCCGAGAGGCCAGGACCTCGTCCTCGACTGTGAGGCGATGATCGCCGAACCCGGCCTCCAGCCGACCGTCCGTGCGAACAAGATCCGCGCCCACCAGGTTCATCGCCGGCGAACCGATGAACTCGGCGACGAAGAGATTCACCGGCTCGTCGTAGAGCTGCTGCGGCACGTCGAACTGCTGGAGCACCCCGTCTCGCATCACGGCGACTCGGTCGCCGAGCGTAAGGGCCTCCGTCTGGTCATGCGTCACGTAGATCGTCGTGACTTCGAGATCCCGCTGAATCCGCGCGATCTCGGCGCGCATCTCCACCCGGAGCTTCGCGTCCAGGTTCGAGAGCGGCTCGTCCATGAGGAACGCCTGCGGCTCCCGAACGATCGCGCGACCCATTGCGACGCGCTGACGCTGACCCCCCGAGAGCGTACGCGGACGCTTTGCAAGCACCTCAGCGAGCCCCAGGACCTGAGCCGCGCGCTTCACACGGCGATCGATCTCGGCCTTTTCCAGCTTTCGCAGCTTGAGCCCGAACGCCATGTTCTTGTACGCGGACATGTGAGGGTAGAGCGCGTAGTTCTGGAAGACCATGGCGATGTCGCGGTTCTTCGGCGGAAGGTCGTTCACGACGCGCCCGCCAATTCGGACTGCGCCCGACGTGACCGGCTCCAGGCCGGCGACCATGCGGAGCGCGGTCGTCTTGCCGCAGCCGGAGGGCCCGACGAGCACGGCGAACTCGCCGTCCGCGATATTCAGATCGAGCTCCTTCACGGCGCGGGTGCCGTCGGGATAGACCTTCGTCAGCTGCTCGAGCGCGATCTCAGCCATCCGCAATCACCATCCGGTTCCTCGCGGTGAACGATACTCGCCTCGGCCCGGACGTTCCCGGTTTACGATCGCCACTCAGTGGCAACCGTCGCGCGCCCAGGCCCACGGGGACGGCGTTGGCAAGACGTCTTCGAGGAGCGCCGCTTCCTCGGCCCGCTCCTGATTGCGCCTGCGGTCATCTTCATCGTCCTGCTGGTCGGCGCACCGCTCGGCATGGCGATCTACCTCAGCCTGACGGACGCCACGGCGGGATCGCTGACCGGCGAGTTCGTCGGCTTCCAGAACTACCTGGACGCCTGGCACAGCGAGAACTTCCGCAAGGCGCTCCGGAACACCGTCATCTTCACGCTCGTCTCACAGGCGATCGTGCTCGTGGGCGCCGGGTTCCTCGCTCATGCCCTCGTGCGGAACTTTCGGGGCAAGTGGTTCCTCCGCTTCCTCGTGCTCCTCCCCTGGGCGACCCCGGTTGCCCTCAGCACCGTGGGCTTCCTCTGGATCTTCCACCCGCTCTACAGCGTCGTGAACTGGACGCTGACGCACGACATCCTTCCGGGCTCGCGCTCGGTCTACATCTACCGGATCCTCAACTGGGCGTTTGCGAGAGAGTTCTGGCCGAGCGCGATCCAGATCTCACCGATCGAGCCGATCGACCCGCCTCAATGGCTCGGCGAGCCGAACCTCGCCATGGCCGCAATCATCTTCGCGCACGCCTGGCGGATCCTGCCGTTCGCGACGGTCATCTTCATCGCCGGGCTCGCCTCGATGCCGCCTGAGATCGACGACGCAGCCAAGGTCGACGGCGCCACCGGGCTGAAGAAGTTCTGGTACGTCACGCTTCCGCTGCAGCTGCCGATCGCGACGGTGGCGCTGCTGTTCGGGATCGTCTTCACGGCGACGGACATGACCGTCGTCTACATCCTCACGCACGGCGGGCCGTTCAACAGCACGCACATGCTGACGACCTGGGCGTTCGACACCGGGATCAACAGCGCGGCTCTCGGCCAGGGCGCCGCGATCTCCCTCTACCTCCTGCCCGCCCTCGCGCTCGTGGCGATCCTGATGCTTCGATTCGCCCGCCGCGTGGAGGTGACGTAGTGATCCCGCGGCGCGAGAGCGTCATGAGCTACCTGATCGTGGGGCCGTTCGCGATCGTGCTCGCCTTCCCCTTCTACTGGATGCTCATGACCGCTCTGCGGTCCGACACCGACCTCTACGACATCGAGCAGATTCCCTTCAAGTTCAACGCGGACTCGCCGACGGTGAACAACTTCACGTTCCTGTTCGAGCAGACGAACTACCTCCAGTGGCTCGAGAACACCGCCATCGTCGGAGCGGCGGTCGTCGTGATCACGCTCCTCCTCGCGCTCCCGGCCGGCTACGCACTCGCCCGGCTCTCCGGAGGTTGGGGCCAGACGGTCGGCGTCGGCATCTTCCTGACGTACCTCGTGCCGCCCACGCTGCTCTTCCTTCCGCTCTCCCGCGTGATCGCCGAGCTCGGGCTTCACGACACGCTCTGGTCGCTCATCCTGGTCTATCCGTCGTTCACCGTGCCGTTTTCGATCTGGCTGCTCATGGGCTTCTTCAAGACGATTCCGCCGGAGCTGGAGGACGCCGCGCTCGTCGACGGCGCCTCACGGCTCACGGCGCTCGTCAGGGTCGTCTTTCCGCTCTCACTGCCGGGAATCCTCACCGTCGTCATCTTCTCGTTCTCGCTGGTCATGAATGAGTTCGTCTACGCGATCACGTTCATCTCCAGCACCGAACAGAAGACGATCTCGGCCGGCGTTCCGACCGAGCTCATCCGCGGCGACGTCTTCTACTGGGGCGCGCTCATGGCCGCCACGCTGATCCCCGCGATCCCGCTGGCATTCCTCTACAACGTCTTTCTGAACCGGTTCATCGCCGGCTTTACCGGCGGTGCCTTCCGTTGAGCTCGAGAAAGGGGGAGAATCGCCCCGAGACCCAGCAGTCCACTCGGAAATTGGATCGCGAAAGAGAGGTGATCTGAGTGAAGGACAGGCGGGACCGCGTCGACATGACGAAGGTCGACGACGACCTCACGAGACGCGAGCTGATCAAGCGAGCCGCGGCGGGAGGAATCGTCCTCGTCTATGGAGCGGCCGGCGCGAAGACGGCGGTCGCCGGTGTGCCGAAGTTCCGGCACAAGGAGCTCGCGGGCACGCTCCGGATCATCCAGTGGAGCCACTTCGTGCCGGCGTACGACCGGTGGTTCGACAACGTCTACGTCAAGCGCTGGGGACAGGCGAACGACACCGAGGTTCGCGTGGACCACGTCAACCTTGCCGAGCTTCCGTCCCGGGCGGCATCCGAGGTCGCGGCGCAAAGCGGCCACGATCTCTTCCAGTTCCTATCACCGCCGGCGGCCTACGAGGACCGCGTCATCGCCCTGAACGACGTCGTGCGTCAGGTCGAGCGCAAGGTCGGGAAGATCGGGCCGGTCGGCCGCAAGAGCACGTACAACCCGCGGACGAAGAAGTACTTCGGCTTCGCGGACAACTATGTCCCGGACCCGGCGCACTATCGCAAGGACCTCTGGGGCGAGACCGGCCTCAGGCCGACGACCTGGGACAACGTCCTCAAGGCGGCGCCCAAGCTGAAAGCGATGGGCAATCCGATCGGCATCGGGATGTCGAACGAGCTCGACTCGAACATGGCGCTGATCGCGCTCATGCAGTGCTTCGGCGCCTACATCCAGAACCGCGACCACCGCGTCACGATCAAGAGCAAGGGGACGCGCGACGCGCTGAACTTCATGCGTGAGCTGTACCGCCGGGGCATGACGAGCGAGGTCTTCGCGTGGACGGCGGCGTCGAACAACGACGCGTTTCTCGCCGGCAGGCTCTCGATGGCCATGAACGCGATCTCGATCGCGCGAAGCGGGGAGCTACGCAACGTTCGCTTCAACCGCGACGTGGGGCTCATGCCCATTCCCGACGGTCCGGGGCCTCGGATGGGCCTCGAGCACGTCATGGGCGTCTACGTGATCTGGAAGTTCGCCCAGAACAAGGCGGCCGCGAAGAAGTTCCTGCTCGACATCGGCACCCAGTACACCGGGCACTTCCTGAACAGCTACTTCTACAACTTCCCGGCGTTTCCGGGCTCGGTCAAGAACATCCCCGCCCGCCTACGCAAGCAGACGGACTACCCCAACGAGATCGCGGGCCGGTACACCATCCTCGACTCGATCTCGAAGAAGTGGACGACGAATGTCGGCCATCCCGGCTACTCGAACGCCGCGATCGACGAGGTCTTCAACAAGTTCATCATCCCGCAGATGTTCGCCCGCGTCGCCCGTGGCGACATGACTGCGGACGAGGCGATGCGCGCGGCGCACCGCGAGATGACGCCGATCTTCAGAAAGTGGCGAGAGCGAAAGAAGATCTAGCGCCGGCAAGGACGTGAACAGCGAGCAGGGTCGCCTACCGGCGGCCCTGCCAGTTTCAGTTCTCGTCTTCGCCGACCGCGAACTGGTCGGGCGAGACGTCGTCGAGGAACCTGCGGAACTCGTCGACGATCTCTTCCTCGTTCACCTCTTCGCCTTCGAACTCGATCGCGGACTCCTCGATCACGTGCTCGGCGGCGAAGATCGGAGCGTCGGAGCGCACCGCGATCGCGATGGCATCGGAGGGACGGGAGTCGATCTCGATCTCCGATCCGTTCTGCTGGACAGTGATGCTCGCGTAGAAGGTGTTCTCGCGGAGCTCGGTGACCGTGATCCGGACGACCTCAGCGTCGAGCTGCTCGAGCATGTCGGCGAGCAGATCGTGCGTCATCGGTCTCGGGGTCGAGGCGCCTTGGAGCCTCATCAGGATCGCGGCCGCTTCTGGGTGACCAATCCAGATCGGGAGAAACTTGTTCCCGTCGGCGGTCTTCAGCAAGACGATCGGCTGCTTGCCGACCAAGTCGAAGCTGACCCCGTAGATGACCATCTCGTGCATGGGCGACCCGTTCTGATGTTAGCGCCGCGCTCCTGCGCCGAACCCGAGGAGGGCTTGGTGGAACGTCGCTCGTCGACGGGG
>JBKKAR010000005.1:0-7384 GCA_046714355.1 Gaiellaceae bacterium | reverse complement strand
AGGCGTCGGAGCGAGTACGCGTACCACTCCTCGCCGAACGGGACGTAGATCCGGAGGCGATGGCCGTCGGCGACGAGCCTGTCGCCGTGCTGAGGTCTGACGCCGAGCAGCATCTGGAACTCGTACTCGGCCGACGGGCGCCCGTGCTCACGCACGAGTCGACCTCCCTCCTCGATCAGCCACTCGTCATGCGTCGCGATTCCGACGTAAGAGCCGCCGCGGAGCAGAGCGTCGAGCGCGCGGACGAAGTTTTCGCTCACCTCGTCGAAGTCCTGGAAGGCGAGCTCTTCGGGCTCGACGTAGATCCCCTTGCAGAGCCGGACGTTCGGCGTCAGATCCGACAGCGACGCGATGTCGTCCAGCGTCCGGCGCAGGTATGCCTGGAGCACGACGCCCACGTTCTCGAGCCCCGCTTGTCGCAGCTCGCGATAGAGCTGCAGCGTCTCGTCCGTGCAGCTCGAGTCCTCCATGTCGATACGGACGAAGTTCCCGCGCTCGGCCGCCTGCTTGACCAGACGCTCCAGGTTCTCGCGGCAGAGGCCGTGGTCGAGTTTGAGCCCCAGGCCGGTCAGCTTGACGCTGACGTTGGAGTCGAGGTTCTGCTCGTCGATCGTCCGGAAGACGTTCTCGTACTGGTAGCCGATGTGCCGGGCTTCCTCCCAGGTCGTGATCTCCTCACCCAGGACGTCGATCGTCGCCATCTTTCTCTCGCCGTTCAGCCGCTCCACAACGTGGCAGGCGTCCTCGACGCGCGTTCCCGCGATGTAGCGCTTGGAGATCCGGCGGACGACCGCCTTCGGAACGGCCGGGAGAGTGCGGACGATCGCGCGGTCCAGCAGCGCCACGGGGCGGAAGTCTACGAACTGACGTCGCTGAGGAGTCGCTGGCAAGGGAGGCAAGCCCGAGCCGCGCAGGACAGTGCAAGACGCACGGACAAGCGGCTCGGGCGCAGCATCCCGCAGTCCAGCGACTTCAGGCGGTGGCGGAGCCGGGCTCTGCCCGGCGGGAGCCGCAGCCGGTCAGCGGCGTCAGGACTCGCGCATGAACCCCTGGCGGGCGGCGCTCACGAGCCCCACCGCCTCGGGGAAGAGGACGCGCATGGCGTCGCGAAGCGCGACCGCCTGCTCGTCCGGGCCGCCCTCGGCTCGCAGCTGGCCGAGTGCTGCAGCGGTCAGCTGGACGGCCGTGCTCAGCGTCAGCGTTGCGAACTGCTCGCGCTGGGCCTCCGCGACCGATTCAGCCTGCCGCTCCGCGAACTCGCGGAGCCCGCGCATCAAGTCGTCGGGGTCGCCCCCCATCGGGAAACCGAAACCACCTTCCATGTTCGTACGGTAGCGAAGGGACGACTTAGACAAGGGCGGCCTTGTAGTTGGCCTCAACGTCCGCGGTGAACGCCTGCACGGCGCCTGCGGACGCTTTCATCGCCTCGGCGAAGGGCGCGGAGCTGGGATCGCCCAGGGCGGCCTCGAGGCGCTTCGTCGCCGCCCCGACCTCGTCGAGGTACCCGGGAGTGGCCAGCCGCGGCGTCCTGCCGAGAGTCCGCTGGAGCTCGAGTACGGCCTCCTCGGCGTCGTCGATCCCGGGCGGGTTTTCGGTCAGGCGCAGAGCGACGAGCTTCGAGCGGAGCTCGTCCAGTTCACCGCCGCCGGCGCTCTCCTCCGCGATCTCGCAGAGCGCGACGAGTGTGACGGCCTCCCGGAGGCGCTCCCGGCTCCTCACCTGCTCTCCGGCCTCGTCGAGGGCGAGCCAGGAGACGTCCTCTCCGGCGCGGAAGGCGCAGAGGTAGACACGACCCCCCGCCGTTGGCTCCGCTGCCAGGATTCCGGCAAGCTCTTCCCCCTCGGCGGTGAAGGGCGCGACGGCCTCGGCGATACGGTGGAGATCCTCCTCGAGCGCCACGGCGTGAAGATAGACCTCGTGAAGCAGCAGGCCCTCGACCTCTTTGCGCCACTCGGGCCGACCTACGACCGGTACGCAAGCCTGCTTTCGTTCGGCCAGGACCCGCGCTGGCGCCGCTTCCTCGTCTCGAGGATCGAAGCGAGCGAGGACGACACGATCCTCGACGTCGCAACCGGCACGGCCGCAGTGGCGAGGGAGCTCGCTCGCCGCACCGGCTGCCGCGTCGTCGGCCTCGACCAGAGCGAGGAAATGCTGGCGGAAGGCCGGCGCCGCGTCGCCGCGGCGGGACTCGCCGATCGGATCGAGCTCGTGCACGGGACGGCCGAGGAGCTGCCCTTCGCCGACGAATCCTTCGACGGCCTCACGTTCACCTACCTCCTCCGCTACGTCGAAGACCCGGGCGCGACACTCACTGGGCTGGCCCGCGTCGTCCGGCCGGGCGGGACGATCGGGATGCTCGAGTTCGGACTGCCTCGAGGGGTCGCACTGCCGGCCTGGGAGCTCTGGGTTCGAATCGGCCTTCCGGCGGTCGGCGCCGTGATCTCGCCGGGCTGGCGCGAGGTGGGATCCTTTCTCGGGCCGAGCATCCGGGATTTCCACCGGAGGCACGACGTTCTCGACCTCTGGCGGGCCGCCGGCATCCAAGACGTTCAGGCGCGCCGGCTGAGCCTCGGTGGCGGCCTCGTCGTCTGGGGTCGGAAGCCGTGACCCAGCCAAGGGCGCGGCCGGCGTTCTATGCACTCGAGGCGGGCGGCTGGCGCGACTACGTCACGCTCCTCCACCCGCCCTACACGGCCTGGCACCTGAGCTACGTCGCGATCGGCGCGGCGCTCGCCCCGGAGCTGCACACGAACCGCCTGTTCGCCGCCCTCGCCGCCTTCTCTCTCGCGCTCGGCATCGGCGCCCACGCGCTCGACGAGCTCCGGGGACGCCCGCTCCGCACCCGAATTCCGACCGGCGTCCTCTGGGCCCTTGCGCTCGGCTCGATCGCCGGCGCAGTCGGGATCGGTGTCGTCTCGGCACTCTTCTGGACGCCCTGGCTGCTCCTCTTCGTCGCCGCCGGCTCGTTCCTCGTCTTCGCCTACAACCTGGAGCTCTTCGGGGGTGCATTCCACACCGACTTCTGGTTCGCGCTCGCCTGGGGCGCCTTCCCGCTCCTGACCGGGTACTTCGTCGTCGCCGAGAAGCTGTCCCCCGAAGCGCTGCTGGCTGCGATCTTCGCGGTGGCGACGAGCCTCGCGCAGCGCACGCTCTCGACCCATGTCCGGGGAGTCCGCCGCGGACGAATATCCGCATCCGTCGACATCGCCCCGGCCGAGAACGCGCTCCGCGCCTTGACTCTCGCGATCGTCGCACTCGCCGCGGCGCTCCTCGCCCTACGATGGTGAAGCGATGGGTCTCTTCTCCCGCCGACGCAAACGAACCGAGCGCATCGCTGACGTCGAGGCGGAGCTCGACCGCGCGCGCGACGAGCTCCAGCGGGTCATCCGCGAGGAGACGGCTGCGAGCGCGTCCGAGATCCAGCGGCTGCTCGCCCGGCAGCGCGCCGACTCGCTCTCCCGCCTCGAGGAAGCGGAGCGCAAGATCGCCGAGGAGCGGCGTCGCGACGTCGTCGAGCGCGAGCGCGTCGCCGGTTCTGAGCTGAGCACGAAGCTCGCGGCCGCACAGGAACAGATGGAGCGACGGTTCGCAGGCTGGAGCGCAGATCTCGACCGGGCAAAGCAGTCGCTGACCGCCGAGCTCGGAAAGCTTGCGGAACGCCAGAAGACGCTCGTCCGGCAGGCAGAGGAGCGGCTTCAGTCGGACCGCGAGAGGATCGACGAGGCAGGTGAGCTCCAGGTAGCCGCCGTTCAGAAGCTGCGGGACGAGCTTCAGCGCGTCGCGGACGCCTCCGGCCAAGAGCTGCGCGCCGAGCTCGACGCCCATGGCGCCGAGCGGCGCAGGGCGCTCGAGGAGATGAGCCACCGTCTGAAGGTGAGAGAACGTCAACTCGCCGAGCGCGTCGACCGCGAGGAGACCGACGTCGTCAAGCGCATTGCAGTCAGGTTCACCGACATCGAGCGGCGTCAGGTGGAAACGCTCGAGCGAGCGATGAACCAGGCGGCCGGACGCTTCGCCGAGGCCGCGGCACTCCAGTTCGACTCGGCGGTCAAGTCCGCGAGGGAAGACGCTGCGCGCCGCCTCGCCCGTGAGCTCGACCGGGCCGTCCACATGTTCGCGCGCGAGGCCGAATCGGTCCTCGCGGAGCGGCTGGCCCAGGTGGCGGACATCGGAACCCAGCGAGTCGAGAAGCGACTGAACCAGGTCACCGCCGGCCTGGAGCGCCAGCGGGACGAGTTCATCGCGACACTCCAGCAACGGCTCAGCCAGATCGAGATGGAGGTTCGCGATCGGATGAGGACGCTCGCCGCCGAGGCCGAGGCCGAGCGCAGCGTCCTCGACCGGCGCCTTCAGGAGCTCGCGCGAAGGGCCGAGCCCACCGAGAGTGTCCGGCGCTAACGCCGGTTCTGGCCAACTTCGAGGGGGAGGGTTCGTCTAGGAAAGGACGAATCAGGCTCGATCGAAGGCGTGGACATGACCGAGATCGTCGAATACGAACAGAGTGATCGCGACAAGGTCGCCAGCTGGCGTCTGCACCAGCTGATCGAGGCCGGTTACCCGGTCCACCTCGCGGAGCGGCTCGCGCACAGCGAAGCCGACCTCCACCGCGCGATCGCGCTGCTTCGAACCGGCTGCGACGCCCGCGTCGCGGCCGAGATCCTGCTCTGATTCGCTGAAAGTCTCAAGACTTTCAGCGACCCTATGAAGCCGGGCGCCGGCTTCGCCGACGCGCGGCCCAGAAGCGCCCTCTTCCTCTCTCCGAGCACGCGGTCGGCGGAATGGGCAAAGCCCCTTTTGCGGCGGCTTGACTCATTCGGCGTCTAGACCGCCTTCACGACTGCTGGCATCCTGGGCGAGTGGCCAAAGTCGAGCCGATCCAGTACGGCGACCGCAAGGTGTTCTCCGTCGCGGCGTTCAACCACGGCATTGCGGACTGGCTCTCGCGGCTGCCGACGGTCTGGGTCGAGGGCGAGGTGACGGAGCTTCGGCGCCAGGAGCGCTGGGCGAGCGTCTTTTTCACGCTCAAGGATCCGAGCGACGGAGCGTGCCTCTCGGTTTCGATGCCCCGTAGCCAGTTCGACGCTCTCCGGCTCGATCTCGTCGACGGCGAGCGGGTGCATGCCTACGGCCGGCCGGAGCTCTACGAGACGCGTGGCGACTTCCGCTTCCGGGCGCTGACGGTCGAGCGGTTCGGGGTCGGTGACCACCTGGCGGCGCTCGAGCGGCTGAAGGGGAAGCTCGCCGCCGAGGGCCTCTTCGAGCGACAGCGCCCGCTGCCCCGGTTTCCGCGTCGGATCGGCCTGGTGACCGGCAACGAGGCCGCGGCGAAACGCGATGTGCTCACCGCGATCACGACCCGATTCCCGCCGGCCCGCGTCGTCGTCGCCGAGACCTACGTGCAGGGCCCGCGGGCGGCACCCGCGATCGTCGAGGCGATCGCGGCGCTCTGCGAAATCGCCGACGTGGACGTCATCGTCCTCGCCCGCGGCGGCGGCAGCTTCGAGGATCTCCTGCCGTTCAGCGACGAGCGGCTCGTACGAGCGGTCGCCGGCTGCCGCGTCCCGATTGTGTCCGCCGTCGGGCACGAGCAGGACACGCCTCTAACTGACCTCGCCGCCGACGTGCGCGCCTCGACCCCGAGTGTCGCCGGGCGGCTCGTCGTTCCGGACGCGAACGAGCTGCGAGAGCGACTCGAGCAGACGGTGGGAAGGCTGCATCGCGCCCCGCTCCTCACCGTCGAGCGCAAGCGTGCCCGGCTCGAGGGCGCCCGCGGCCGCCTTCGCGCGCTCGCGCCCCAGGCGACCCTCGACCGCGGGTACGCGATCGTGCGCTCCAGCGGCCGCATCGTCCGCGAGTCCGGGGAAGTCTCGGCCGGAACGACCGTCGACGTCGAGCTCGGACGCGGCGGCTTCGGCGCCACCGTCGAGGAAACCCGCGAATGACCTTTGAAGAGGCGCAGAAGGAGCTAGAGCAGATCGTTCACCAGCTGGAGACGGGACAGGCCGACCTTGACGACGCGATCAAGCTCTGGGAGCGGGGAGAGGAGCTCTACCGCCTCTGCGTCGGAAAGCTTGATTCCGCCGAGGGGAAGATCGAGGAGCTCGCTCGCAGGGTGGAAGCCCTACGTCCGGCGGAACCTGCTTAGAATCCGCCCGATGGCCGATCAGGACACCACACAGCTCCTCAAGCAGGTCCCGCTCTTCTCCGACCTCGACGGCCGTGAGCTCTCCCAGGTCGCCGAATCGATGAAGCGGCGGGAGTTCTCCGCCGGCCATGAGATCGCCCGCGAGGGTGCGAGCGGCGTCGGGTTCTTCGTCATCGAGGACGGCAACGCGAAGGTCACCGTCCACGGCCACGAGCGCCGCCGCCTCGGCCCCGGCGACTACTTCGGCGAGATCGCGCTCATTGCGCAGGGCGCCCGCACTGCCACGGTCACGGCCGACACCGACATGGTCGCCCACGGCATGACCTTCTGGGACTTCAGGCCGCTCGTCGAGGGGAACGCCTCGATCGCCTGGAAGCTGCTCCAGGCGTTCGCGAAGACGTACGGCCAGGACGAGACCAGCTAGGCCGCCGCGAGGCGGGTTCCGAGCTCGACGAGGTCCTCGCGCGCACGCCCGGGGTCGCCGCTGAGCTCGTAGACCTCGACGCCGTCGGGCCTGTCGAGCACCCGGCCGCCGAAGAGAACGCACCGCACGCCCGCCCCTGCGCAGACACCCGCGACCCCGCCCGGCGCCTTGCCCATCCACGTCGTACGGTCGACCGTTCCCTCCCCGGTGACGACGAGGTCGGCGGCCCCCAGCCGCTTCGCGAAGCTCGTCAACTCGAGGACGAGCGAGGCACCGCCCACGAGCTCTGCGCCCAGCGCGGCCATCGCGGCGCCCAGCCCGCCGGCCGCCCCGGCGCCGGCAACCCCGCGGTACGGCGCCAACGTTCGCTGGGCGAGGAGCCGGCGCTCGAGCTCTCCCAGCTGCTCCGCCGTCGCGCCTTTCTGGGCGGCGAACACCCAAACGGCGTCCAGCAGCGGCGCGCGCACGTCGCACGCAGCCCGGACCGGGACGCGGAAGCCACCGAGCACCTCCGTGAGGCCGGCGCCGCCGTCCACGGTCGCCGTCCCGCCGAGAAAGACGACGAGCTCCGCCGGATCGGCGGCCATCGCCTCGACGATCAGCTCGCCGAGGCCGCGGCTCGACGTCGCAAGCGGGTCTCGCTCCTCCACAGCGACGCGGCCGAGCCCGATCGCCTCGGCCGACTCGACGAGCGCGGTCCCGTCCTCGAGCAGGAGCCAGCGCGCCCGCACGGGACGGCCCAGCGGATCCGAGACCTCCGCCTCGCGCCACTCACCGCCGAGCGACGCGAAGACGACGTCCAGCGTCCCCTCCCC
>JBKKAR010000004.1:0-12906 GCA_046714355.1 Gaiellaceae bacterium | reverse complement strand
AACCCGCGCTACTTCACCGATGGCTCAGGCCGGGCGGTCTATCTGACCGGATCCCACGTCTGGTGGAACCTTCAGGGCGCGCGGACCTGGAGCGTCGACTGCCCGCGGGGTCGGGCCGCGCCCTTCCGCTACTCGGACTACCTCGACCTCCTGACGAGCCACAACCAGAACTTCATTCGCCTCTGGCGCCTCGAGCTGACGAAGTGGCACGAGTGCGACAAGGACGTGGTCGTCGCGCCGCAACCCTGGCCGAGGACAGGCCCGGGACGCGCCTTCGACGGCCTTCCGAAGTTCGACCTCAACCGCTTCGACCCGGCGTACTTCCGGCGCCTCCGCGGAAGGGTGGACGCCGCCCGCAAGCGCGGCCTCTACGTCGCCGTGATGCTCTTCGAGGGGTGGAGCCCGCAGTTCGAGCGGCAGCCGTGGCGCTCGCGCGGCCACCCCTTCCACCGCGGCAACAACGTCAACCGGCTGAACCCGGATCAAAACCGGGACGGCACGCTGCTCGAGATGTACACGCTGAAGGCGCCGCGCGTCCGCCGCGTCCAGGAGGCGTACGTTCGCAAGGTGATCGACACCGTGGGCCGCTTCGACAACGTCCTCTACGAGATCGCGAACGAGAGCGGGGCCTTTTCGATCCCGTGGCAGTACCGCATGATCGACTACGTGAAGCGCTACGAGCGGCGCAGGCAGCTGCGGCCCCATCCCGTCGGGATGACGTTCGTGCACGGGGACTGGGACGGCGCGGCGCTCTACCGCAGCAAGGCGGACTGGGTGGCGCCGAAGGACGTCCGGCACCTCACCAACCCGCCGGCCGCCGGGGCCCGCAAGGTGATCGTCTCGGACACCGACCATCACTGCGGAGGGTGCGGCGACGCGACCTTCCCGTGGCGGACGTTCATGCGCGGCTACCACCCCATCTTCATGGACGAGATGACGTCGGAGCCCCGGGCCGAGGCGATCCGGAAGGCGATGGGCGCGACCCTCCGCTACGCCCGGCGGATCAACCTGATCCGGATGTCGCCGCGCGGCGACCTCTGCTCGACCGGCTACTGCCTCGTCTGGCCAGGCCGGGAGTACCTCGTCTACCAACCGGGACGCGGCACGTTCACCGTCGACCTGCGACCGGCGGCGGCCGGGCGGCGCTTCTCGGTCGAGTGGGCGCACCCGGTCACCGGCGCGGCGGTGCCGGGTGAGCCGGTCTCCGGCGGCGCCGTGCGCAGGCTCGAGCCGCCGTTCGACGGGCCGTCGGTTGCCTGGGTGCGTCCGGCGGGCTAGCGCGTGCGCGTTCAGCTCTTCGCGACCTGCCTCGGCGATCTCGTCCTGCCCGACGCCGTGGAGTCGGCCGCAGAACTGCTCCGGGAGGCCGGGCACGAAATCGTCTTCCCAGCCGATCAGGTCTGCTGCGGCCAGCCGGCCTTCAACGCCGGCCACCGGCGAGCTGCCGCTCGGGTCGCCCGGACGTTCGTCCGGGCGTTCTCACGCGACCTGCCGGTCGTCGTTCCTTCGGGCTCATGCGCCGCGATGCTCGTCCACCACCTGCCGAGCCTGCTGGACGTGGAGCCCTACGACGTCCACGAGCTGTCCTCGTTCCTGGCGGGCTCCGCGCTGGCCGTACGGAACGAGGGGCGGCGGATCGCGTATCACGACTCCTGCCACATGCTCCGCGAGCTGGGGATCCAGGACGAGCCGCGCGCATTGCTCGAGGCCAGCGGCGCGGAGGTCGTCCCACTCGCACGGCCCGACCTCTGCTGCGGCTTCGGTGGGACGTTCTCGGTCCGCCAGCCGGAGATCTCCGTGTCGATGGCGGACGACAAGTTGGCCGCTGCGGCTCTGACGGCGGCGGACGCGCTCGTTACGGCCGATCCCGGCTGCCTCATGCACCTGCGCGGCCGCTCCGAGCGGACGAACGGGCCCCGCGTCCTCCACCTGGCGACGGTGCTGGCTCGGGGAGTGGAGCAGTGAGCGAGCTCGTCCAGCCGCCGGACGCCTTCCGCCGCCGGGCGGAGAAGGCGCTGGACGACGACCACCTCCAGCAGGCGATCGCCTACAGCACCGAGCGGCTCTTCAGCCACCGGACCGAGGCCTGGGCGCTGCTCGACGACGTCGAGCGGTTGCGGGAGGCCGGAAGGGAGATCCGGACTCGGACGATCGCCGAGCTCGACCGCCACCTCGACACGTTCACGGCGGCGGTCGAGGCGCGCGGCGGGCACGTTCGGCGCTGCGCGACCGCGGAGGAGGCGCAGCAGTACGCCGTCGAGGTCTGCCGCGCCGCCGGCGCGAAACTCGCCGTGAAGTCGAAGTCGATGGCGAGCGAAGAGATCAAACTCAACGCGGCGCTGAAGGCGGCGGGCGTGGACTCGGTCGCCACCGACCTCGGCGACTACCTGATTCAGCTCGCGGGGACGCACCCGGCCCACATCGTCGCCCCGGCGATCGAGCTGACCAGGGATGACGTGGCACGACTCCTCGAGGCCGTCGACGGCGTGCCAGTGGAGCCGGAGCTCGGCGCGCTCACCGCCACCGCGCGGCGGCAGCTGCGAGAGAAGTTTCTGACGGCCGACGTCGGGATCACCGGCGCGAATTTCGGCGTCGCCGAGACGGGCTCCATCTGCCTGGTGACAAATGAGGGAAACGGACGCCTGGTCAGCTCGCAGCCGCGTATCCACATCGCCGTCATGGGCATCGAGCGCCTGGTGCCGACGACAGCGGAGCTCGCCGTGATGCTCCAACTTCTCGCCCGCTCCGCGACCGGCCAGAAGCTGACCGTCTACACGACGCTGATCACGGGCCCGAGACGCGAGGGCGAGACCGACGGGCCGGACGAGCTCCACGTGATCCTGCTCGACAACGGCCGCTCCAACCTCCGGGGCGGCAAGTACGAGGAGATGCTGAACTGCATCCGCTGCGGCGCCTGCCTGAACGTCTGTCCCGTTTACCGGAAGGCCGGGGGCGGCTCGTACGGCCCCGTCTACTCGGGCCCGATGGGTGCCGTTCTCGTGCCGCTCCTCGTCGGGTTGGACAAGGCGCCGGCGCTGCCGCACGCCTCGTCCCTCTGCGGCGCCTGCACCGCGGCCTGCCCCGTGAAGATCCCGCTGCACGAGCTCTTGCTGGAGCTCCGTGCCGACCTCGTCGAGCAGGGCGTCGCCTCCCGCCGGGAGCGGCTCGCGCTCGTCGCATGGTCGTACGCCTGGTCCCGCCCGTGGGGCTACCGGCTGACGACGACCCTCGCCCGGCTCGGGCAGCGCTTCGGCCACCTCGCCGGCCCGGGACGGGCGTGGGCCCGGGGGCGCGAGCTGCCGCGGATCGCCCGCCGGCTCTACCGCGACCGAACGACATGACCCTCGTCGAGCGCTTCGAAGGGTCGGCCCGGGCCGCGGGATTCGAGGTGCACCGCGGCATCGACCCCGTCGAGCTCGTGGCGGGCCGATCCGAGGACGAGGTGGGCGTCTCGCAGGCCGCGTACGGGCTCGCGGACACGGGCAGCGTCGTCCTCCTCGCCGGGCCGGACAGCCCGCGCGGCCGCTCGCTCCTGCCTCCCGTCCACATCTCCGTCCTGGCCGTCGACAACGTGCTTCCCGGCCTGCCCGATCTCTTCCGCGAGCTCGGAACCGACCTGCCGAGCGAGGTGGCGATCGTCACCGGCCCGAGCCGAAGCGCCGACATCGAGCAGACGCTCACCATCGGCGTCCACGGGCCGGGAGAGGTCCACGTCGTGCTCGTCGACTGATGGCCGTCGTCGGCCTGATCCCGGCGGCCGGGCTCGCCGCGCGGCTTCAGCCGCTGGAGGGCTCCAAGGAGATGCTGTCCGTCGGGGGCCGACCGGTGATGGACGAGCTCGTCGACCGGATGCGCGAGGCAGCGGACGAGATCGTCGTCATCACGCGACCGGAGAAGCAGGACGTGATCGAGCACGCCGACGACCTCGGCCTCCGCGTCGTCCAGGGACGGCCGGTCTCGGTCTCCGAGTCCCTCCTGCTCGGCCTGCGCGGAGTCACGACCGAGGACGACGTGCTGGTCGGCTTCCCGGACACCCTATGGAAGCCCGTCGACGGGTTCGTGCAGTTGCTCCACGCGCTCGAGGGCGCCGACGTCGCACTCGGCGTCTTCCGGTCCGCGGAGCCCGGGCGGTCCGACGTCGTTGCGCTGAAAGGCGGCCGTGTCGAGGCGGTGGACGTGAAACCCGAGCAGCCGCGCTCCGGCGTCGTCTGGGGCTGCGCCGCCGCCCGGGCCGCGGCTCTCGTGGGGCTCCAGCGCCACGACCAGCCCGGACACCTGTTCAACGAGCTTGCAGGAGAGGGACGGGTCCGGGCCGTACCCTTCCCCGGGACGATGATCGACGTCGGCACCAACGAGGCCCTGGCGCGGGCAAAGCGCGTGTTCGGGGAATGAGGGTCCTCCTCACCGGCCACCGGGGCTATATCGGGGCCATCGCCGCGAAGGTCCTGCGCGAGGGCGGCCACGAGGTAACCGGCCTGGACACGCTCTTCTACGAGGGCTGCGACCTCGGCGCACCGCCCGACGGTGACATCCCGACGTTGGAGCTGGACATCCGGGACGTCCGCCCCCACCAGTTCGAAGGCTTCGAGGCGATCGCCCACTTCGCGGCGCTCTCGAACGACCCGATCGGCGACCTCAACCCGGATCTGACCGCCGACATCAACTTCCGCGCCACGATCGACCTGGCGCGGGCCGGGAAGGAGGCCGGCGTCCGCCGCTTCGTCTTCTCGTCGTCCTGCTCGATGTACGGCGCGGGACAGGAGAAGCCCGTGGACGAAAGCGCGCCGCTCAAGCCGCTCACGGCCTACGCGGAGTCGAAGGTTCGGTCGGAGGAGGCGCTCGCCGGGCTCGCCGACGACGGCTTCTCCACAGTTTCGCTGCGGAACGCCACCGCCTACGGGGTCTCCCCCAGGCTGCGCGTCGACCTCGTGCTCAACAACCTCGTCGGCTGGGCCTACACGACCGGCAAGGTCAAGATCATGAGCGACGGGACTCCCTGGCGGCCGCTCATTCACGTCGAGGACATCTCCCGCGCGACGCTCGCCGCTCTCGAGGCGCCCACCGAGGCGATCCACGGCGAGGCCTTCAACGTCGGACGCGATTCCGAGAACTACCAGGTGCGAGACCTCGGGACGATCGTCGAGGAGGTCGTCGGCGGGGAGATCGAGTACGCCGGCAGCGGCGACCCCGACCCGCGCAGCTACCGCGTCGACTTCTCGAAGTTCGCCCGAACCTTCCCCGACGCAGGTCTCGACTGGACGGCCCGCCGCGGCGCGGAGGAGCTGCTCGAGGCGTACAGATCCGTCGACCTGACGCTGGAGCAGTTCGAGAGCGACCGCTACATCCGGCTGAAGCACCTCCGCAAGCTCCTGGAGCGCGGCGAGCTCGGCGACGACCTCCGCTGGCGCCGGTCTCCCGCCTAGAGTTGCGCGCGTGATCTTCACGGAGACCGAGCTCCCCGGAGCCTTCGTCGTCGACCTCGAGCGACGGGAGGACGACCGCGGCTTCTTCGCCCGCGCCTGGTGCGCGAACGAGCTCTCCGACCACGGCCTGAACACGCGGCTCGTCCAGGCGAACCTCTCGTTCAACCACCAGGAGGGGATCCTGCGCGGCATGCACTTCCAGCGGGAGCCGGCAGCCGAGGCGAAGCTGATCCGCTGCACGCGCGGCTCGATCTTCGACGCGATCGTCGATCTACGCCCCGACTCGCCGACGTTCAAGCGCTGGATCGGCGTCGAGCTCACGGCCGAGAACCGGCGCGCGCTCTACGTACCCGAGGGGTTCGCGCACGGCTACCAGACGCTGGAGCCGAATACCGAGACCTTCTACCTGGTGTCCGAGTACTACACGCCCGACGCGGAGGGAGGTGTCCGGTGGGACGATCCGGCCTTCGGGATCGAGTGGCCGAACCCCGACAACCCGCTCCTCTCCGACAAGGACCGGAGCTGGCCGGACTTCACGCGGTGAGCGCGTGATCCTCGTCGACCGGGCGCTCGAGGAGCGAGCGAAGGGCGGCGACCCGATCCGCGTCGGCATGATCGGCGCCGGGTTCATGGGCCGGGGGATCGCGCGTCAGATCCTGACCGCGGTGCCCGGGATGCGGCTCGTCGCGATCTCGAACCGGACGCTCGACAACGCGCGCGATGTCTACGAGCAGCTGGGCGCGGAGGCCGAGGTGGTCGAGTCGGAGGCCGAGCTGTCGGCGGCGGTCGCCGCCGGCCGGTACGCGATCACCGACGATCCCCTGCTCCTCGCCCGCGCGCCGGAGATCGAGGCGGTCGTCGAGGTGACGGGCGCCGTCGAGGACGGCGTGCAGCCCGTCCTGGCTGCGATCGAGCACGGCAAGCACGTCGTCCTGATGAACGCCGAGCTGGATGGGACGATCGGCCCGATCCTGAAGACCTACGCCGACAGGGCCGGTGTCGTCTACACGAACGCCGACGGCGACCAGCCCGGCGTCCAGCTGAACCTGTACCGCTTCGTGAAAGGCATCGGCGTCCGGCCGGCCCTCTGCGGGAACATCAAGGGCCTCCACGACCCCTACCGCAATCCCACCACTCAGGAGGGATTCGCGAAGCAGTGGGGCCAGAACCCATGGATGGTCACGTCCTTCGCGGACGGGACGAAGATCTCGTTCGAGCAGGCAATCGTCGCGAACGCGACCGGGATGCGGGTCGCGAAGCGCGGGATGCACGGCCCGACGGTCGAGACCGGGACGCACATCGACGTCGCGAAGGAGCTCTTCCCGCTCGACGAGCTCGTCGATGGCCCCGGGATCGTCGACTACGTCGTCGGCGCCGTCCCCGGCCCGGGTGTCTTCGTCCTCGGCACACACGGCGACTCCGTCCAGCAGCACTACCTCAACCTCTACAAGCTGGGTGAGGGGCCGCTCTACTGCTTCTACACGCCGTGGCACCTCTGCCACTTCGAGGTGCCGAACACGGTCGCGCGGGCCGTCCTGTTCGGCGACGCGACGATCGCGCCGCTCGGGCCGCCGGTCGTCGATGTCGTCGCCGCTGCGAAGGTCGATCTCGAGGCAGGTCAGGAGCTCGACGCGCTCGGCGGCTACCTGACGTACGGGCTGGCGGAGAACGCGGATGTCGTGACCGCCGATCGGCTCCTCCCGATCGGTCTCGCGGAGGGGTGCAGCGTGAAGCGGGCCATCGCGAAGGACGAGGTGCTCACCTACGACGACGTCGAGGTTCCGGAAGGCCGCCTCGCCGATCGCCTGCGCGCCGAGCAGAACGAGAAGTTCGCGCCGACCGCGGCCTAGCGGCCTACCACACTTTCCAAGGGGCGTTCCCGGTCTCCCATCGCTCCTCGAGCACCATCTTGTCCCGGAGGGTGTCCATCGGGTGCCAGAAGCCGGAATGCTTGTAGGCCTGGAGCTTCCCGTCGTTCGCGAGCCGTTCCAATGGCTCGCGCTCGAGAATCGTCGCGTCGCTCTCGACGTAGTCGAGGACGTTCGGTTCGAAGACGAAGAAGCCGCCGTTGACCCAACCTCCGTCCCCTGACGGCTTCTCCATGAAGTGCTCGACCTGAGTGCCGCCGGGCTTCAGGCTGAGCGCCCCAAACCTGCCAGGCGGCTGGACGGCGGCGATCGTCGCCCCGGCGCCGGTCTCCCGGTGGAACGCGATCTCGCCGGCGATGTCGATGTCGCTGACGCAGTCGCCGTAGGTGAGGCAGAAGGTTTCGTCGCCGATGAACTCGCGGAGGCGCCGGAGGCGGCCACCCGTCATCGTGCCGTCGCCCGTGTCGACGATCGTGACCCGCCAGGGCTCGGCGGTCGAGGCGTGCGGCGTGAAGCTGTTCTTCTGCAGGTCGACAGTGATGTCGGTCGTGTGCAGGTAGTAGTTCGCGAAGTACTCCTTGATCAGATGGCCCTTGTAGCCGGCTGCGATCACGAACTCGCTGACGCCGCCTGCGGCGTAGAGCTTCATGATGTGCCAGAGGATCGGCTTGTCGCCGATCTCGACCATCGGCTTCGGGCGGACCGCGCTCTCCTCGCTGATGCGAGTGCCGTAGCCCCCGGCGAGGATGACCGCCTTCATCGATCCTCATCCTGCCGGAATCGCATGAGGGACACGACCACGGCGGCGGTAAGTCCGACGGCCGCGAGAACCCACCCGCCGAGCTCGAGCCCTTCCTCCACGGCGACGCGGAGGTCGTCGGGCGCCTCTTGACCGTCTTCGCTCAGCGGCCTCGTCACTAGGCCCGCGATCTCCACCGGAATCGAGGCCACCAGGAGACCGAGGCCAAGACGGATCGCTCGTCCGGCCGGAGTCCACAGGTCGCGCGCGAGGATCCAGAGCAACGCCCCCATCAGCAGCAGGAGCGGCAGGTAGAACACGAGCCAGAGGCGCACCGCCGCGTAGTCGGGAAGGCCGAGCAGGTCCTCCCCCACCTTGAGTGCGATCCGCTCATGGATCTGCACTGCGTCGTCCAGCGAAAACAGGGTTGCCACGCCGAGCACGAGGGCGAATTCCCTCCGCAGCTCTCGGAAGGCCACGGCATGCAGGAGAGCCGCGACTGCGACTCCGAAAACGGCCGCTGAACTGGCCCACGTGAAGGCGTTGCCGTCGACGTCAGCGTCGAGGCCTTCCACCCGGTCGTCGAGCAGGAACTCGTTCGTCAGGTGCGCAAGCGTCTGGAACCCGACGGCCACGACGGCGACAACGGCTCCGATCCGAAGAAGCTGCTCCCCTACGCGTTCGGATGTCTGCGTCTCGCCTGGCCGGTTCGCACTCACGAGCGCGTACCGTAGTCCCTCGGGGAGAGGCAGCCGGATTCGTTTGTAGGCTGCCCCGATGCGTTTCAAGCGCATCGCGGCGGCGGCTGTGGCGCTGCTCGTCATCGGCCCCGTGGTCGCGATCGCGGTCCTCACCGTGATCCCCGACCGCTGGTTGGCGAAGCTCGGCTACCAGGCGGCGGCCGAGCGGCTCGTCACCGGGTTCCTCGTCACGGGAACACCCGACCGCCCGGTCCTTTACGTCAGCTCGAGCGATCCACGGATCGGCGCCGGTATCGCGGGCAAGGAGGTCGATCTGGACACGAACTCGGGTGTGATCTCTCGCCTCAGCCGGAAGGGATCGGACTGGCATCGGCTCGACCTCGTCCGCGGGCTTCCGCGAAGCGAGGAGAACCACGCCACAAACGGGCTCGCCCTCGATGCCGCGTCGAAGACGCTCTTCGTGGCCCAGGGAAGCAACACGAATGCGGGAGCTCCGTCGCACCACCTGGGCTTCCTGCCTGAATACGCCCTCTCCGGGGCAATCCTGGCCGTGGATCTGAGCCGGATCGGCGCGCGGACCTACGACCTCCCGACGCTGGACGACGAGACCCGCGACGGTGAGCGCGATGCCGGCGACCCCTTTGGAGGCAGCGAGGGGCGAAACCAGGCCCGGCTGATCCCCGGCGGCCCTGTCACGGTGTATGCCCCCGGCTACCGCAACATCTACGACGTCGTGCTGACCCGATCCGGGCGGCTCTACACGAGCCAGAACGGCGGCGCCAAGGGTTGGGGCGACGTACCGGCGGTCGAGGGCCCGTCCGGTGCATGCACCAACGCGGTGCGTGAACCAGGCCACTACGACCCGGACACGCTCCACCTCGTGCGAGCAGGTGAGTACGCGGGCCACCCGAACCCGACCCGCGGAAATCGTGCGAACACGTTCAACGGCGACCACCAGTCTCCCGTCGTCCGAGCGAATCCGATCGAGTGCGACTACCGCGCTCCCGACGAGCGTGGTGCGCTCACACTCTTCCCGACGTCGACGAACGGCCTGGCCGAGTACACGGCGTCCAACTTCGGCGGCGCCATGCGAGGCGACCTCCTGGCCACGAGCTTCGATACGAGGGTCTACCGGGTGGACATCAATGCCGCCGGCGACCGCGTCCTGCGCAAGGAGCGCCTCTTCCGGCTGCCGGCGCCGCTCGACGTCTCCGCACAGGGCGACGACGGTCCGTTCCCGGGCACGATCTGGGTTGCCCAGTACGACGACTTCATGAGCCCTCCGAGCTCGTCGCCGAACCTGTTGGTGTTCGAGCCCGAGGATGGGAGCCGCACCGGGTGGCAGGCCCTTGCGGGCAGCGGCGCTCCACGGCAGGAGGTGAGCTTCGTGGGTGCGGGCGGCCGGCTGTACCTCGCGGGCGGGTCTACGGCGCAGCAGGCGTACGACCCCGAAGCCGATTCCTGGCGGACCGTCGCCCCGCTTCCGCGCCCGCTGGACCACATTCAGGGCGTGGAGCTCGGGGGAAAGATCTACTACATCGGCGGGCTGGTGACCTGGCCCCGCCCCCACGCCGACTCGGTCTACGCCTATGACCCTGGCACCGATCGGTTCTCGACCGGAGCTCCGATGCCGCGTGGTCGCGGCGCGGGCGGAGTCGCAGCGCACGACGGCCGGATCTACTACGCCGGCGGACTCAACGACGGCCGGGCCGTCCCGTGGTTCGACGCCTACGACCCGGAGACCGACTCCTGGTCCCGCCTGCCCGATCTCCCGCGCGCGCGGGACCACTTCCAAGCCGTCGTGGTCGGGGGGAAGCTCTATGCGATCGGTGGACGGGACAGCGAGCTCGGACGGGAGATCGCCGAGACCGACGTCTACGACTTCAAGACCGGAGCCTGGCGAACGGGCCTCGCGCCGATTCCCACGCCGCGTGGCGGGTTCGCTGCCGCCGCCGTCGGCTCACAGATTCTCGTGCTGGGAGGCGAGGACGCAGGCGGCGCACACGCCGAGATGGAGGCGTACGACACCCGGACGGATCGCTGGCGTGCCCTCGACCCAATGCCGACCGCGCGGCACGGGATCCAGGCGGCCGTCTGCAACGGTGCGGTCTATGTCGCCGCGGGGGGAACGACCCAGGGCGGCGAGAACCCGAGCGACGTAACCGAGGTCTACGTTTCCTCCGGGGCACGTGGCTGCGGACGACAGGTCGGCGCCCGGCTAGAGAGGGAGAAGCGCAGCTTCCGCCAGGTCACGCTCGAAGGAAGCTCCTCCTACAACCCGACGGCGCTCCAGTTCGGGCCGGATGGGCGACTCTACGTCGCCCAGCAGAGCGGCCTCATCAAGGCGTACACGGTCGTGCGGCGAGGTGAGCGGTACCTCGCGACGCGAACCGAGGACATCGCCGACATCACGCGCGTCCCAAACCACGACGACGACGGCAGCTCGATCTCCGACCTTCCGTCGATCCTCGACGCGCTGGGAGAGCGCCTAGGTCTCTGAGGTCGACCGCAAGGCAGGGAAAAGAATCACCTCGCGGATCGTGTCCTTCCCGGTGAGCACCATGGACAGCCGGTCGATTCCGAGGCCCAGGCCGCCTGTGGGCGGCATCCCGTAGGCCAGCGCCTCCACGTAGTCGGGGTCGCCCTGCTCGCCGCCGACGAGCCCGGACTGCTGCGAGAAGCGCTCCGCCTGCTCGTCGGGCTCGTTGATCTCGCTGAACGCGTTTCCGAGCTCCATCCCTCCGACGAAGTACTCGAAGCGCTCGACGATCGAGGGGTCGTCATCCGTCGCCCGAGCGAAAGGCGAGAGCTCGACCGGGTAGTCATGGAGGATCGTCGGCTCGACGAGGGACGGCTCGACGAACGAGCTCAGCGCGTGGTCGATGAGCTGGGCCCAGTCCTTGTCGGCGGCAGTGTCGACGCCGCGCTCGTGCAGCCGGGCGCGGAGCTCCTCCTCGTCGCGGGTCCAGAGCCCCTCGGCCTCCAGGGCGTCGACAAGCTTGATGCGTTTCCACGGGCCGACGAGGTCGACCGTGTGGCCGCGAAAGGTGACGCGCGTCGTCCCGAGCACCTCGTCGGCGACGGCCGGGACGAGCTGCTCGATCCGCTCCATCGTGTCGTTGTAGTCCGCGTAGGCCTCGTACCACTCGACCATCGTGAACTCGGGCGAATTCTTGTAGGACACGCTCTCGTTGCGGAAGTCCTTGGCCAGCTCGTAGACCTTGTCCAGACCGCCCACGATCAGGCGTTTGAGGTAGAGCTCGGTGGCGATCCGGAGGTAGACGTCGGCGTCGAGCTCGTTCGACCGGGTGACGAACGGGTCGGCGAAGGCGCCGCCGTAGCGCGGCTGGAGGATCGGCGTCTCGACCTCCAGGAAGCCGCGGGCGTCGAGCCAGCGGCGCACCGCGGTGACGGCGCGGCTCCGGATCACGAAGGCGTCGCGCGCCTCGTCGTTCGTCAACAGGTCGAGGTAGCGCTGCCGATACCGCGTCTCCGTGTCCTGGAGCCCGTGGAAGGTGTCGGGCAGCGATCGCTTGATCTTCGCAAGCAGCACGAGCTCGTCAACGGCGAGTGACGGCTCGCCGCGGCGGGTCTTCGCCGGCCGCCCCTCGGCGCCGACGATGTCACCGAGGTCGACGTCGATCGGGCCCGTGCGCTCGGTGGCGCACAGGAGCTGGATCCGGCCGGACCGGTCGACGAGATCGAGGAAGACGAGCTTCCCCATGTCCCGCCGTGCCATGACCCGGCCGGCGAGGCGGCGCGTTTCCTCCGCTTCCCGGCCGGACTCGAGCGGCTCCGCCTCGGCGCGGACGGATGCGATCTCGACGCGGTCGGAGAACCGTTTCGGCAGCCCGCTCATCGGACGAGCCTAACGAGTCGCGCTGCGGCTCCTAGCGGTTTCCTGGGGCGCCGCTGGGCGTCTGGAGCGCACGGGGACAGTGTTGCTAAACACGGCCACGGGCGTGGAAGATGGCCAGCGTCGTCAGCTCCGGCGTAGCCCGGCTCCGCCGGGCGGGAGCCGGTGCGGCCAGGGAAGCGCTAGGCCGCTTTGATTTCGAGGATCTTGTACTTGAGGGCCTTGCCGCGCGGAGTCGTGACCTCGACGGTCTCACCCTTCTTCTTGCCGAGAATCGCCCGCCCGACCGGCGACTCGTTCGAGAGCTTCTGCTCCGACG
>JBKKAR010000003.1:0-5282 GCA_046714355.1 Gaiellaceae bacterium | reverse complement strand
GCTACGTCCGCCCACCGCTCCGGCTCGACGAGGGACGCCACCTCGCACGAGCCGCCCACGCCATGCTCGACATCTCGGACGGGATCGCGCGCGAGGCCGACCACATCGCCCACCGGTCGGGTGTCCGGTGCGTCGTCGAGCTGGACCGCGTCCCGCTCGCCCCGGGCGCGACCGTCGACGATCTCGGCTTCGGCGAGGACTTCGAGCTCCTGGCCGCCGTCCCGGAGCCGGATTTCCACGTTGTCGGTCGCTGCGAGGAAGGCGAAGGAGTGCAGCTCCTGCTGGCCGGCCGGCCATATGCGCTAACCGGCTGGGACCACTTCAGGAAGTAAAGGCGCTTGGCGCCGACCGGCGTACCGTGCTAACGGTTCCCCGTGGCCTCGTTCCTCCTACGACGCGTCGCCTGGATGGTCGTGATGTTCCTCGCCGTCACGGTCGTCACATTCATCATCGTCTTCGTCATCCCCTCGGAGGACGATCAGGCCTGATCGACATCCTCTACGGGGTGATCGACCCGCGGGCCCGGGCGGATCGCCGTTCCGAGGGCGCGCTGGCGCGAGAGCGACGCCGCAAGCGCGTCCCTGAGTCGGCTACTCAGCCGGCGTCAGCCACGTAGCCCACGCGCGTTCGTAGTGCGCCGGCGAGCGGGCGCCGACGACGGTGCCGCGCGGCTCGCCGTCAGCGAACAGGATCGCCGTCGGGATCGAGAGCACGCTGTAGCGCGACGCAGTCACGGGGTTCTGGTCGATGTTGAGCTTTGCGAACGCCACCTTGCCGGCGGCCTGATCCTCGAGCGCCGCCAGCACGGGCTCGACCGCGTGACAGGGGCCGCACCAGGGAGCCCAGAAGTCGACGACAACGGGATGGGCCGCCTGGAGCACGTCCTCCTCGAAACTCGCGTCAGTCACATCACGCACGTGATCTAAGCCTACTCAGGCGCAGCGCCGGCACCTTCCAGATCGCCTCGAGGACGATCGACTTGCTCATCTTCGAGCCGCCCACCTGGCGGTCCGCGAAGACGATCGGCACCTCGACGACGCGGAAGCCGGCGCGGATCGTCCGGTACGTGGTCTCGATCTGGAAGGCGTAGCCCTTCGACCTGATCGAGTCGAGGTCGATCCTCTCGAGCGCCGCTCTTCGGTAGCACTTGAAGCCGCCGGTCAGGTCGCGCACGCGCAAGCCGAGGAGCGCCTGGGCGTAGAGCGAGCCGCCGCGCGAGACGACCCGGCGCACGAGTCCCCAGTTCTTCGTGCCTCCGCCGGCGACGTAGCGCGAGCCGAGCACGAGGTCGGCCCCATCGGCGGCCGCCACGAGGCGCGGCACGTCCGCCGGATCATGGGAGAAGTCGCAGTCCATCTCGAGCACGAGGTCGGCGCCGAGCTCGAGTGCCCTGCGGAAGCCGGCGAGGTACGCGGGGCCGAGCCCTTCCTTCCGCGGACGATGGAGCACCTCGACGTCGTCCCGCTCGCCCGCGAGCCGGTCCGCGATCTCGCCGGTTCCGTCGGGCGAGTTGTCGTCGATGACGAGAATCCTGCTGCCTTCGGGGAGGACGCCCTCCAGCGCGGCGACCATGGGCTCGAGGTTCTCGCGCTCGTTGTAGGTGGGGAGGCAGACGATCAGCACGTCCCTATGATCGTGGCGTGGCCACGACGCTGCCCCGGAACGCGCAGGTGGCCGAGCAGTTCGCCTTGCTCGCGGACCTCCTCGAGCTCGAGGGAGAGGAGCAGTTCCGCGTGCTCGCCTACCGGCGCGCCGCCGACCAGATCCGCTCGGCCGCGGGCCCGATCGCCGAGCTCGCCCTCGAGGGCGAGGCGAAGAAGATCCCCGGGATCGGCAAGACGATCGAGTCCAAGATCGTGCAGATCGTCGAATCGGGCGAGATCGAGGCGTTGACGAAGCGCAAGGAGCGGATCCCGAGCGGAGTCGCCGAATTCCTCCGACTGCCGGCCCTCGGACCGAAGACCGCGCGGCGGATCTGGCAGGAGCTCGGGATCACGACCATGGACGAGCTCCAGCGAGCTGCCGAGGCCGAGCGGCTGCGTACGCTTCCCGGGCTGGGCGCGAAGACCGAGGAGCGGATCCTGCGCGCTCTCGCCGAGAAACCGCAGGAGAAACGGACGCTCCTCGCGACCGCGCTCCCGGCCGTGCAGGCGGTGGTCGACGTGCTGCGCGAGCACCCCGCGAGCAACGAGGTCTCGGAAGCGGGATCGGTACGACGTCGCACCGAGACCGTGAAGGATCTGGACATCATCGCGACGGCATCCGACCCGGCCGCGCTGACCGAGTACCTGACGAAGCTGAAATGGGTGGCCGAGGTCGCCGCGCACGGGAAGACGAAGGCGACAGTCGTCTCGCACGACGGGCTCGTGTTCGATCTCCGCGTCGTCCCGCCGGACTCCTACGGGAACCTCCTCCAGCACTTCACCGGCTCGAAGCGCCACAACGTCGCGCTTCGCGAGGACGCCGTGCGGCGCGGGCTCTCCGTCTCCGAGTACGGCGTCAAGGAGCTCGAGAGCGGCGAGGTCTTCACGGCTGCGACGGAAGAGGAGCTCTACGAGCGGCTCGGCTACCAGTGGATCCCGCCGGAGCTGCGTGAGGCCGCCGGCGAGCTGGAGGCCGCCCGTCGCGGCGAGCTTCCGCAGCTCGTCGAGGTGTCGGATCTCCGCGGCGACCTGCACATGCACTCGACGTGGTCGAACGACGGCAAGAACACGCTCGAGGAGATGGCCTCCGCCGCGAAGGCACGCGGCTACGACTACGTCGCGATCACAGACCATGCGCACTACCTCCGGGAGGGGCGGTTGCAGGCGCAGTGGGACGAGGTCGCAGAGCTGAACGGACGGCTGACGCCGTTCCGGATCCTGCGCGGGATCGAGGTCAGTATTCGAGCCGACGGCTCGGTGGACATGGCCGACGAGGATCTCGCCGGCTGCGACTGGGTCGTCGCTTCGCTCCACTCGGCGTTCGACAAGAGCGCGACCGAGCGCCTCCTCGCGGCGATGGAGAACCCGCACGTCGACTGCATCGGCCACATGACGGCGAGAAAGTTGAACCGGCGCGAGGGCGCGGACATCGCGCTCGACCGCGCTTTTGCGAAGGCGGTCGAGACCGGGACGTTCGTCGAGATCAACTCGCAGCCCGACCGCCTCGACCTACGTGACGTCCACGCCAGGGCGGCGGCGGAGGCCGGTGTCCGCATCGTCGTCAACACGGACAGCCACGAGATTGGAGCGCTCGACTTCGCCGAGCTGGGCGTCGCACTGGCACGCCGGGCGTGGCTGACCAAGGAGCACGTCGTCAACACGCGGACCTGGAAGCAGCTCGAGAAGCTGAAGAAGTGAAGTACCAAGCGGTTGTCTTCGACCTCTGGCAGACGCTGGTTCCGTGGCCGGTGGAGTCGGCGCGGCGAATGCACGCGAGCCTGGCCGCGCACTTCGGATTGGATCCCGACGATTTCCGGGAGGTCTGGCTTCGCGGCCGGCGCGAACGTGAAATCGGCCCGATCGAGCCTCACTTCCGATCGCTCGCCGAAGAGATCGGCTTTGCCGGAGACGTCATGCCGGTCATCAAGGCTCGGCGTGACTGGACGCTGGAGTCGCTCGTCCCGCGCCCCGATGCGGTTGCGACACTCGAGGAGCTTCGGCGGCGCGGGCACCGGCTGGGGATGATCAGTGCCTGCTCACAGGACGTCCCGGATGTCTGGGAGGAAACGCCCTTCGCGGGACTCTTCGATTCCGCTGTCTTCTCCTGCTCGGTCGGCGTGAGCAAGCCGGACCGGCGCATCTACGAGCTCGCCTGCGAGGAGCTTCAGGTCGAACCGGGGGACTGCCTCTTCGTCGGCGACGGTGCGAACGACGAGCTGCCGGGCGCCGAGCGCGCGGGCATGGCCTCCGTGCAACTGCGCGCGCCCGGCGAGCCGCTCACCGAGGAGGGGGAGCGGTGGGACGGCGCTTCCATGGAGCGACTCTCCGACGTCCTAGAGCTCGTTCGAGAGTGAGTGCTGAGCCGCCAGGCCACGCTGGGCGGCGCCAGGCGTCGTCCTCAGCCGCGCCCATATCTGTGGATATGAACGCGGCCTGCGTCCGGGCTCGGCATCCACCCATCGCACCCTGGCGACGAGCCCCATACTGAAACGAGCTCTAAAGCTCGCTGATCTCGGCGTGCCGCGCTGCGATGCAGGCGGCGGCCCACTGCTCGGCGGCGACGACCACGCGCACCCCGAGCTCCTCGAGCTGCTGACGCTCCGTCGGGAGTGCGTCGCGGGCGATCTCGATTCGCACCTGATGAACCGACGCCTCGGAGTGTCCGTCGATCTCGTGGCGATCCTCGGCGACGATCGAGACGGCGCCGACCTGTTCCAGCAGCGTCACAGCCAGCTCGTCGATCTCGGCCGCCGTCGCCTCTCGCCCTGCGAAAACGCCGAAGTTGACGCGGACCTCGAGGGCCGGCGTCTCGTGTTCGTGCACCGCGAAGGCGATGGCGGGGATTGCGCTCATGGACGGCGCTTTGTTACCCGAAAACCGTGCGGGCCTAACGTTCTCGCGGTTCCCAGCGGAATCCGCGAGCGGCGACAACGGTGCCGACGACGCCCCAGGCCGCCACGATCGCGACCGCCGTCGGGTGCTCCCAGATCTGGTCGTCGAAGACCATGACGTCGCGGACCAGGCGGATGAAGTGCACGAGCGGCAGCGCCTCGGCAAAGGCGCGCAGCACCCGTGGGAAGGTGTCGGACGAGAAGAACGAGCCCGAGATGAACGTGAGCGGGAGGTAGATGGCATTGACGACCGCGGATGAGCCCTCCGCGCTGCGGATCACCGCCGTGAGACCGACGCCCAGCGCCGCGAACGCCCCCGCTCCGAGAGCGAGCACGAGCACGAGCGAGAACACCTTGTCCGGAAGTGCCACGTCGAACGCCAGCTTTCCGAGGAAGACGAGCAAGGCGGCCTCGAGAAAGAAGACGAAGACGATCGAGCCCAGAACGGCGGCGATGTACGTCCCGCCCGGGAGCGGGGTTGCCCGCAGCCGCTTGAGGACGCCCGACTCTCGGCGGATCACGAGCAGCAGCGCGAGCCCCGCGAAGGTCGTTGCCACGGCGCCGTAGCCGATCATTCCGGAGAGCAGGTAAAGGTGCCCATCTGCGCCGTCGATCTCGTCGTCGCCGTACGCCGAGGCCAGGATCAGGAAGAAGACGATCGGGAGCAGGAACGTGAAGAACGCCAGCTCCCGGCTGCGCCAGAAGAGCCGCTGCTCCGCGCGGAACTGGTGCAGCAGCAACCTCACTC
>JBKKAR010000002.1:0-9893 GCA_046714355.1 Gaiellaceae bacterium | reverse complement strand
ACGCCCGCAGGGCAAGTAGCGGCGGCTAGATTTCGGCGATGGCAACGCCACCGCCCTATCGCCAGACATTTGTCCGGCTCCTCGGCTTTCTCAAGCCGTACAAGTGGTCGCTGGCCGTCTCGATCGTGCTCGCGGTGGCCTCACAGGGCGCAGCGATCGTGATCGCCTACCTCACCGCGACCGGGCTCGACCAGGCGATCGACGCCGAGAGCCGCCGCGCCCTCTACACCGTCGCCTCGCTCGTGCTCGCAGTCGGAGCCGCGCGCGCGATTTTCATGGCAGGCCGGAGGCTGATCTCGGGTCGGCAGGCGCTGGGTGTCGAGTTCGACATGCGCAATGCGCTGTACGCGAAGCTCCTAAGGCTCTCGTTCGGCTTCTACGACCGGCACCAGACCGGCCAGCTGATGTCGAGGGCGACGGTCGACCTCCAGGCCGTCCGCTTCTTCCTCGGCTACGGCCTGATCTTCTTCTTCCAGCACGTGACGACGATCGTCGGGGTCACGGCGGTCATGTACGTCGCGAACTGGCGGCTTGCCCTGGCGGCGACGGCGATCACGCCGCTGATCGTGGTCGTGGCCTACCGGTACTCGTCCGTCTCGCACCCGATCCTGCGGGACGTCCAGCAGAAGATGGCGGACGTCGCGACCGTCGCCGAGGAGAGCATCGTCGGCGTCCACGTCGTCAAGTCGTTCGCGCAGGAGCGCACCGAGGGCGAGAAGTTCGCGGAGCGCTCGGAGCGCGTGTTCGACCAGAGCGTCCAGGCGAACAAGCAGCGTGCCCTCTACGTGCCGCTGCTGGCGTTCCTGCCGCTCGTGGCGCAGGCGGTCGTGCTGCTCGTCGGCGGGCGGATGGTCGTCCACGGCGACCTCAGCCTCCGCTCGTTCATCTTCTTCAACGTCCTCGTCGTGATGCTCGTGATGCCGCTGCGGATGCTCGGCATGTGGATCGGCCAGGCTCAGCGGGCGACGGCTTCGGGCGAACGGATCTTCGAGGTGATGGACGAACCGGAGGATGTGACCGACAGGCCGGGCGCCGCCGACCTCCCGCCCGGCGACGGACGTGTCCGATTCGAGCAGGTGTCATTCGGCTACGACCCGGAGCGCCCGGTGCTCAGCGAGATCGACCTCGTGCTCGAGCCCGGCCGCACCGTGGCGCTCATCGGGCACACCGGCTCGGGGAAGACGACACTGGCCGGGCTCGTCCCGCGCTTCTACGACGTGACGGACGGGCAGGTGACGGTCGACGGCCTCGACGTCCGTGAGCTCAAGCTCGTCTCGTTGCGGCGGGCGATCGGAATCGTCGCCCAGGATCCGTTCCTCTTCTCGGACACGGTGCGGGAGAACGTCGCGTTCGGCCGGCCTGACGCCACCCAGGAGGAGGTCGAAGAGGCGGCGCGCCTCGCTCAGGCGCATGAGTTCATCGCCGAGTTGCCCGAGGGCTACGACACGGTGATCGGCGAGCGGGGAATCACACTCTCGGGCGGTCAGCGCCAGCGGATCGCGATCGCGCGCGCGCTCCTGCTCGACCCACGGATCCTGATCCTCGACGACGCCACGGCGTCGGTGGACGCGACGACCGAGGCGAAGATCCGGCTCGGCCTCCGGCAGGTCATGCGCGGCCGGACGACGATCATCATCGCCCACCGCCTCTCGACGCTGGCGCTCGCGGACGAGCTCGTCGTCCTCGACCGCGGCCGGATCGCCGCGCGCGGGACACACGACGAGCTGATCGAGTCGAGCGCCGTGTACCGGGAGATCTACGACCACGGCCTGCTCGAGCGCGAGTTCGCTGAGCGGGTCGAGCAGCGGGCGGAGGCGACGGCGTGAAGGTCTGGCAGCCCGGCGGCCACCTGAGCGCGCAGCGCGATGCGCAGGTCGACGACTGGTCGTGGCAGCGGACGGTTCGCCGGATCTCGACGCTCGCACGCCTGACCGCGCCCTACAAGCTCCAGACGTCGTTGGCGATCGTCACGCTGCTCGCCGCGACGCTGACGGCTCTCGCGCCGCCGTTCCTCGCGAAGATCGCGCTGGACGACGGGATTCGCCAGCGCGATCTCCACGCCCTCGCCGTCATCGTCCTTCTCTTCGTCGTCGCCGGCTTCGCAAACCTGGTGACGAGCGCTCTGCAGACCTACTTCACTGGCTGGACGGGCGAGCGGATCCTTGCCGACCTCCGGAACAAGCTCTTCCGGCACCTCCAGGGCCTCTCGCTCGGCTACTTCGAGCGGAACCGCGCGGGCGTGATCATCAGCCGGCTGACGAACGACGTCGACGCGCTCGACCAGCTGGTCACGGACGGGGTCACGACGCTCGTCCAGAACACCCTGATTCTCGTCGGCTCGGCGGCGGTGCTCTTCTACCTCGACTGGCGCCTAGCCCTGGCGACGTTGAGCGTGATGCCGGCAATGGCGATCGCGACGGCGATCTTCCGGATCCGGTCGTCGAGGGCGTACCGCGCCGTCCGCGAGCGACTCGGCCTCGTCACGGCCACGCTGGCCGAGGACATCGCCGGCATGCGGGTCGTGCAGTCCTTCACGCGCGAGAAGTCACGCCGCCGAAACTTCGAGGAGATCAATGCCCACTACCGGGCGGCGAACCACCAGACGGTGCTCGCGAACGGCTTCTATTTCCCGTTCGTCGACTTCCTCTCGGCAGTCTCGACGGCCGTCGTGCTCGGTTACGGCGGCTACCTGCTCGCGGGCGGCGAGGTCACGGTCGGGACGCTCTTCGCGTTCATCCTCTACGTGTCCAATTTCTTCGACCCGATCCAGCAGCTCTCGCAGCTCTACAACACGTTCCTGGCCGCGGTGGCCGCGCTCGACAAGATCATGGACGTGATGGACGAGGAGCCGGAGGTGCGCGACCGGCCCGACGCCAGGGAGCTCCCGTCCATCGACGGCCATGTCCGGCTCGAGAACGTCCGGTTCGGCTACCGCACGGGTCCCGAGGTTCTCCACGGCATCGACCTCGACGTCGCGGCCGGCACGACCGTCGCCTTCGTCGGCCATACCGGCGCCGGCAAGTCGACGATCGCGAAGCTCCTGGCGCGGTTCTACGACCCGCAGGAGGGCCGGATAACCGTCGACGGGATCGACCTGCGCGACGTCGCCCAGGAGTCGCTCCGGCGGCAGCTCGGAATCGTCCCGCAGGAGGGATTCCTGTTCGCCGGCAGCGTGCGGGACAACATCGCGTTCGGCCGCCCGGATGCGACGATCGAAGACGTGCGGGCCTCGGCGGCCGCAGTCGGCGCACACGAGTTCATCATGCGGCTCGAGGACGGTTACGACACCGACGTCCAGGAGCGCGGCACACGTCTCTCGCTCGGCCAGCGCCAGCTCGTCGCCTTCGCCCGTGCGCTGCTCGCCGATCCGAGGCTCCTGATCCTCGACGAGGCCACGTCTTCCGTGGACATCGGTACGGAGCGCAAGATCGAGACCGCGCTGCGCAAGCTGCTCGCCGGGCGAACCGCCTTCGTGATCGCCCACCGCCTCTCCACGATCCGCGGCGCCGACCTCATCGTCGTGCTCGAGCACGGAGGGATCGTCGAGCAGGGCACCCACGACGAGCTGATGGCGAAGAAGGGGCTCTACACGGCGCTGTACGGCGACTGGGCCTCCGACGTCGCCTGAGGCGTGATCAGGGAGGTCGTGGCCGAGGTCTGGCGGCTGTTCCTCGGCCGCTTCTGGAGGACGCTCGTGATCGTCGCGGCCCTTCTCGCCCCGCTCGAGCTCCTCGTCCTCCTCCTCGATCCCGGATTCGACTCACGGGCGCTCGGCTGGTGGGCGTGGGTCGGCTTGACCGCGGCGGTCGGGCTCGTCTTCTTTCCCTGGGTCATCGCCGCGCTCGTTCACGACGCCGGCGCCGGCGTCGGCGACCCGACACCGGTGGACGCTTACCGGCGGACCGCGTCGCAGCTTCCCGACCTCGTGATCTCCGCGGTCGTCACGACGATGGGGATTCTCCTCGGGACGCTGGCGCTGATCGTGCCGGGGCTCCTGCTTGTCGCCCGCTGGGCGCTCGTCGTGCCGCTGATCGTGCTCGAAGGCGCGTCCTGGCGGGAGTCTCTCCGGCGCTCGAACGAGCTCGTTCGCGGCCAGACGTGGAGCGTGCTCGGGGTCTTCGTCCTGCTCACGCTGATCGGCGCCGTCCTCGTCGCCGTCCCGGTTGCGATCGGCTATCTCGCGCTGGAGAACGTTCTCGGGGCCTGGATCGCGACGCTCGCGATCGACACCGTGGGCATCGCGTTCTACTCGTTCGCTCCGCTCGTCCTGCACCGCAGGTTTACCGAGTTCTCCTAGCCAGGCGGCTACAATCCGAGGCCCGTTGCGGGGTCGTCTAAAGGTAGGACGCTCGGCTCTGGACCGAGTAGTCTAGGTTCGAATCCTAGCCCCGCAGCCTCACAGAAAGAGCCGCAAATCGCGGCTTTTTCTCCAATCTAGGCTGTGGCGCCGAGCAGGGCCACTGCGGCCATGCACAGCGCGATGAACGCCGCCGAGAACGCCAGCTTCAGGCTCGCGATGTTCTCTCTCTCCACAGTGGTTGACCTTGGCAGGCGAGTCACCGGGCTTCAATAGGCCGTTCGGCCTATTCCGAGAGGCAGCGGGGCCTACCGTCCGGTGCGCTCAATACCCTCCGCGCCGTGATGAGCGATGTCTTCCGCCGAGCCGCCGCCGAGTTCGTCGGAACGTTCGCGCTCGTGTTTGTCGGGGCGGGCGCCGTCCTCGTCGCCGCGCCCTCCGCCGGTGCCGGAAATCTCGAGATCGCGCTCGCCCACGGCCTCGTGATCGCCGTGATGGCCTCGGCCGTCGGCCACATCTCCGGCGGACACTTCAACCCCGCCGTGACGCTGGGCTTCCTCGTCACCGGGCGGCTTTCTCCGGTCGTCGCGCTCGCCTACTGGATCGCCCAGATCTCGAGCGCCGTCGCCGGCGCAGCGCTGCTCAAGTGGATCTTCACCGGCGAGACTCGGGCCACGCTCGGCGCGCCTGCCGTCGGCCCGGGCATCGAGCCGGAGGCCGCCCTGATCATCGAGGCGATCCTGACGTTCTTCCTGGTCTGGGTCATCTTCGCGACCGCCGCCGACCCGCGAGGCTCGTTCAAGTCGATCGCGGGTCTCGCTATCGGGCTCACGATCACGTTCGACGTCCTGATGGCCGGCCCGCTGACCGGCGCGGCCATGAACCCCGCTCGCGCCTTCGGCCCGCAGTTGCTCGGGAACAACTGGGACGACTTCTGGATCTGGTACATCGGCCCGCTCGCCGGTGGTGTCCTCGGTGCGCTTGCCTACGAATGGCTGTACCTCCGCCCGCTCAGCCCGCCCGTCGTCGGCCCGCCCGAGACCGGTGTGGTCGAGCCGCGTCCCGGCGACACCGCGCTGTCCTAGGAGTGACGGGGAAGCGCGGGGACCCGCGGTGGCAAGCCCCACGCCTGGGAGGCGTGCTCCCCCTCTTTCCCTAAACGCGGGGCGTCGAATTCCGGTTCGATTAACGGCGCGGCGACCGCATTACAACACGGAAATTGACTGACTAATCAGTCGAGGTCTTTACCGCCGGGCGAGTCCATCAACCAACAGACTGACGACGTTCTGTTCCGCTTTCGCGATCTCCTCGTCGGTATCCGGTAGCTGCCCGAGTACCCACCCGGTGAGGATCTCGTCCAATGCCCCGTACCAGACCACGGCGCCGAGGCGCGGATCGACCTCATTCTTGAACTCTCCGGTCTCCTGGCCGCGCCGGATGATGCCCTCCAGCGCCTGCATCGCCTGCGTGATCTCTTCGATCTCCTGCTGGACCTGTGGACTACGCGTCACCTCGCGGACGAGGACGCGCACGAGGTCGGGATCGCGGCGCCAGGTCCGCAGCAACAGCGCCGTGACCCTTCGTACCTGCTCATCAGCCGGAACGCCGGATTTCTCCACCTCCTGCACGCGGGCCAGCATCTGCGTCCAGGTGTCGCGGAAGATCGTCTCGAGGAGCTCGTCCTTCGACTTGAAGTAGTGGTACACGAGGCCGTAGGCGACACCGGCCTCCTCGGCGATATCCCCGACCCGGGAGGTGTGGAAGCCGCTGCGAGCGAAGACCTTGACGGCCGCATCAAGGATCTGCCGGCGGCGGTCGGCCTGCCGATCAGCGCGCACGGCCACTGGGGCAGTCTAGAACCCTGGCCGAAATGATGCGGGGCGGTTCCTGGTTTACGTCGTCAGTCGGTATCGCGATCGAGGTCGCGACGCTCCTCGACCGAGAGGCCTTCCTGGGGTGCGCCGCCTGGCCCACTCATCGTCATGCCGCCCTGTTCGACGATGTCGCGCGGGTCGGCGTGGCGGTACTCGTCGCTCTGCGTGCCGCCCCTCGGATCGTCCTCGCGAGTAGCCGGGTCATCGCCGCTCCCGAGGAGCTTCTTCAGCCAGTTGGCCATGGCGCAGTTCTACCCGTCCGTCGCTACAATCACGCCTCGCTCGGCGCATTCGTCTAGTGGCCTAGGACACCGCCCTCTCACGGCGGCGGCACGGGTTAGAATCCCGTATGCGCCTTCATCCCGCGCATGGCTACCCGGGAATCGCATGGTTGCGCGGGTCAGGCATGCCAGGGATGCCGGGAACGCGCATGTGGTGCCTACCCCGGTGCCTACCTCGAAGATTGCCTAGAGTGGCAACTCAAGCGTGGGCGAGTGTTCGGGAGAGTCACCCGAGCGTCGCCCGCGGTTAGCAGGCCCGATTCACGATCCCTCGACCCCGAGCGGCGCCCATGTCACGGGTGCTAATCGACAGCGAGTGCCCGGTTTGGGCTACCTACGTTGCGGAGCAGGTTGAGTGAGCTCGAACAGCTCGTACGTCTTTTGGTCACCTTCGTGCTGAGTCTCGCCACCGCGCTGCATGCCGAGCTTCTCCAGCGCGCGCAGCGATGGCTTGTTGTCGCTCGTCGTCAGCGCGACCAGCCGATCCAGCCAGACTCGACTGAAGCAATCCGCGACGACGAGCAGGGTCGCCTCAGTCGCGATGCCTCGGTTCCAGTGCGTTGGATGGACGACGCAGCCGACCTCGATCGTGTCCGGCGAGATCCCCGCCCAGCCCAGGCCCATCGGGTCGAGCTCTACTCGCCCCTGACGCGCGTCGGTCTTCCGGTCGAACACTGTCCAAGTCCCGAAGCCCTGCTCCTGCCACCGCTGGATCCACCCGCGTAGCTGACGCTCAACCTCCGACCGCGGGCGCGGTTCACGGCCTGGGAGCGCGAGGATCTCCGGTCGGTTCCGCAGCTCGAAGTAAAAGTCGAGGTCGCCCTCGCCGGCCGGGCGTAGTACGAGACCTTCACTCATGAGCTCCACGCCGTCCACCGTACGCCCGCCTCTGACGAAAACCTATTAGCCGATGACAACGCTGACTGACAGACGCTTCATCGACGTCAAGGAGGCGGCCGTCCATCTCGGGCTGCATCCGATGACGGTTTACATGAAGATCGCCGCAGGAGAAATCCCGGCGTACCGGCTCGGAGGCAAAGGCCCGGCGGTGCGCCTCGACGTCGCAGAGCTTGATCGGTGGATTCATTCCGATCCGCAGGCCGTGGCGTGAGGCCCCGACAGCCCGACGCCGCTCTCGGCCGCGGACGTGGAGCAACGCGAGATGATCGAGCGCCACACGTTCAGCCGCCGAGTCGATACGTGGTGCCTACGGCTGCAACCACTTTTCGCCGGACTGCAGCTGCGAACCTCCGAGGAAGCCGGGGTTCTTCGAGCGTCTGTTCCGGCGGCTCGTGAATACATCTACGCCGACGAGAGGAAAAACCGATGAGTCCACGTTACGCGGCGAGCGTTGCGCCGCCTGCCAAGCGCGAATCAGACCCGTCCATCGCCTCCTACCTCGTGGCCCAAGCTGTCGCCGCGAACGGTTGCCAGCCCGAGACTCCGTACACCGACGGGATCCGCTGCCGGCATAGCTGGTTTCTGGACCTCGCACCACCCCTGTCTCCAGCGCGAAGGTCGTCCGGGTCGCCTTGATCGCGGCCGCGCAGAACCGGGCTCTCAGCCGCGGCCAGCCTCCGCGCCTCCGAGGCGGCTTCACGCGGGATCAAGTCAGCATCCAAGCGTGAGCGCGCGCTTGCCCGCGAAGCGTTGGCCCGAAGCGCTTACACGGCAGGCACTGGACGATGCAGCGCGGCCAACCGCCGCCCCGGGGCATGTCCAGAGCCGGCCCAGCGGAGCGACGCCAGCGCCTGAGGCATCGGCGAAAGCCGGCACCCACGCCGAGCGGGTTGATCGAAAGATCGGAATCCGGCCCCAAGACAATCACTCGCGAACGACCGCCGACGCGTCCGGCCAGTCACGGCGATGACTCTCGATCAGCCCGTCACGAACGGCGCGCGCGACCGCCTGCGCCCGGCTGTGAACACCGAGCTTGGCCAGGATGTGCTCGATGTGCTTGTCGACGGTCTTAGGGCTTATGAAGAGCGTCTCCGCGATCTCGGGCTGGCTGAGCCCCTCGACGAGGAGCGAGAGAACATCGAGTTCCCGCCTCGTCAGCGTGCGCGCCGTCCGTCCGTCCGGGAGCGGAGCAGAGAGGAGCCTTCGCACGCGTGAGAGCAGCTCGTTGGGATCGAATGGCTTTATGAGGTAGTCGTCGCCGCCGACGAGGAGGCCGGCCACCCGATCGCCGGACTCCGTGCGAGTTCCCGAGATGAAGACGATCGGCAGTGCTTCGCCGAACTCGTCTTTGAGCTCGCGGCAGACCTCGTAGCCGGACACTCCGGGCAGGAGCACCTCGAGAATGACGAGCGCGGGGGCCTCCCGCTTGGCCGCAGCGAGCGCCTCCTCGCCGGTTTCAGCCATATAGGTGGTGTAGCCGACCCGCCTTAGCACGCGCGAGATGAGCGTGCGGGAGCGGCCATCGCCGTCAACGATGAAGATCGAGGCTGCAGAAGTCGTTTGCGCTCCCTTCTGACCCCGGCCGGGGTGCCCAGTTTTAGCGCAATTGGGGGCGTCTTTCAAGTGTCACTTCCGTACGGCCTTTGCCGGAGTTATCTAAGGCAGAACCCGAACGCGAAAGATTCGGCAAGCGCCCCTGTCAAAAACCCAGCGCCACCGCGACGATAGAGATACGTCGTCGAAGGGAGGTAATCGAACAGAACATGAAGCTCCTCTGTCATTACGCCACGGGCGGTGAAGTTACCGCTCGCTCGCGTCCATCAAAACGCTCAGTCGTAGCACTGGGAAAGCAAGGAGAACAAGGAACATGAGACGAGTAGGAATAATCACAGCATTGTCGATGGCGCTGATGGCCGTGTCGGCTCCGGTAGCTCTGGCTGCCATCGCCACAGTCATCAACCCGGCGAATGCCCCGTCGGGTGCGCATCTGCAGTCGGGTGCAATCGGCTGCACGGTTGGCACGGACGGCCTCTCGGTCACGTGTAGCACGTACGAGCTCGGAGGGGTGGGCAACCAGAACGCGGTAGTGAGTTTGACTGCTAACTACTCGGCGATCGTTGACTGTCGCAACCCCGGAGGCAACATCGTCGAGTCCCACGAGACGAGCTTCTCGGACGATAGTGTGGCCACGGTGACTTCCAGGAAGAATGGGAGGATGAGGGTACCGCAGCAGTCAGCAGGCCCAGATCTGGACTTGGCGGAGCCCTGCCCGAATCCGAACTGGACGCCCGAATTCCAGCCGGGGACTCTGACGCTCGACAGCTTCACGTATACGCTCACCTTCGCAGGCTTCACGGGGGCGTACATCACGATCACCGGCCCGTAAGCCGCAGGCCGGTGAGCCGCTAGTACCGGAAAGGGCCGGGCCTTCACAGGTTCCGGCCCTTTCTTTTTGGGCAATTCGGCTTGCAGGGAAGGCCGTCTCGGTATCGACCACGGGGGCACCGCCGGTGCCTCCGTTTCCACGAGGCGATGCAACGG
>JBKKAR010000001.1:0-7954 GCA_046714355.1 Gaiellaceae bacterium | reverse complement strand
TCGAGCGCTTCTTCAGGGCCGACCGCGTCCGAGGCTCCCGCGGGACCGGCCTCGGCCTGGCGGTCGTCAAGCACATCGTCGCCGCGGGCGGCGGCGCGGTGGAGGCGGAAGGCGCGCCGGGCCAAGGATTGACCATTACCTGCCGCTTCCCGGCGAGCTAGGGCCGTTCACCACTTCGTTACCTGACGTTCACCACATGCCGACCGGCGCCCTGCCGACAATCGGGCTCGGTGCGTGCGCTCGCTGTCGCCTGTCTCCTGCTGCTCGTCCTCGTCGGTTGTGGACGAGAGCGCCCCGTCGACGAGCCCGTAGCGGCCGGGACCTCCACCGAGGATCCGCTGGGCGGATTCGAGGAGGAAGAGCTCACCGGCCGGGTTCGTGCGGACGGGTCGAGCACCGTCGCGCCCCTCATGAGCCTCGCCGCAGAGCGCTTCCGGAAGCAGGAGCCAAAGGTGAGGATCACCGTCGGCACCTCCGGGACGGGCGGCGGGTTCGAGCGCTTCTGCCGCGGCGAGACCGATCTGTCCAACGCCTCCCGCCCGATCAAGGACGAGGAAACTCAGCTCTGTGAGAAGAACCGCGTCGAGCACTTCCCGCTTCAGGTCGCGAACGACGGCATCTCGATCGTCGTCAACAAGAAGAACACGTGGGCGACGTGCCTGACCGTCGAGCAGCTGAAGAAGATCTGGGAGCCCAAATCGAAAGTCGACAGCTGGAAGGACGTCGATCCGAAGTTCCCCGACGAGAAGCTGACGCTCTTCGGCGCCGGCACCGACTCCGGGACGTTCGACTACTTCACGGACGCGATCGTCGGCGAGGAGGGCGCGAGCCGCAGCGACTACACCCCGAGCGAGGACGACAACGTCACCGTCCGCGGCGTCTCGGGCGAGAACGGCACGCTCGGCTACTTCGGGCTCTCGTACCTCCTCGAGAACGAGAATCTTCTGCGCGGCGTTGCGGTCGACGGCGGGGAAGGGTGCGTCGAGCCGAGCGTCGAGAGCGTGCAGGACGGTTCCTACAAGCCGCTCTCGCGACCGCTGTTCACTTACGTGAACGAGGACTCGGTCGCCGAAAAGCCCGCGGTCGAGCCCTTCCTGACCTTCGTGCTCGACAACCAGGCGCGTCTGGCCAGAGGAGCCAAGTTCGTCCCGATGACGGAGGACCAGCTCGAGCGCGCTCGCACCGCGCTCGACAGCGGCGGCGTGGGTGTCGAGGAGCAAGAGGCTCCAACACGATGAGCCTTGTGCCGCCGGGCCGCGCTGGACGGCGACGCAAGGCTCACCATGTTGGAGCCTCTAACGGGTTCACCGGATCGCAACCAGACCTTCACGTCTCTGGAACCCATGGGCACAACGGGCCTCTGAACAATCGTCTGGGACCAGGCAGGACTTCGAAAGGGGACAACAACATGAGAAGGATCCGCAGGCTTCTGCTCGTCGGAGGCGGAACGGCGGTTGTCGCGCTCGCGACGGTCGCAGCCGCCGTCGCCGGCGCGCAAGCCATCAGGGGGACGGTCCAGGCGGACGGCTCGAGCACAGTCGCGCCCTTCGCCCAGGCTGCCGCCGAGAGTTACGAGCGCAAGTACTCGGGCGCCCGCGTCGTCGTCGGGGTCTCCGGCACGGGCGGCGGTTTCGAGCGCTTCTGCAAGAACGAGACGGATCTGTCGAACGCGTCACGGCCCATTCGCCTCTCCGAGGCGGCGAAGTGTCATACGGCCGGCGTCGGTTACATCCAGTTCCTGGTGGCGAACGACGGGATCTCGCTCGTCGTCAACCGGCAGAACACCTGGGTCAACTGCCTGACGACGGACGAGCTGAAGAAGATCTGGGATCGCGGCTCGAAGGTGGACAACTGGAGCCAGGTCCGGGCCGGGTTCCCGAACGTCGCGCTGAAGCTGTTCGGGCCGGGCACCGACTCCGGGACGTTCGAGTTCTTCACCGAGAAGATCAACGGACGTGCCCGTCAGAGCCGGTCCGACTACTCGGCCTCCGAGGACGACAACGTGCTGGTTCGCGGCGTTTCCGGCGAGCGCGGCGCAATGGGGTACTTCGGGCTCTCGTACTACCTCGAGAACAAGAGTCGCCTGAAGGTCCTCCAGGTCAACTCCGGTAACGGTTGCGTCACGCCGAGCGTGGCATCCGTCCAGAGCCGCCAGTACAGGCCGCTCTCCCGCGGCCTCTTCGTCTACTCGAAGAAGAAGGCGTTCAAGCGGGACGTCGTCGCCGCTTTCATCCGTCACATGATCGTGAACGAGAAGGCGATCTCGCGGACTGCGAAGATCGTGCCGCTGACGAGGGCGCAACTGCGCAAGGCCCAAAGGCAGTACAACACCGCGATCAAGAACCGCAAGAACTATTGAGGTGGCGGTGCCAAGCTTAAGCCTGGCACCGCGTGAATAGAAAGGGGACGCAGGGCCGGAGTGGCGACACGAGCAGCAGCACCACAGCCACTCCGGCTCCGCGCCACTCGCAGGCGCTGGGGCGAGGACGTCGTCAAGGTCGTCCTCGCCCTTTGCGCCTTTGTCTCGGTCGCGACGACGGTGGGGATCGTCCTGGCCCTCTTCCAGCCCGCGATCGAGTTCTTCCGCGAGATCTCGATCGTCGACTTTCTGACCGGGACGGACTGGTCGCCCCTGTTCGAGCCGGCGTCGTTCGGCGTCCTGCCGCTGATCGCAGGAACGCTGCTCGTCACGGGGTGTGCCTGCCTCGTGTGCGTACCGTTCGGGCTCGGAGCTGCGATCTACCTGAGCGAGTACGCGCAGCCGCGGACGCGGAAGATCCTCAAGCCGCTGCTCGAGATCCTGGCCGGGGTCCCGACCGTCGTCTACGGCTACTTCGCGCTCACCTTCGTCGCGCCGAGGCTCCAGGAAATCGGCCTTCCCGTCGGCGTCTTCAGCGCGCTCAGCGCGGGGCTCGTGATGGGCGTGATGCTGCTTCCGACCGTCGCGTCGATCTCCGAAGACTCGATGTCGGCGGTGCCGCAGGACCTGCGTGACGGCGCCTACGCCCTCGGGTCGACGCGCCTCCACGTCTCGACGCTGATCGTCGTCCCCGCCGCGATCTCCGGGATCATCGCCTCGTTCGTGCTCGCGATCTCACGCGCGGTCGGCGAGACGATGATCGTGCTGATCGCCGCCGGCGGGCAGCCGAACTTCACGTGGAACCCCATGGAGGCGGTGCAGACCATGACCGCCTTCATCGCCGCCACCGGTCAGGGCGACGTCCCGACCGGGTCGATCGAGTACAAGACGATCTTCGCCGTCGGCGCGACGCTCTTCGTCCTGACCTTCGTGATGAACCTCTTCGCGGTCAGGCTCGTCCGCCGTTTCCGGGAGGTGTACGAATGAGCGCCGCCGCCGGGAACCTCCACAAAGGCAGGCCGCGCGGACTTTGGTCGGGCCGGATCTTCTACGGCTTCCTGATCTTCTCCCTGCTGATCGGATTCCTGACGCTGGGAGCGTTGCTCGTCCAGGTCCTCTTCGAGGGGTACAGGTTCGTCGACCTCGTCCTGTTCTTCGAGGCACCCTCGGCAGATCCGCAGATCGCCGGGGCGGAGCCCGCAATTCTCGCGACGATCTACATCGGGATCCTGCTGCTCGCCTTCACGGTCCCGCTGGGCGTGGGAACCGCGATCTACCTCGAGGAGTACGCAAACCGGGACCGCTGGTACAACCGCATGCTCGAGGTCAACATCCAGAATCTCGCCGCGGTCCCCTCGATCGTCTACGGGATTCTCGGGCTCGCCTTCCTCGTCCGCGGGCTCGGCCTCGGCCGTGTTCTCCTCGCCGGGGCGATGATCCTGACGCTGCTCGTGCTCCCGACGGTGATCATCGCCGCCCGGGAGGCGATCCGCGCCGTGCCCGACTCGATCCGGCAGGGGGCGTACGCCCTCGGCTCGACGAAGTGGCAGGTCGTCTGGCGCCAGGTACTTCCGGGAGCGCTTCCGGGGATCGCGACCGGCTCGATCCTCGCGCTCTCGCGAGGTCTGGGGGAGACGGCGCCGCTCCTGCTGGTCGGCGCGCTGACCTACGTCTCGTTCAACCCGACGCTGTTGGGTGACTTCACCGCGCTTCCCGTACAGATCTACCAGTGGATCGCGCGACCCCAGGACGAGTTCCGAACCCTCGCTGCCTCCGGGATCATCGTGCTCCTCGCCATCCTCTTGACACTAAACGCGTTCGCGATCTGGCTTCGCAATCGCTACGAGAGAAGGTGGTGACCTCTTTGTCGTCCGTCACAATGGCCGGCGTGAACGTCGATGTCGCCCAGCAAGCACGTCCGCTCCCTGCAAAGGAATTCCGTGAAGTCGTCTTCGACGTCAAGGACCTTGGTGTGTCCTACGGTGCCAACCAAGCGTTGCAAGGGGTATCGCTGGAGGTCTACCGCAACTTCGTGACGGCCTTCATCGGGCCGTCCGGCTGTGGCAAGAGCACGTTCATCCGCTGCTTCAACCGCATGAACGACCTCATCCCGAGCGCAAAGGTGGAGGGCACGATCCTCTACCACGGTGAAGACCTGTACGGAACGCATGTCGATCCTGTCGAGGTGCGCAGGAGGATCGGCATGGTGTTTCAGAAGCCGAACCCCTTCCCGAAGTCGATCTACGACAACGTCGCCTTCGGCCCGCGGGTACTGGGCATGACCGACGGGCTCGACGACCGCGTCGAGAAGGCGCTGCAGCAGGCGGCGCTCTGGGATGAGGCGAAGGACCGGCTGAAGTCCAACGCGCTGAGTCTGTCGGGCGGCCAGCAGCAGCGGCTCTGCATCGCGCGCTGCCTCGCCGTCGAGCCCGAGGTGATTCTGATGGACGAGCCGGCGTCGGCCCTCGATCCGATCGCGACAACGCGCATCGAGGACCTCATGCACGAGCTGAAGAAGGACTACACGATCGTCGTCGTCACCCACAACATGCAGCAGGCGGCCCGCGTCGCCGACATGACAGCCTTCTTCAGCGTCACTCGCGGTGAGGAAGGCCAGCGCACCGGAATCCTCGTCGAGTACGACGCCACCTCGAAGATCTTCACGCAGCCGTCCGACAAACGGACGGAGGACTACGTCACCGGCCGCTTTGGCTAAGCACTCGAACGCTAGGGCATCCACATGAACGAAGCGATAGGGGCCGACTATTCTCATGGGATGAGGATGTCCTTCCAGGAGGCGCTCGACCGGCTCGAAGCCAACCTCCAGGAAGAGAGCGAGCTCGTCCTTCGTTCGCTGCGCGGCGCCATCAACGCGCTGGAGCAGCAAGACTCGGAGCTGGCCGACGAGGTGATCGCCTTCGACGACGAGGTCGACTCTCGGTACCTCGAGATCACCAAGGGGATCGAGCAGCTCTTGGCTCGCCAGACGCCGGTCGCCGTCGATCTTCGGCTCGTGCTGGCCGTGCTCCACATCAATCTCGGGCTCGAGCGGATGGCCGACCTCTGCGTGACGATCGCGAAACTCACCAAGCTGTCGGCCGACCTCAAGCCCGACGCGACTCTCGTAGAGGCCTTTGAGGAGATGGGCGCCCGAGCCGAGGAGATGATCCGTGTGGCGATGAGATCGTTCGCCGAGCGGGACCTCGCCGGCGCGGAGAGCCTCCCGGAGCTCGACGAGCTGATCGACCGCGCGAACCGGCGGGTCGTGCAGCACGTCTTCGAGCTCGGAAACGATCCGGCGATCCGGGAGTGGGGGCTCCGCATGATCATCGTCTCCCGCTGCCTGGAGCGCATCGGAGACCACGCGGTCGACACCGGCGAGCAGACCGCCTACCTGGTCACCGGCGAGTTCCGGGAGTTCACGGACGCTTCGCATCCCGAAGACTCGTAGCTCCAGCTCCGTTACGGTTCGCCCGCATGAAGATCTCGCTCGTCCCTCGGACAACCGAGTTCTACGACCTCTTAACTGCCACCGGCCAGAATGCGCTCGAGGCTGCGAGAAAGGCGGAGGTCCGGTTCCGGACCTGGCCGCAGGCCGAGGTCAGCCAGGCGGAGGTGAAGGAGCTCGAGAACAAGGGCGACGACCTCACGCGCCAGACCATCGAGCTGCTCAACACGCAGTACATCACCCCCTTCGACCGCGAGGACATCTACGAGCTCGCGAAGGTGATCGACGACGTGGTCGACTTCATCGAGAACGCCTCGGACCTCCTCGGGCTCTACAAGGTCGACCGGACGATGGAAGAGGCGCTCGAGCAGTGCCGCGTGCTCGTCGAGGCGGTCGAGCACCTTGCCCGCGCGCTCGCGGAGCTGCGGGGCTTTCGAGGCGCGCAGCGTCATCTCGTCGAGGTCAAGAGGCTGGAGGACGAGGGGGACCGCATCGTTCGCGACGCGATCGCGGGGTTGTTCGAGAACGGAGAAGTCGACGCCGTGACGGTGATCCGCTGGAAGGACATCTTCGAGGCGCTCGAGGACGCGATCGATGCTTGCGAGACCACCGCCGACGTCGTCGGAAACATCGTCGTCAAGAACCTCTAAGTGCCCTAGACCATGGAGCTGACGCTCTTCGCCGTCGTCGCAGTCGCGCTCTTCTTCGACTTCACGAACGGCTTCCACGACACCGCGAACTCGATCGCCACGTCCGTTTCGACCAGGGCGCTCTCGCCGCGGGCCGCGGTCCTCAGCGCCGCCGTCCTGAATTTCCTCGGCGCCTTCGTCTCGTTCGAGGTGGCGGCGACGATCGCCAAGGGGATCGTCGACCAGGAGGTCATCACCCTGGAGATCGTCCTGGCCGGCCTTGTCGGTGCGATCACCTGGAACCTGATCACCTGGTATCTCGGCCTACCCTCCAGCTCGAGCCACGCCTTGATCGGAGGCATGGCCGGCTCGGCTGCGGCCGCCGGGGGCTTCGGCGTCATCAAGTGGGGCGGGTTGAGGGAGAAGGTGCTGGTCCCGTCGCTCCTCGCGCCGGTCCTGGGCGCCCTACTCGCGGCGTCGCTGATGATCGTGGTGCTCTGGATCATCCGGAAGCGCGCACCCGGGCTCGTCAACCGGTTCTTCCGACGCCTCCAACTCGTCTCCGGCGGCTTCGTGGCGTTCACCCACGGCACCAACGACGCGCAGAAGACGATGGGGATCATGGCGCTTGCCCTGGTGGCTTCCGGTCATCTCTCACCGGACTTCGAGAAGCCTCCGCTCTGGGTGATCGTCAGCGCCGCGGCGGCGATGGCGATGGGCACGTACGCCGGCGGGTGGCGGATCATCAAGACGCTCGGAACGCGCGTCGCGAAGCTGGACCCGCCGCAAGGTTTCGCCGCCCAGACGGCCTGCGCCACGATTCTCTGGACGACCGCCCACTATGGCTTCCCGGTCTCGACGACCCACACCATCAGCGGCTCGGTGCTGGGGGCGGGTGCCTCGACGAAGCTCTCGGCGGTTCGCTGGGGCGTCGCCGGGAACATCCTGATTGCGTGGGTGCTGACGATCCCGTGCGCCGGCGCCGTCGGCGCAGGGATGGAGGTGCTGACGCGTCTACCGGGCGGTGCTTACCTCGTAGTGCTCATGACCACCGCTATCGCCGCTGTGGCATTCCTCGCTCGCGGCGGCCAGAGCCGCCGGCTCCGAGTCGCCACGGCGAAAGTCTGAACTAAAGAAAAACGCCGCCTGGCGGATCATGTAGGGGTGAAGACCGCTGCGCGGCCGGACGTCGTCCTCGCCCAGATCGAGGAGGCGTACCGTGCTCGCTACCCCGTGTTCCTGCGGGTGGCGATCGCGATCGTCGGTGATGTCGAGTTGGCGAGAGACGCAGTGCACGACGCCTTCGTCCGTGCGGTCCGACACCGCCGGAGATTTCGCGGCGGGAGAGACATCGAGCCGTGGCTTTGGCGGATCGTCGTGAACGCGGCGCGGAAGCGGGCGGCTCGGGAGCGGGAGATCCCGGCCGAGCTCGGCGAGCACCCGGCGCCGTCCCTGCCGTTGAACGGCGATCTGCGGGCCCTCGTCGCCTCGCTCCCCGAGCGCCAGCGCCAGGCGCTC